>JBEIJS010000053.1:0-15064 GCA_040380105.1 Caulobacteraceae bacterium | reverse complement strand
GGCCGCATCGATGGGCAGGATGGCGCTCTTGTCCTCGATGAAGTCGCCCAGGTGCGAGTCCTCCTCGTCACCGATGGGGGTCTCGAGGCTGATGGGTTCCTTGGCGATCTTCAGGACCTTCCGGACCGTCTCCAGGGGCATGGCCAGCTTCTCGGCCAACTCCTCGGGGGTGGGCTCGCGACCGATCTCATGCAGCATCTGGCGCGAGGTGCGGACGATCTTGTTGATCGTCTCGATCATGTGCACCGGGATGCGGATGGTGCGGGCCTGGTCGGCGATGGACCGGGTGATGGCCTGCCGGATCCACCAGGTGGCGTAGGTCGAGAACTTGTAGCCCCGGCGGTACTCGAACTTGTCCACGGCCTTCATGAGGCCGATGTTGCCTTCCTGAATAAGATCAAGGAACTGCAGGCCGCGGTTGGTATATTTCTTGGCGATGGAGATGACGAGGCGCAGATTGGCCTCGACCATCTCCTTCTTGGCCTGACGGGCTTCGCGCTCGCCCTTCTGAACCGTCTGGACGATGCGGCGGTAGTCGTCGATGGGCAGGCCGGCCTCGGTGGCGACGGCGGCGACGTCGCCGCGGATCTGGGCGATCTGGGCGGTTTCATTGTCGCTGAATTTGGTCCAGCGGACGCCCATCTCCTTGACCCGCTCGGCCCAGGTGGGGTCCAGCTCGGCGCCGAAATAGGATTTCAGGAACTCGGGCCGCGAGATGCCGTAGCTGTCGGCCAGGCGCAGCAGCCGGCCTTCCAGGCCCATGAGGCGTTTGTTGATGGCGTAGAGCTGCTCGACCAGGGCCTCGATGCGGTGGTTGTTCAGCTTCATCGTCTTGAGCCGGCCGGAAATGCCGGCCGTCAGGGCGTCATAGGCCTTCTGGTCCTTGGCCGAGAGCTGTTCGCCCTTCAGCCGGCTTTCGACCAGCTTGTCCTGCAGCTTGCGGAAGGCGCCGAAGTCGCCGGCGACCGCGTCCAGCACCTCCATGACGCCGTCGCGCAGCTCCGCCTCGAGCGCCGAGATCGACATGCCGCCGCCGTCGTCGAAATCCTCGTCCTCCTCGTCGTCCGTTTCCGGCTTGGGCTCGGCACCCTCTTCCGGTTCGGCCGGCTCGACCACCGTCCCGGCGGGCGGCTGGTTGTGCGGCAGGGATGAGGGGTTGAGCACGCCATAGGTGGCGTCCAGGTCGATGACCTCGCGCAGCAGGATGCGGTTGTTGGCCAGTTCATCGCGCCAGACCATGATGGCCTCGAACGTCAGGGCGCTTTCGCACAGGCCCGAGATCATCGCATCCCGCCCGGCCTCGATCCGCTTGGCGATCGCGATCTCGCCCTCGCGGCTCAGCAGCTCGACCGAACCCATCTCCCGCAGATACATCCGAACGGGGTCATCGGTCCGATCATAGGCCGCCTTTGCCGGGGTCTCGGAGACGCTGGTCTCGGCGCGCTCGACAACCTCGCCACCTTCCTTCTCGGTGGTCTCGGTCGCGTCTTCTTCGGCCTCGACGACGTTGACCCCCATCTCGGACAGCATCGCCAGCGTGTCCTCGATCGCGTCTGGGGTCACCTCTTCGGACGGCAGGACCTTGTTCAGGTCCTCCATCGTCACATAGCCCCTCGCCTTGGCCTGTTTGATAAACTTCTTAACCCCGGCATCGGTGAGGTCGAGCAGCGGACCGTCGCTCTGGGCTTCGGTTTCCTGCGTCTCGGTCTGGGCGCTCATGCAGTCTTTTCTCCGGGTGGAGCGGCTGATCAGGCCGTCCGCCAAATACAACGTGTGGCGGGTTCGTAGGTTACGAACCCGTGCTGTCTTCCCAGATCTCTCCGGTTTTGATCGCGCGACGCAAAGCATCCCGCTCGGCTTTAAGCCTGCGGAACGCCTCATCCTGGCCCGGCATGCCTGCCGCCGAGCTCAGTGCCTCTTCCAGCGCCGCCACGCGAGTTAGCGCGTCGAACGCCTGCGACCATCGGACCCTTGCTTCGGCGAGGGGCGCATTTGCGGCCAGGAAAGGCGCGCCGGACTTTGCCGCCGCCTTCTCGACCTCGCGCACTAAAGCATCGTGACCCGATTGCGCCAGATGGCGACGCAAGGCCGCCGAGTCAAGGTCCTGACCCGAGAAGCGCAGCCGGACCATCTCCTGCGCCAGGCCGTCGAGCGATGCATCCCCGAACCCGTGCGATGAAATGGCCTCGAGATGGTCATCCATCCGCTCCGGGTCGTCGATGGCTCCATGGGCCAGCGCGGCGGCGACCGGCTCGATCGAACGGCTCAGCGACTGCATCGCCTGGGCCCCTGCGGCGGTCTGGCCCAGTTTGGGTGGAGGTCCGGGCCGCCAGCGGCCGCCGGGCCCCGTCGTCGCCGGGCCTTGCGGGGCGCGACGCGCCGGGAACAGGGCGTCGAAGCGGTCGAACAGTTCGCGGCGATACTGTTCCGCCAGATCCTTGTCCTGAATGGCCGAGGCGGCCTGGCGCAGGCGACCCTTCAGCCCCGCGCGGCGCTCGGGCGAGTCGAGCGGTTCAGCCTCCGCCTCCTTGCCGAACAGCACCTCGGCGAACGGGCGGGTCGCGGCCATGGCCTGACGCAGCGCCGGCGCGCCCTGGTCGCGCAGGATGTCGTCCGGGTCCTGACCGCCCTCCAGCAGGGCGAAGCGGAACGAACGCCCCGACTTCAGTTGCGGCAGAGCCCGATCGATGGCGCGGTAAGCCGCACGCCGTCCTGCCGCATCGCCGTCGAAACACAGGACCGGCTCGTGCGATACCCGCCACAGCCGCTCCATCTGCTCCTCGGTCAGGGCAGTGCCCATGGGCGCAACGGCGGGTATGCCTGCGCGGTGGCAGGCGATTACATCCATATAGCCCTCGACCACCACTATGGCCTGGTCGCTCTTGCTCTCGGCACCCAGGATGCGGCGCGCCTCGGGCAGGCCGTAAAGGGTCGCGCCCTTGTGAAAGAGCGGGCTCTCGGGACCGTTCAGATATTTGGCCCGGTCGTCCGGGTTCATGGCCCGGCCGCCGAAGCTGACGATACGTCCGCGGGCATCAAGGATGGGGAACATCAGCCGGTCGCGGAACCGGTCATAGGGCTGGCCGCCGCCCTCGGGGGCGATCAGCATACCCGCCTCGACCAAATCGCCGGGCCTGGCCCCTCGCTGCACGAGCGCGGCCTTCAAGCCTTCGCGATCATTCGGCGCATAGCCGAGGCCGAACCGCTCCCACTGGTCCTCAGGCAGGCCGCGCTTTTCCAGATATTCGCGCGCCGCCTTGCCTGGCGACCGGCGCAGATTGGCCGCGAACCATTTCTGGGCCAGATCCATCCAGTCGGTCAGGCCCTGCTTCTTCGCCTCACGCTCGGCCGCCTGCGGGTCCTCGGCCGGCAGGGCCATGCCCGCCTCCCCAGCCAGCCGCTGCACCGCCTCGACGAAGCTGAGCCGCTCTGTCTCCTGCAGGAAGCTGATGACGTCGCCGTGCTTGCCCGACGAGAAGTCGTGGAAGAATCCCTTGTCGTCATTGACGAAGAAGGAGGGCGACTTCTCCTTGGTGAAGGGCGACAGGCCGACATATTCGCGGCCCTGACGCTTGAGCTTCACCGTCCGCCCGATGATGTCGGACGGCCGAAGGCGGGCCTTCAGTTCTTCAAGGAAGCGA
This sequence comes from Caulobacteraceae bacterium, assembly GCA_040380105.1. Taxonomy (GTDB): domain Bacteria; phylum Pseudomonadota; class Alphaproteobacteria; order Caulobacterales; family Caulobacteraceae; genus Brevundimonas. Next base: position 11,423 of record JBEIJS010000053.1, on the reverse strand, counting down.
TCATCGAAGCGCACCTGCGCCTTATAGCGCGCGACTCACCGGTTTGGGTGGCTTTACCTTTCATTAACCAAAGAGGCTAAACCGAGACGGTAAATGCCTGAATATGTGCATAGTTTTTCCGCATGAGGCGAAACTGTCCACAGGCCTGTGGATTAAGAATCCGGCCGTCCCGGAAGCGGATGGTGACAGGCGGACCTGCGGCGAAGACTGCAGTCCCGTCCGAGCAAGAAAGCCGCCCCATGTTCATGACCATCGCCCAACCGGCGGTGGAGCCCCAAGGTCCCAACAGCGTCGCCGTCCCAGGTTCCCCGCCGATCCCCGAACTGTCACCCTGCGCCCTGCATGCGCGCCTGCTCGAGAATGCGGCCCTGCGGCGGCTGCGCGATGCAGAGCGGTTGCGGAGCAATCGGCAGGCCGACGCCGACTACTGGCTGCACGCCGCACGCGTCGCGGTCCGCAAGGCATACGCCCTGCGGGAAGAGAAGCGCTTCGCGCCGCTTCCCTGACAGGGGCTCGCTACCGCCAGACCTCGCCGGTCAAGGCTCCCTGGCGGCCGACCTCATAGACGGCGATCATGGATTCCACGCTGAAATCCAGCGCCGAGGCCTCGGAGTCATCCGGCAGGGCGGCGTAACGGAAATGCAGGTCATTGCGGTCGGCGAAGGCGCGATTGCCGGCCAAGGTCGTCACCAGCGAAGCCCTCAGCTGGACATCGACACTGCGGCTCAGCACCTCCTGGGGCGTATCCCGGGCGATCTCAAACGTCGGGTTCGTTCGCCCATTGATGACGACATAAAACCGCGCGCCGCGCAGGGTCCCGGATGGGGCGCGAAAGGACCAGAGGGTTTCCGGCACCGCGAGGAAAGGCGTGGAAATGCCGCCGTCGACGTGCATTTCCTCAAAGGCGACTCCCTGCCTGTCAGACGGGATCAGCACCGGCGGAAAGGCCCCCGGTATGCTGGCAGAAGCGATCAGGACATTGCGGAACAGCGCCAGGGCCGCTGGCGAGGCCTGGGTTGCGATCGCGCCCAGATCCCAACTGACCCCGCGCTGGGAATCCAGATCGGTGGTCGCGACCAGCAGGACTCGACCCTTGGCGTATTCCGCGGCCACGGCGGCCAGCAGCGCCTCATCGACATAGCGCTCGACCAGGGCCCGGAGCGGCTCCGACCGGTAGATGCCGGACCCGAACAGGGCACCGATCCCCTGCGGCTGCAACAGGCCGGCGGCGGCCCCGCCCGTATAGGCATCAGCCAGTTCGTCATCATAGTCGGACCCCAGAAACACGAAGGGGGCCGCCAAGGCTCCGGTCGACACGCCTGTCACGACCTCGAAATCCGGGCGCTCCCCGGTTTCGGTCCAGCCCTTCATCAACCCCGCAGTGAAGGCACCGTTTGAGCCACCTCCGGACAGCGCGATAAGGTCCAGCCGCCCGTCCGGACCGACCGGCAAGCCCTCACGGACGGCCTGCTGGAACATGGACGCGCGATCTGCAGCGTCCAGATAGACCCGTATCGGATGGTCCCGCGTCGAAGCCAGCCCCATCGGGCGGGCCCCCTCGCGGTCCTGGATGTCGAAGGATGAGCGGGTCCCGCTGGCACAGGCAAAGAGCGTCATGGCGAGACACAGGGTCGTCAGGATGCGGAGCGCCATGGGCGACCATAGCACGGTTGCAGGCCAGGAACGATCACGGTCCCGGCACACAGCATCGGGACGGCAGCTGGAACTAGCGGCGCGGTTTGAAGATGAAGTTGAAGATATAGGCCGGGGTCTCGACCGCGTCGCGATGGTCCACCTGCGGATCGAACTCACCGATGGGCCGCTGAGCCCCGTTCTTGAAGACGAAGGCATCATAGCCCAGCGCCTCGACCTGCGCGATGGAGGCCTCGATAGACCGGTCCGAGTGCCGCTCTTCCAGCTCGACCAACAGGGTCGGCCGGTCGCGCGCGATCAGGCCGGCGGCCCCTGCGATCACAGCCGGCTCATGACCCTCTACATCGATCTTGATGAAGCCGACGGGTTCAAGGCCCAGTTCGTCGAGGCGAGCTGTGGCGACCTCAACCACGCCGAACTCCATGGCACCCGCCCAGTTGGTCTCCAGCGAGGCATGCTGGTTGGAAAATCCCCGCGCCGACCGCGGCACCTTCAGGCTGGCCACGCCGGTGCGGTCCGAAAGTGCGATCTGCCGGGCCTCGGCATTGGACGGGCGCGCCGCATCCAGGATAGCGAACATCTTGGGATTGGGTTCGAAGGCATAAACCCGGGGGCAGAGCGCGGCCATCTGATGGGTCCAAACCCCGCGATTGGCACCCACATCCACAGCGGCCCGCTTCGGGTCGACCAGGTCCGGAAGCAGCCGCAGTTCAGGCTCGCCCTTCCGAAGTTCCCGCGCGATGACCCGCTTCAACTCCTGTCGCGGATTGAATACGGCCCGCTTGATTCTTTCACTGAAGGTGGTCGGCGGGATCCAGCTCAAGGCTGGACCGCCATCGAATCCGCGAACCGCTGGAACAGATAAAGACTGTCCGTCGGCCCCGGCGAGGCCTCGGGGTGATGCTGGACGCTGAACACCGGTCGGCCGTTCAGGGCGATGCCGCAATTGGTACCGTCGAACAGGCTGACGTGGGTCTCGCTCACCGCCTCGGGCAGGCTGTCGCGGTCGACGGTGAAGCCGTGGTTCATCGACACAATCTCGACCTTGCCCGTAGTCAGGTCCTTGACCGGATGGTTGGCCCCGTGGTGGCCCTGAACCATCTTCACCGTCTTTGCCCCCAGAGCCAGCGCCAGCATCTGGTGACCCAGACAGATTCCAAACAGGGGCGTGCCGCTGTCGACCAGTTTGCGAATCTCGGGGACGGCATAGAGGCCGGTTGCCGCCGGGTCGCCCGGCCCGTTCGACAGGACCACCCCGTCCGGCTTGCGCGCCAGAATCGCCTCAGCCGTCGTATCGGCCGGCACCACGGTGATCTTTGCGCCCGTCGAGGCCAGGGCCCGCAGGATGTTGCGCTTCACCCCATAGTCGATCACGACCACCGACCTGTCGGCGGCGTCCACGCGCGGATAGCCTTCCGGCCAGTCCCACAGCCCCTCATCCCAGTCGAACGCCTGCCGCGTCGAGGCGTCCTTGGCCAGATCAAGCCCGATCAGTCCCGTCCATGCCTTGGCCTGTGCGACCAGCGCCTCAAGGTCGAACTGTCCGGACGGATCGTGGGCGATCACGGCATGGGGCGCGCCCATGTCGCGGATGCGGGCGGTCAGGGCCCGGGTGTCGACCCCGGAAAGACCGACGACACCGCGCCGTTTCATCCAGCCGTCGAAATCGCCCTGATTGCGCCAATTGGCCGGATCGGTCGGTGCATCGCGGAAGATCGCCCCGCGGGCCGAGGTGTCCGAGCCGCCGCCGATCTGTTCGACATCCTCGACATTGGTCCCCGTGTTCCCGACATGCGGAAAGGTGAAGGCCAGGATCTGGCTCATGTAGGACGGGTCGGTCAGGATTTCCTGATAGCCGGTCATGGCGGTATTGAAGACCACCTCGCCGAGCGCCGTGCCTACAGCACCGCAGCCGAGGCCCTGCAGGATGGTTCCGTCCGCGAGCGCAAGCACGCCGGTGACGCCGGGGAGGAGTGTCGTGGTCATGGGGCGCTCTCTATCACCGAATCCCGGCGAGCAAACGGCGCGTTTGCTAGTGAGCCGTCGGCGTCGGGTCAACCGGCTTGGTCGCACCGCCCGGTTTGAACGCAAACCAGGCCCCGGTCGTCACCGCGAAAAAGATCGCTGTCGGCAGGATATAGCCGGGTGCTGCGGCCACCACCGCCGCCGTCGTGAACGTCAGACCCAGGGCCGCGATGAACCGCGCCCGGGTCCAGCGCGCCAGCCGGAACAATGAGGCGGAACAAAAGCCATAGACCACGAGGCTCAATACCGAGGTGACGCCCACCAGCATGCCGAACTGCCCGCCGAGGGTCGACTGGCCGGAAAGCACCGCCACAATGCTCATGATCGCACCGCCCAGCAGCGGATTGACGATCGGCGTCCGCTCCCCGTGACCGAACCCCGAGGGCAGATAGCCGGACCGGGCCGCGGCCCGCGCCGTCTCCCCGCCCAGCATGACCCAGCCGCCCAGCGTCCCGACGGCCTTGACCACGGCACAGGCCGCGACAGCGGCACCGATCGAGGCCCCGAACACCCGCGCGGTCAGATCAGCATAGGGGCTAGATGACTCGGCCAGAACCCCTGCCGGAATCACCCCGAATACGGCCAAGGTGGCCGCCACATAGACGAGCGAGGCGAGCAGGACTCCCGCAATCGAGGCGCGGCCGACATCCCGCGCCGGATTGCGGACGCGGGCCGACAGGACCGCTGCGGTCTCGACACCCAGGAAGGCCCAGAAGATAACGGCCAGTGAGGCCGGGACGCTTTCGGCCAGACTGTTCCCGGATGGGCTCCAGGAGGCCGCGAACGTCTCCCCGTTGAAGGCCGATACGCCGGCGGCCACGGCGATGACGAGCGGAACAAGACCGATGATCAGGGCCAGAGCTGCGAACCGCGAGGCCGCCCGCGCCCCGAGAATATAGGCACCTGTCGTCAGCCAGATCAGGCCGAGATTGCAGAAGGTGGCCGCGACCGGCCCCTTCAGCACGGGAAAGAAGAAGCCGAGGTAGCCCGTCGCCGCGACCGCAATGGCGACATTGCCGACCAGGCAGGCGGTCCAGAAGGCCAGCGCTGTCTGGAAGCCGAAGAACCGCCCCAGCCCCCGTTCGGCGAAACCGGACAGGCCGTCAGCGTCCGGCTGCAACCGGCCCAGGGCCGCGAAGACGAGGGCGAGGGTCACAGCCCCCAGGCCGGCGACGCCCCAGCCGATCACGCTCGACGAACCGACCGGGGCCAGGGTGGCGGGCAGCAGATAGACGCCCGAACCGATCATATTGCCTGCCACCACCAGGGCGGCGAGCCCCCAGCCCAGCTTGTGCCGGTCCTCGACCGTTTCGGTCATGGGTGAACCTCCGCAATCCGCGACTGGAACCAGGCGACCCCGACCTCATGCCGGGGGCTGAGCACGCCCCGGTCATAGGCACCGGACGACAGATTGCGCTGCACCGCCTCGCAGATGGCAGCGTCCTCGGCGGTCAGCCGGTCCGAGGCGATCAGGGCTTCCCCAAGCGCACCTTCGCCGCCGTCGTTGAGGAACAGATAGTCCAGCCGCGTCCGGCCCGGCCCGACCGGCGTCATCCGCTCGATCATGGCCCCGTCACGATAGACGTTGACCCCGAGGTTCGGCCACAGCCAGCCCCAGACCCCGGCCTGCGGCCCGTCATTGACCCCGACCGCCTCCTGCACGACCAGATCACCCTCGACTCGCACCCGGTATTCGGCTCCACCCAGTTCATCCGCCAGCAGCGGATGGACCGCGCCGATGTGGTAGCCCTCGAGATAGTTCTCGGCATAGGTTTTCCAGTCGCAGTCCAGATCGTGCGACCGGCGCAGGGCCGGCGCGGCGATGTCAAGGCCTCGCTCCGCCAGCAGGGCCTCCAGCGGGGCGACATGATCCGCCAGTGGCGCGGCCCCGGCGTCCATCGTCGCGAACACCAGACCGCGCCAGATCTCAAGCCGCAGGCCCAGCAGGCCGAATTCGCGCGGGTCGAACCCGTCCACCGCACCAAAGCCCGTCGCCGCCCGCAACCGACCGTCCAGCGCATAGCGCCAGCCGTGATAGGCGCAGACCAGCTCGCCGCCGCAATGCCCGCTCGCGCCGATCACCAAAGGACCCGCCCGGTGGCGGCAGACATTGTGGAAGGCACGCAGGTCGCCGTCCTTGCCGCGGACCGCCAGCAGACGGTGACCGGCCACGTCTGTGGCGATCCAGTCGCCGGGTGTCGGCGCCTCCGCCTCGTGACCGAGAAACAACCAGGCCCGACCGAAAACGCCTGATCGCTCGCGCGCCCAGGCATCGGGACAGCCGTAGAGTCGGGCGGGAAGCGTAGCCTGCATGCGGCGATCAAGGCCCCGCCCGGCGCTCGCCGTCAACCGGTGAGATAGTGCCCACCCGACTGGACGGGTCATGACTCCGCTTGCCTGATCTGCGGAGGATGGGCCAAGACGCGGAGATGAGCATCACCACGGTCGGCCTCGATGCCGACGATACCCTCTGGCACAACGAGACCATCTTCCGCCTCACCCAGGCGCGGTTCCTCGACCTGCTGAGCGATCACGACAACGACGCCATCGCCGCGCGCCTGGCCGAGGTCGAGCGCCGCAACCTTCGTCTCTACGGCTACGGCGTGAAGGGCTTCACCCTGTCGATGATCGAGACCGCCATGGAGCTGTGCGACGGCGACCCGCCGGCGCGCGCCATCCGGGAGATCCTCGCCGCCGGCCGCGAAATGCTGGCCCATCCGGTCGAGACCCTGCCCGGCGTGGACGAGGCCCTGGCCGCCCTGTCGGAGCGGTATCGGCTGGTGCTGATCACCAAGGGCGACCTGCTGGACCAGGAACGGAAACTGGCCGCCTCCGGTCTCGGCGACCTGTTCGCCGCGGTCGAGATCGTTTCCGAGAAGGATCGCGGCACCTATGACCGCGTCTTCGCCCGGCACGGCACGGGGCCCGAAGAGGCCGTCATGGCCGGCAACTCCATGAAGTCGGACGTCCTGCCCGCCCTCGAGGCCGGGGCCTTCGCCGTCCACATCCCCTATGTCGTCACCTGGGCGCATGAGCTGGCCGATGCCCCGGAGGGGCACGACCGGTACGGTGCGCTGGAGCGCATTGCCGATCTTCCGGCGTGGATTGAGGCGCGGGCGGACGGATAACCGCTTGCCCCTCCGCCCGCCCGTCTCTAGACGAAGCGCTTAACCGACAACCCGACCGGTCCGCACGGCGTCACAGCCGCTGGCGGGCTCGCGCGCGCAAGGAGCCCGCCCCCGTGTCAGACGACGAGGTCCCGCACGAGGAACGCGACGCCATGATCCGGGCGACGCTGGCCGAGCACGGCGACTCGGGCGTCACCCCGCGCCACACGCTGTTCTATTTCTATGGGGACGGGGATCACGAGGACCTGAATGAGGTGGCCCGGCGGGCCGGTTTTCTGACCCGGGGCCAGGACGACTGCACCATCCTCGAGACGACCATGTCGGTGGACGAGGCGTCCTTCACCCCCGTCTCTTCCATGATGCAATCCTGGGCCGCGGCCTTCCAGCTGGACTATGACGGCTGGGAGTGCGCGGTTTTGACGAACTGAAAGCTCGGTAAAAACAATGCCTAAGCGCACAGATATCAAATCTATCCTGATCATTGGGGCGGGGCCCATTGTGATCGGACAGGCGTGCGAATTTGACTATTCCGGCGTCCAGGCGTGCAAGGCGCTGAAGGCCGAGGGATATAGGGTCGTGTTGGTCAACTCCAACCCGGCCACCATCATGACCGACCCGGAGGTGGCCGATGCCACCTATATCGAGCCGATCACCCCGGCCTTCGTCGAGCGCATCATCGCCAAGGAGCGGCCCGACGCCCTCTTGCCGACCATGGGCGGCCAGACGGCGCTGAACACGGCCCTGGCGCTGGACGCTTCGGGCGCGCTCAAGAAGTGGGGCGTGGAGATGATCGGGGCCAGGGCCGAGGTCATTGACAAGGCCGAGGACCGCCAGAAATTCCGCGACGCCATGGACAAGCTTGGGCTTGAGAGCCCCCGCTCCAAGGCCATCCACCACATCAGCGAGGCCGATGACGCCCTGGCCTTTGTCGGCCTGCCCGCCATCGTCCGCCCGTCCTTCACCCTGGCCGGCACCGGCGGCGGCATCGCCTACAATCTCGAGGAATACTACGAGATCGTCGAGCGCGGCCTCGACCTGTCGCCGACCACCGAGGTGCTGGTCGAGGAAAGCGTCCTGGGCTGGAAGGAGTATGAGATGGAGGTCGTCCGCGACAAGGCGGACAACTGCATCATCATCTGCTCGATCGAGAACATCGACCCGATGGGGGTCCACACCGGCGACTCCATCACCGTCGCCCCGGCCCTGACCCTGACGGACAAGGAGTACCAGCGGATGCGCACGGGCTCCATCAACGTCCTGCGCGAGATCGGCGTCGAGACGGGCGGATCGAACGTCCAGTGGGCCATCAATCCCGCCGACGGCCGGATGGTGGTGATCGAGATGAACCCGCGCGTGTCGCGGTCCTCGGCGCTGGCCTCCAAGGCCACCGGCTTCCCGATCGCCAAGGTCGCCGCCCGTCTGGCCGTCGGCTACACGCTCGACGAACTGACCAATGACATCACCATGGTCACGCCCGCCTCGTTCGAGCCGAGCATCGACTATGTCGTCACCAAGATCCCGCGCTTCGCCTTCGAGAAATACCCCGGCGCCGAGGCCACCCTGTCGACCTCGATGAAGTCGGTGGGCGAGGTCATGGCCATCGGCCGGACCTTCCAGGAATCGATGCAGAAGGCCCTGCGCGGCCTCGAGACCGGCCTGACCGGCTTCAACGAGATCGAGATCGACGGCGTGGTCGATGTCGAGGACGAGGCGGGTGCCCGCGCCGCCGTGGTGCGGGCGCTGGGCCAGCCGACGCCGGACCGCATTCTGGTCATCGCCCAGGCCTTCCGCCACGGCCTGTCGGTCGAGGAGGTCAACGCCGCCTGTTCCTATGAGCCCTGGTTCCTGCGCCAGATCGCCGACATCGTGCGGACCGAAGGCCATATCCGGGTCCAGGGCCTGCCGACCGACCCCACCGACTTCCGCAAGCTGAAGTCCAAGGGCTTCTCGGACGCCCGCCTCGCCCAGCTGACCGGCCTGACCGAGAAAGCCGTCCGCACGGCCCGCCGCGGCCTCAATGTCCGCCCGGCGTTCAAGCGGATCGACACCTGCGCCGCCGAGTTCGCCTCGGCCACGGCCTATATGTATTCGACCTATGAGACCGGAGCCCTGGGCCAGGTTCCGCAGTGCGAGTCCAACCCCACGGACAGGAAGAAGGCCATCATCCTGGGCGGCGGTCCCAACCGCATCGGGCAAGGCATAGAGTTCGATTACTGCTGCTGCCACGCGGCCTTCGCCTTCGCCGACATCGGCGTCGAGTCGATCATGGTCAACTGCAACCCCGAGACCGTCTCGACCGACTATGACACCTCCGACCGCCTGTATTTCGAGCCGCTGACGGCCGAGGATGTGCTGGAGCTGATCGAGGTCGAGCGCTCGACCGGCAACCTGATCGGCGTCGTCGTCCAGTTCGGCGGCCAGACGCCGCTGAAGCTGGCCCATGCCCTGCACGAGGACGGTGTGCCGATCCTCGGCACCTCGCTGGACTCCATCGACCTGGCCGAGGACCGCGAGCGCTTCCAGGCCATGCTGCACGACATCGGCCTGATGCAGCCGCCCAACGGCCTGGCCCGCTCGGCCCGGGAAGCCGCCGACAAGGCGGAGGAGGTCGGCTATCCCGTCGTCCTGCGCCCCTCCTATGTGCTGGGCGGGCGCGGCATGGTCATCGTCCACGACCGCGAACAGCTGGACCGCTATGTCGGCGAGGCCATGCGGGTGTCGGGCGACGACCCGGTCCTGATCGACCACTATCTGAACCGTGCCACCGAGGTGGACGTCGACGCCCTGTGCGATGACGAGACGGTCTTCGTGGCCGGGGTGCTGGAGCATATCGAGGAAGCCGGCGTCCACTCGGGCGACAGCGCCTGTTCCATGCCGCCCTTCTCCCTGTCGGCGGAAATCGTCGCCGAGCTGAAGCGCCAGACCGAGGCCATGGCCCGGGCCCTGAAGGTGCGCGGCCTGATGAACGTGCAGTTCGCCATCGAGGAGCCGCACAGCGAAAACCCCCGCATCTTCGTGCTGGAGGTCAATCCGCGCGCGTCCCGCACGGCCCCCTTCGTGGCCAAGACCATCGGCCAGCCGATCGCCGCCATCGCCGCCAAGGTCATGGCCGGTGTGCCGCTGAAATCCTTCGGCCTGACGGACCGGCCCTATGACCATATCGCGGTCAAGGAAGCCGTCTTCCCCTTCGCACGCTTCGCCGGGGTCGACACCATCCTGGGCCCCGAGATGCGCTCGACCGGCGAGGTCATGGGCCTGGACTGGAAGCGGGAGGGCGAGGCCGACATGGCCCCCGCCTTCGCCCGCGCCTTCGCCAAATCCCAGATCGGCGGCGGCACCACCCTGCCGGTCAGGGGCTGCGCCTTCGTCAGCGTCAAGGACGGCGACAAACCCTTCATCGTCGAGGCGGTGAAGACCCTGATCGCCGAGGGTTTCTCCATCATCGCGACGGGCGGAACCCACACCTGGCTGACCGAACAGGGCCTGGCCGTGGGCCACGTCAAGAAGGTGCTGGAAGGTCGCCCCAATATCGTCGACGCCATGAAGAACGGCGGCGTCCAGCTGGTCTTCAACACCACCGAGGGCAAACAGGCGCTGCTGGACAGCTTCTCCTTACGCCGCACGGCCCTGATGATGAAGATACCCTATTACACCACGACCGCGGGGGCCCTTGCGGCCGCCCAGGCCATCGGGGCGATCAAGGCCGGTGACCTGGATGTGCGACCGATCCAGGACTATGCCCACGACTGACCAGCCGGTGACGATTTCGACCAGTGCCGGGTCCCGCAAACACGCCGTGGAGCCGACAGGTCGGCCAGTCATTTGAGGGACAATGCGGCCGGATAGCGAGGACAATCCGGTAGAATAACGGGGACAATAGCGGGACTTTTGAGGGACAAACCCGGGACGTTCGAGGGACAACCGTCGCGACATCCGGGACATGCGCCCGTTGACCGCTCCCCCCGCCGTCATCCTCGGGCCTGACCCGAGGATCAGACGGTCCGGTGCTCCGTGGCCGGGCGCACGGTCGGGATTGCGGGGCCGTCCCCGAGGCACAGCCCGCCTCTCGCCTCTGATCCTCGGGTCAAGCCCGAGGATGACGGCGTGAGATGGGGTGCGTCCGCTTCTGACGTAGCAGCATGCGACCATCTACGCATGGAGCACCATCGCCTGCGCAAATACCGGGGGCCGGAGACCTGGGCCCGGGTCCGGGCCGCCTATATCGCCGGGGAGTCCGCGCCGTCCGTGGCGCGCCGCTTCGACGTCGGCCTGTCCAATCTGAGACGCCGCGCCATGGCGGAAGGCTGGACACGCAGCCGCATCGCCGAACGCCTGGACTTCAAGCCCCTGCGCGGCGGGGCGGATGATCCGTCGCCCGCGCTGGCGGCGCTGTCGCCGGCCGGCGAGACGGCCGAGCCCCCCTACATCAGTCCCAAGCTCGCGGTGGCACGCGCCCTGCGCCGCGCCGCCTGGCTGCTGAGCCAGGGACAGGCAGCGGAAGCCATGGCCCTGATGCGCGCCGCCGAGGCGCTGGAGCGGTCGGGGGTGGCGGGGTGAGGGCGTGGACTTCCGGATGTCTGCTTTCGGCGATCAAGCCAGAGTCCGCTCCCGACCCAT
>JBEIJS010000052.1:0-15119 GCA_040380105.1 Caulobacteraceae bacterium | reverse complement strand
GGTTGATGAGGTTGAGGAGGTTGATAGCTCAGGAGGTTGATAGCGTTCGTGGTAGGGACGGTTGAGGAGGTTGAGGGGGCTGTGGTAAGGTGATGGCGTGATAGCAAGTCTTCAAGTGTATATATAGACTGAACCAGTCTTCAAGTGTATATATAGACTAAACCAGTCTTCAAGTGTATATATAGACTGAACCAGTCTTCAAGGAGGTTGAGGGGGTGGGGGGGGGTGGGGGGGGGTTGGGGGGGCGGCCGGGGGGTGGGTGGTGGCGGTGTTTGTTGGTGTGGGGGGGTTGGGGGGGGGTGGGCCCCCGACTCACCGGCGGTGTCGGTTCATCGCTCTTTCCCCCGCCGCCGCCGCATCCTGCCAGCGGCGAGTAGAGCATAACACCCAGAAGTACGACACCAAGGGCTCGGATTGCGATCGATCGTCGGTGGGTGAGCAAGCCGCGTCGCGCGGACCTTGGGCGGCGGGAACCGGGGTTGGGGCAAGGCAATACCAAAGCGGCTAATCCCACTGCGAAACCGTCGTGGTTTGAAGTGTTCGGAACCCGTCCCGGCCGTCGTCCTGAGCACCCCCAACGGCGAGGATGCCCAGGACGGACTAGATCGACAGCCTGTTCAGTAACCGAAGCTGCGTGCCAGCCGGACGCCGATCACGCGCCCTTCGTTGTAAAAGACGTTCGACTGGACCTCCTGCACGGCATAGACCTCGTCGAACAGGTTGTTGACGTACACCGAAGCGCTCCATTCACGGGAGCGCCAGCCGGCCCGGAGGCCCGCCAGCATGTACGACGGTGACGAACGTGAGATGCCGGCGACCTTCAGCGAGCCGATCGCATTTTCGTATCCGCCGCCCTCGCCCGTCAGGGTGGCAGTGACGTAAGCCCGACCTTGGCCTACGCGCCATGCATAGTTGGCGGTGACCGAAGCGGTCAGATCACGGACCCGGTTAACCCGGAATCCCGAAAGGTTGTAGGTTACGCCCGTGAGGAGAATGGAGGAGCCCTCCTTGTACTCGCCGTCCTGGGTCGAGGCCGTCACTGTGGTATCGAGCACTCCAGGGCCGATGTCGAAGTCTGCGCCAAGCTCCAGCTCAACACCCCAGTAGTCCACGCCTTCGACGTTCTGGAGCACGAAGCTTGAGTCGGTGGCGCTGACAGACGTCAGTATTTGAGCGTTGTCGAGGGATTGCCGATAGGCACTGACCCCGTATCGCAACCAGCCAGCCAGCGTCCCCTTCATGCCCAGTTCGCCGCCGATTGAGGTTTCGGGGTCATAGTTCAGCGCCGCGGGATCGGAGGTTCCGGCATTGAAGCCGGCTGGACGGTAGGCGGAGGCGACGCGAGCATAGATTTGCTGGTCCGGCGAGTAGGCCCACTTCAGCGTTGCGCCCGGCATGAACCGCGAGAACTCCACCTCCGACGGGATTGGGCCGAGACTGGTGTTGGTTGGGGTCGGAACGCGATCAGTGCGCAGGAAAACCGAAGAACTGTCATCGGACTGCATCCGTGCCTCGAGCGACCCGCTCCACTGGTCGTTGAAGGCGTAGTCGACGCTGCCGAAAACCGAACTTGATGTGAACTCTTCGGTCGACAAATCGGTCCGCGTCACCTGTTCACGCAGTGATGCGACCGTCGTGACTCCTTCGTTGATGGTCGTGATGCTGTCGTCAGACGTCTGCCAGTCTACGCCGACAAGCCACTGGAGAGGACCGTCTCCGTTGGAGGTCAGTCGCGCCTCGACAGCGGTTTTGGAGAACAGTTCGTACTGCCCCACTGTGATGTCGGAACCGCCAACATTTTGAAAGCCGAGGAAGCGATCGAGGTCCTCGTTAGACCGCGATCCGTCTCTTTCGCGATTGGCCACGACCACGCTGAGGTCGGCGAAGCCCAGGCGCTGCTCGACGTTGAGGAAGATGGTGTCTTCCTCAATGTCCGCCCGGCCATATCGTGATCCAGCGCGAACATAGATGTCCGGATCAAAGGTTGCGGTCGGGCGCGCGGGCGTCGGCAAACGGCGACCGAGTACTGAGAACGAAGGTGCGTTGGTTTCGGAGCGTTCAAAGGTCAAAGTTGTCGACAGCGAGTCTGTCAGGTCGGCCCGGACGGCGGCGCGGACGCCGAGGAAATCCTGATAGTCGAGCGTATTGCCGGTTGCTTGGTCGGTAATGAACCCGCCCGATTGGTCGGATCCGATGACGCCGATCCGGAACGCGGCCCGCCCATCGTAGAATGGAATGTTGGCCACCGCCTCACCGGCGAACCGATCGCGGTCGTCATAGGCCGCTTGAAACCGGAATTGGGCGTCCGGTCCCGGAGCCTGTGAAATCACGTTGATGGCCCCACCTACAGCGTTGCGGCCGAACAGGGCTCCTTGGGGACCCCGATACACCTCGAAAGATCGGACATCGAACAAGTCGAGTGCGTTCAGCGAGCGACCGCCGAACCCGCCGCCTGCAATGAACACGCCGTTCCGGTAAACCCCGGTCGCCGAGGCAGAGAAGCCGTTACGTCCGCCGCCCTGACCGCGCAGCGAAACGTCCTTGAGATAATCCGGGCCAGCGAACACGACCGAAGCGGCCGGGGTCTGACGGAGGTAGTCCTCGATCTTCTCAACCGGCAGCTCCTCGATCTGACGAGCGGTCAAGGCGCTGACGGCGGCCGGAACGTCCTGCAGCTGTTCTTCGCGCCGTCGAGCGGTCACGACCACTTCCTCGATCTCAGTCGCCTGATCGGCTTGTGGCTGAGCTTGAGCGGATGCGGCCTCGACGCCGAGCGTCATCAAGCTCGCCAAGGACGCGCAGCCAGCCAATAGTGTGCTCTTGTACCCCATAATTCCTCTCCCCCCGCCCTTGCGTTCCAAGAGCTGATATTATCGATAATAATGTGCTTGCGATTTCAGTCAGTGTCAACGAGCCGTGTTCGGGCGGTCAGGTGCCGAGATGATCGGCGGCGCGCGAACGGTCCAGCAGGCCGGTTCGCGCTCGTAAGCGCGGAAGATCAGCCGCAACGGGCGAGGTGCCTACGACGCCGGTTTGCGTGCCAGTGATCGACGCGTCGACTGATGGGGACCGCATTGTCAGGCTTATCGGAGCCGTTGCGAGGTGTAGCCGGGCGCGGCAAGATTTTCCCGCCGACCAAGGCGCGGGCCGGACTCTACAAGCGGGGCAGGGATGCGCAGTCCGCACTTGCCGAACTGACGCCGAAGCCAATCAGGCGCGGGCCCGCCTTTACGGCTGCCGTTCCAGGAATCGTTGAACCGCACCGATCAGACCCCGTGCCACTGGCTCGAGTACCGCCGGACTTGTGGCGACGAACGTGTCGGCCGGGGTGTGATGCAGAGGGCCGGCACCCACCATGCCGATCAGCGGGCTATAACCATGATCCGCGAAATGCTGGGTCTCGCCAGGTACGCGCCCGGCACCGATGTTGATGGGGGCCCCGTAACCTGGTTGACCGGCGAAGCTGGCGGTCACTGCTGCGTGAAGCGCTGGATGGCAGGCTATACCCCGACGGGTCGAAGGCGTGTCCCGGCGCCCCGGTGTCCCGCCAGCGTCCAACTGCCATTCGTTCACCGCGATATTGGCCCCAATATGAACCCAGAGTGCGACTGTCTCGGGGCGCGGCGGATCGGCCGCGAGGAACCGACGCGCGCCCTCGCCGTGAAACTCGTGGCCGGTCGCCGAAACGAAGCGGACGTCCAGTTCTGTCTCTCGGGCGCACCATTCGGCCAGGGCCAGAGCGACCGCCATCCCGGAGCCTCGCTCGCCCGCGCACCGGAACCAGCCGCTTTTCGGCGTCGAGATGACGATACCCCGACCAGCGCGGGCCAGGTGCCCCAACACATTGTGGACCGTGTCAGGTCGCACCTTGCCCTCGATCTGAAGTCGAACCGGCATCCGCCGCCCAATCAGCCGGGATAATGTGGCGGCGCTGCGGCCGGGGACGATGAGGACCGGGACGGGCCAGCGCGGCTGGTGGAACTCTGTGTTCAGCGCGATGAGTTCGCCCAGCGGTCCCTCGGTCACGACCACGACCCCGACCGCGCCGGAGCCACAGGCCGCGTTGATGGCGTCCACGACCCCTTCGCTTTCCAGCGATCCCGACGGAGAATAGGGCAGGGTCAGCACTGTGACACAGTCCTCCCTGGGCGTGACGCTTAGCGGTGCCAGCACACCATCGCCCGGGGTCGGGATCGGCGGCCAGAGGGGGAAGCCCTCGATCTCTGATTGCTCCGAATGGTCTCCCGTCCACGACAGCCGCGAGCGGGTTACGTCAAATGCCTCAATGTCCCAAGCCTGCCTCTGGGGCGTCAGGCCAATGTCGTGGAGTTGTCGCTCGAGCCAACGGGTGGTCGCATGGTCGCCTGGCGAGCCGGTGCGGTGGTCGCCCAGATCCGAATAGGCCTGAACCAGACGATAGAGAGCCTGCCCGGACGCCGGGTCAGGCTTGGGTTGTATCGGTGCAGTTGCGCATGCCGCCGCAGTCGCGGCGGCCGAAACGACGAAGCCACGACGACTGATTTCGGCGTTCGAGCCTCGCATCATGCCGTCTCTCCCAAGCCAAACTTCACTTCCAGAGCCGACCAGTCGGGCTCGATCCGCGCAACGTTCGCCGCCTTGACCGGACCATAGCCGCGAATACCTTCAGCGATCGTGGCAAGGGCAACCGCGTCCTCAAGATTGGCTGCGCTGAGGCGAGGCAAGACTGCCTCGATGTCGCGACGATAGCGTTGGACCAGGGCGCGTTCCATACGTCGCTCCTCAGTGCCGCCGAACGGATCGAATGGCGTTCCGCGTAAGCCGCGACAGGCCGCCAGCCCCCGCATGACAGGTCGAATCCAGGGTCCAAACGGCCGCTTTCGGGGTCGCCCTGTCGCCGGATCGATGCCGCCAATCATCGGCGGTGCGAGATGGTGGGTGATGCGCACGCCGTCTCCGAAGCGCTTCCTTAGATCCTGTGCGAAGGTGGGATCAGTGTGGAGTCTTGCGACCTCGTACTCGTCCTTGTACGCCATCAGCTTGAACAGATTGCGGGCGACGCTCATGGCGAAGGGTTGCCCGTCCGGCATGGACGCAGCGGCTGCGGCGCGGCGCGCCAGATCGGCATAAGCCCGTCCATAGGCGGCGTTCTGATAGCGAGTCAGAAATGCCTGACGATCAACAATCAAGCTGTCGACCGTTTGCGGTTCTACAACCGGTGTGGTGACCCCATTAGCAACGTGCAGCCGGCCCAGGCGGAAGGCCTTCAAGTTCCGCTCGACTGCAACGCCGTTAAGCGTGATGGCGCGCTCGATCCCCTCCACTGAGACGGGAAGCCACCCGCGCTGGGCGGCTGCCCCGAGCAAATAGGTGTTGGCGAGCGCCGCCTCTCCCAAGTCCGCGGCCGTCTCAGCGGCGCGAACCGCCAGAAGGCCGTCGGGCAAGATCTGGGCGGAAAGACCTCGGATAAGCGCTTGTCCGTCAACGACCAGATCCGGCGAAAGGACGGAGAGGGCGAGAGGGTGCACTTCGGTATCGACAACTGCTCGCGACCGGTCCGGAGAGAGTGCATAGGCCGCTTGCTTGTCGAGCGCGGTGACCAAATCGCAGGCGATCATCAGGTCCACCCCCCCGGGCGGAGCTTTGGCCGAAAGCGCCTGGTCGTCGGCAGAACCGAAGCAGAGATGGCTGGTCACGGACCCGTTCTTTTGTGCAAGACCGGTTTGATCGAGAACTGCGAACCCCAAGCCCGCCTCGCGCGCCGCTTCGCCCAGAAGACGCCCGGCGGTCACAACGCCCGTACCGCCGATGCCAGCGATGATTATGCGATAGGCACCGTCCACCCGGGCCATGGTCGCTTCGGCGACTCCCGAAAGATCCACCTCGGCCGAGACATTGCCTGCCCTGGACTTCGGCGGCGCATCTACGGTGACAAAGCTCGGGCAGAAGCCCCTCAAGCAAGACAGATCCTGATTGCAGTCCGACTGCTGGATTCGCCGCTTGCGGCCGTAAGGTGTCTCTACCGGGACTACAGCGACACAGTTGGATTGCGCCCCGCAGTCGCCGCAGCCCTCGCATACCAGTTCGTTGATGATCACCCGGGTCGGAGAGATGGGGTACTGGCCGTGCCGACGCCGGCGACGTTTCTCGGCCGCGCAAGTCTGGTCATAGAGAAGGACGGTGACGCCGGGGATGTCCCTCAGCGTTCTCTGGATGCGGTCTAGATGCTCTCGGCCGACCACCTCCACGCCCTCAGGCCAACGGGCCTCAGTGCCGTAACGATGACGCTCTTCGCTGACAACAACCAGACGGCTGACACCCTCTGCCAGGACCTGTTCGGCGACGCGCCAGGGAGATGGGTGCCCTTCGACGAACTGTCCGCCGGTCATAGCGACGGCGTCGTTGTAAAGAATCTTGTAGGTGATATTGACGCCCGCCGCGACGGCGGCTCGGATCGCCAGCGAACCGGAGTGGGCATAGGTGCCGTCGCCAAGGTTCTGGAACACGTGGTTGGCGCTGGAAAAAGGTGCCTGGCCGATCCAGTTTGCGCCTTCCCCCCCCATGTGCGTTATCAGCGCCGTACCACGCCCCATCCACAGGGCCATGCTGTGACAGCCGATACCTCCCCCGGCGCGGCTGCCCTCCGGCAGACGCGTCGAGGTGTTGTGAGGGCAGCCAGCGCAGAACCATGGCGGACGCCCCGTCGTCGTCGCGCTGATCGGGGGCTGCTGCGGCGATGGAGCCAGGGGCACACCGATAGCAGCGAGCCTCTCGGATAGAACCGGCCCTAGGATCGCGGCCTCGATCTGCCCATGCCGGGGTAGCATGGGTCGACCTCGGCCATCCTGTTTGCCGACAATCCCCGGACGTCGATCGGCGTCAAGGCCGTAGAGCGCGCTCCGAAGCTGCTCTTCCAGAACTGGGGCCTTGTCCTCGACTACGAGAATCTCGCGCGCGCGGGACGCCCAGGTCGTCGGAAGATCGGTCAGCGGCCAGACCATGGCGACCTTCATCACCGAGATGCCTGCATCCTCGAGGGCTTGGCTTGATATCCCGGCTTGTCGAAACCATTCAGAGACCTCAAGCCAAGCGCGGCCGCTTGCCAGAATGCCGAGCGATGTCGGGCGGGACGCCCCGTGCGTCACTCGGTCCAGCCCGTTCAAGGCGGCGTAGGCGCGTGCCGCGGGTAGCTTGTGGTCCCATAGGCGGCGCTCGGCCCCGACCGCGTTGTCGGGCCAGCGGATATGGCGGTCGCCTGTCGCTTCTCCGGGCGGGATGATACAGCTGACCTGGTCCGGCAGCGCGGTCGTCGCAGTGGTCTCGACCACATCGACGAGACATTTCAAGGCCGACCACGCGCCCGAGTGTCGCGACATCGCGAAGCCGTGCAAACCGTATGTGATCAGCTCCGACACATCAGCCGGATAGAGAATGGGGATCCCGGCGGCGATCAGCGCCGGTTCTGACTGGAAAGCCACGCTGGACGACTTCGCGACGTGATCGTCACCCGCCAGAGCGACAACCCCGCCAAGCGGCGAAGTGCCCGCCTGATTAGCGTGTTTAAGCGCGTCGCCAGACCGATCGACGCCAGGACCCTTCCCATACCAGACCCCGAAGACGCCCTGAACCCGACCGGGCTCCACCAATCCAACTTGTTGGCTGCCCCACACAGCGGTGGCCGCGAGGTCCTCATTGAGCCCCGGGGAGAAGACGATGTCGGCATGTTTCAATTTATCGGAGACCGCCTCCAGCGCACGGTCGTAGGCCCCCAGAGGCGAGCCCCGGTATCCGGAGATGAAGCCGCCCGTCGTCAGACCGGCGAGACGATCGCTTTGCGCCTGCAACAAAGGCAGGAGTGCCAGCGCCTCAAGGCCACCCAATAGGCGCGTACCTATTTGGTCGGCGTCGGGCCGATCTCGCCGTGTGACGGAACCATCCATATCTAGCTTGACCTCAATGCGGCGCGAACGGCGACCCAGGTGGGCCAGACGTCGGGCAGACGCGACTGGACGACGAAGACACCGTAGAGGCCTGCCTCGTAATCGACCCAGGCATAGGTTCCAAAGGCGCCAGCGGAGGACACGACGGCGCAGGCTCCGGATGGCACGGCGCGTTCGCACCACATACCGGTCGCCATACCCTCGAATCCTCGGGCGGCGTCGGGTATCTCGACTATGCGTGCGTTGGCGGGACTGACCAAACGACTGATATCGTCGAACGCCTCGGGGCTCAGGACACGCACGTCACCTACAGCGCCACGTCCGGCGATCATCGCAGTAAACCGTTCCAGGTCGTGAGGTGTCGACCAAAGGCCGCCTCCAGTGACGGGGGCTCCCTCAGCCGCGAAGCCTGTCTGGGTCAAGCCGAGCGGCCCGCTGATCGTCGCCGCGAACAGCGCGCGAAAATCCTTACCTGCCAAGATCTCGGCGCAGCGGGCGGCCACCTGCATGGCGGTGCCGGAATAGACGAAGACTTCGCCCGGAGCCCCGACTGCAGGGAGGCGCAACAGCGAGGCGACAGAGGCTTCGAGGTCCGGATGAGCCCGCTCGGCGGCAGGTCCTAGGGAAGGCAGGCCGGACACATGGCTTAGGGTCTGACGGACAGTGATCGCGGCCCTGTCCGGGGCAAGGCCGGGAATGCAATCGCCAACGGGCATGTCCAGCGATCTGCCAGCCTGTTCGGCGGACGCCGCGACCGCAACTCCAGTGAACCATTTGGTCGCCGACGCGATCGGGACCCGGGTTTCCGTATTGAAATTTCCATAGTAGCGGCGCTCGACGTCATCGTCGGAACCGACGCGGCGGACGATAACCGCGGCACCGGCAAGGCCCTTGGTGGCGATCAGGCTCTGCATCGCGTCGTCAATCGGGTCCGCGGGCGTTTCGGGACTGATCGACGGGGCGGCCGGTGGAGCCGGGGTCCCGCCAGACTGCCTTGCCTCAGCGGTCGCACGTCCGCGAAGGAGTTCGCGTACCGACAAGGCCCCGTCTCCGTCGGTGTCAAGCGCGTCAAACGCACGTGCGACCGCTGCCGGAGCCTCACTGCGCTGGATCAGGCCATCGCCATTGGTGTCATGGCGGCGCATCCAGCTGCCGTCGCCACCAGAGGCGTTCTGGGCCATTGAGGTGCCGGTTGAGCAGGCGATCATGCCCGCAGTCAGCGCGGTGGCCAATGCGGCCGAGCGAAGAACGGGATGCAGCATCAGCGAAGCCTTTCAGACAAGAATCGGTCGAGCGCCATTGCAATGGGCTCCAGCAGATCCGGCCCGCTGGTGGCGGCGGTGTCGCCGGGCGTGTGGAAAAAGTCGTGGGGCCCCTCGAACCCGAAGGTCGGATAGCCGGCCCCGAAATAAAGCTGGAGCTCGCCACGCGCCGGGCGGTCAGGACCGCTGACGGCTGGATCGAATACCGTCGTCGCAAAGGCGGAGGCCAGGCCGGTTAGCCACGCCGGACGGTTCGTGAGCAAGCTCGCATCCGTGGACGGGCGGTCGGTGGGCTGCAGGAGTCCGTCTGGCCCAGCCTCGAACCGACGAGTGGCGATCGAGGCTCCCAAATGGCACCAGACCGCTATGTCCGAAGGGACTGGAGCCCGGTCGCTGTTCAGGAATGCACGACTGCCAGCACCATCCAACTCATGACCGGAGAAGGCCGTGAACAGCCAGCGGGCACCGCGGGGATCGGCCGCCGCTCTGCGCATCAGGGCGAGCCAGAGGGCGACGCCGGGCCCGCGTTCCCCCCCGGAGGTGGTCCATGCACTGGTCGGAGTAGAGATCACCACCTGCGGGCCGCTTCCCCCGATGCGGGCCAGCACGTTCCACCCGGTCGCTTGTTCCAGGATGTTGCCGCGCAGGACAAAGCGGCAAGATTCGCCGCTCAAAGCCGCTGTGCGCAATCGCGTCAGGTCGCGGCCTCCAGCAATCAAAGTCGGCAAGGCACATGGCTCCGCCTGACCGTGAGCAAACGGCTCTCCGGAGGGCGTATGGGTGATCAGAACCAGCGCCGCTGCGCCAGAGGACTGTGCCTCCAGGACAGAGCGAGGCATGGCGCGAAGGGCACCCAGTCCGGGCGGAAGGTCGACCACCAAAATCCGCCCTGCTGCGTTGGCGCGATCGAATGTGATAGCTGCGGTAACCTCTCCCGCTCGGGGGAACCAGAAAGGATAGATCAGCACCGGTCCGTCGGCGAGGTCGAGCGCCGCCTCATCAAGCATGAACTGCCGGACCCGGAAGGGCTGTGCTTCAACGGTTGCCCCTGAGAGGCGAGCTTCGGCTTGAAGCCAAGCCGAAACGGCATGATCGGCAGTGGATCCGGTGCGTTTGGGCCCGAAGGAAGCGTAGCGCTCCAGATCCGCGAAGAGCTTCTCGCCGTCGAGTGGCGAAGATGTTTGATCGACTACGGGGCCCGTCATGCAGCCGACGAGCGAAAAGCCAGCGGCCCCGGTGAGGGTCGCGCGCCGGGTAATCGGTAAGCCGTCGATCCGGACAGTTTTCATCTTCGAACCTTAAGGCGGCGGCCTGTGACGCAGAATTATCGATAATTGTGCCATATACATCACCTTGGGAACGCCAGCCGTCAACCACTCAAGCTGCGGCAGCTGCTCGCGGCCGCCTTTTCCGGCGGGGGAGCGGCCGGGCGCCGGTAATTTCGGCAAGCCGGTTTTCGATCGCAAGAATCAGGAATTTCTGAGACAAGGCGATCACCTCCCGAGCTGTTTTGTCTGCGTCATCTGGACGGTTGGACACAATGGCTTCTACCAGGCGGCGGTGCAGATCGGCCGACTGCTGACTGGCACCTCGAGAGCCATAGGCAATGTCCTCCTCCCTCAACAGCTTGTGCTGCCAGCGGACCAGTCGACCGACCTTACTCAGGAGCTGGGGTGCCAGACTGCCGCCCGCCGAATCGCGAATGAAGCGGCCCAGTTCGAACGCGACAGGCACATGTTGAGCCGGATCCGGCGTCGCTGCGATAATCGCCTCGTATCTCTCAAGATGACGCATGAGCGGTCGGTCATCACCCTTAAAGTTTTCGGCAGCGAGCCGGCATACGACGCCGTACAGCGCCTTCCAGCACTCGATCAGCTCATTGGCGGCATGGGCGTCAATTTCTATGACGCGCGCGCCCTTGTAAGGGGTGAGCTCAACAAATCCCGCCCGCTCTACTTGTCGAAAGGCTTCCCGAACCGGAGCATGTGAGACCTGGAAGCGTTCCGCGATCTCGCGTTCGCGGATCCAGGTCCCTGGCGGTAGCCTCCACTCCATAATGTCCTGAATCAGAGCGTCAGCGATCTGGCGCTCCTGGGTGTCAGCGGGTCCGGCGATTTTCGAGGCCGGGGATTTGTCGAGAAGGTCCATGGGTCCTGCATAACGGAAATCAAACCGTGTCGCGATTTCAGTTGTCCTGCGCGCGCATTTTATCGATAATAATGCAAATTGGGAGGCGGGTGATGAATCTTTCCAAGCTGGATCGGCGGCGCTTTCTGGGTGCGGCGGGCTGCCTCCCGTTCGTTGCGGGATGCCCCGCATGTGCGCGATCCCTGAATGACGCACCACGAGGTCGAACTACCGGCCGAAGCCTCCGCGACATCGTCAGCGGCCGGACGGTTGATGTTCATACCCATATCCTCGCCCCGAGTTGGTTCGGCCGGGGTGGACAGACCCCTCGTGTCCGCTCGGACGCGGAGATCGCAGCGGAGCTGGGTGCCAACCCCTATCTGGCCATTCCCGATGCCGCTGCTCTCGTACGTGCCAATCGGGATGTCATCGATGCCTTCGAAGTCGCCCGCGCCGACGGAAGTGCATTGGCCTCAGCGGCGGTCCTGATCTCGGAGATGGATAGTGCTGGCATCGACGTCGCAGTCTGCCAACTGATCGACGAAGTCAACCGCCCATATCGCCGTGGCTACACGGTGGACATGGACACGATTTTCGCCGACCTGAAGGCCGTATCGGATGCGTATCCTGGCCGCTTCGTTCACTCTTTCGGCGTCGATCCGCGCCGCGGCGCGGAGGGCGTAGCGCTCTTGCGCCGCGCCGTCTCTGAATACAGTTTCGCAGGGATGGGGGAATGGATCACGCAATGGTGGGGCGTAATGCCCACCGACCGTGCGGTTTGCTACCCCTATTTTGAGGCGTGCGTCGATCTCGGCATTCCGTATGTGAATAACGGCAGCGGACCTGACCTCAGCCAGGCCCCCCAGGTCTTCGAGCAGGTGTTGACAGATTTTCCGGCGCTCAAGGTTTTGAACGCCGCGGCGGGCGTCATGACAGACCGGGAACTGGCTGAAGATCCGGCGCGAGCCACACTTCCCGACCGTCTGCTGCAGGTCGCCGAGCGTCACGGAAACTTCTATCTCGACATCGACGACTGGCAACGTCTGGACGCCGCGGGGAACCGACGGACATTGTCCTTTCTGCGACGCGCGCTGGATGGTCCGGCCGGCGACCGCATCATGTTCGGGACCGATTTCCCGGTCTTCACGCAAGTCGTTCCGGCAGCCACTTGGGTCGCAGCCTTGATTGACGGAGCCGCCGGGCCCGCCGACGGCCTTAGCGACCACGACATTGACCGGTTGTTCTCAAGGAACCCTTCGGCCTTCCTCGGGCTCCAAACCCCATGAGGCAGTGGGGCCGGAGGACGATTGCCATGTTCAAAATTTGCTCGGCCGCTCTGCTAATCGGTGCCTTCCCTCTGGCAGGTTGTGCCCCCGCACCGGTCACCCGGGTTGAACCGGTCGTGGCCATGGACGCGCGCCCGGGAGGCGACGTCCGGGTTCTTGAAGCCATCTGGCGCGACAATGCGCGCAGCCGCGAGGTGCCTGTCAAAATCTACCTGCCTGCCGGAATGGACCCCGCCCCGGCGGTGATCGTATCGCACGGACTTGGCGGGAGCCGCGAAGGACTTGCCTATATGGGCCGCGCACTGGCGGCCCATGGCTATGTCGCCGTCCATGTTCAACACGCAGGGAGCGACATCGCGGCAGCGCGCGCCGGGCCGGGCCAGCCGATGCAGAATCTGGCGGCTGCGGCCGGCGATCCGGCCGTCGCGATCAACCGCTTTGCTGACATTCCCTTCGCCGTGACCGAACTCCTGCGGCTCAATGGCCAGCCCGGAGCGCTCCGCCGCCGCATCGATGGCGACCACTTGGCGATCTTGGGCCATTCCTTCGGGGCCGTGACGTCGCTCGCCATCGCCGGTCACGCCTTTCCTGGCGGCCGGACGGTGCGCGACCCCAGGATCGATGTGGCGGTGGCTCTGAGCCCCAGCCCGCCCCGTCGGCAGACCAGCTCCGAGGCTTACGGCGGCATCGACATCCCCGTTCTGATGTTCACCGGCACGGCCGATACCAGCCCGGTCGACGACTTTACGCCAGAGCGTCGTCAGGAGCCCTTCGGCGCGCTGAACCGTGCTTTCCGCATGCTGGTGGTGTTCGACGGGGCCGACCACGGCGTCTTCGGCGGGCGCGCCCGGGGGCCTGCGGAATCGACCGACCCCTCCATCCAGGCCGAGACGGCCCGGATCACGCTCGCCTTTCTCGATCGCTTTTTGAAGGCGCAGCCTGCCGATCTCGCAGCCATCGAGGGCGCCGCCGACGCTGGCCTTCGGGCACCGGGCCGCCTTTGGTCCGCCGAATAGGCCTGTACGGCCCACGGCATTGGACAAGCTGCGGACTCAGGCGAACTAGTGGAGCCGCTAGGAAAGTCCGATTTCGGGTTGGGCACCAATGTCCGCTCTGGGCGCATGGCAGCCGTCTGGCGGCGACAGCCGCAATGGCCGCTTCCCATCTGTGGACGCCCCCTTCAGCGCAAGAGTGAATTCGGGAGTTTCTGACACGTAGTCGGATGCTGCCATCTGTCCGGCCTGTTGTGCGCCGGCTTGCCGTCGCTGGCCTGTATGGGAGTTCGCGGATCCGGTCCAAATCACCCAAAGCGTGCTCGAGGCACGGTGGAAAGCCCTGGTTTTCCTGATCCCGTCTCACCGACTGTTGCGCCATACGCTCCTTCGCTCATCCTACGCTTCGACGTCTCGCGTTCGTGCCGGTCAGGCCGGCACGCCCGGAGCTCGGTAGACATCGCCCTTGGCCAGCAGCGCCCAGACGATGCGGGCGTTCTTGTTGGCCAGGGCGACGATGACCAGCATCTTCGGCTTTCGCGCCAGCATCTGGTCGAGCCATGACCCTGCGGGTGCGCCCCGGATGGCGGCCTGTTTGATGACGGCGCTGGCCCCGATGGTCAGCAGCCGCCGAAGCGTTCGCTCGCCCATCTTCGAGATCGAGCCCAGTTTCTGCTGCCCGCCCGTGGATCGCTGCCGCGGCGTCAGTCCCAGCCAGGCGGCGAAGTGACGACCGCTCTTGAAGGCTTCATGGGACGGTGCGAGCGCGATCAGAGCCGTCGCCGTGATCGGTCCTATGCCCGGGATGGTCATCAGTCGGCGCGCGACCGGGTCGTGTCGTGCGCGTGAGGCGATCTCTGCATCCAGCACGGCGATCTGCTCGTCCAGCGTTCGCAAGGTCGAGACCAGAACCAGCAGAATGGTCCGCGCGGCAGGCGGAAGCGCCTCCGCCGGGTCCTCGACGCGGGCGATCAGGCGCTCGACGTGCGGCACGCCCTTGGGAACGATCCAGCCGTACTCGGCCAGGTGACCGCGCAGGGCGTTGATCGTCTGGGTTCGCTGACGCACCAGCAGGTCCCGGGCGCGAAAGACCACACTGCTGGCCTGCTGCTCTTCCTGCTTGAGCGGCACGAACCTCATGCTCGGCCGTTGCGCCGCCTCACAGATCGCTTCGGCATCGGCCATGTCGTTCTTCTGGCGCTTCACGAACGGCTTCACATAGATCGGCGGAATCAGCCGGACCGTATGGCCCTGTCGGGTCAGTTCGCGGCCCCAGTGATGGGCTCCGGCACAGGCCTCCATCGCCACCACACAGGCCGGGAGGCCGGCGAAGAACGCCAGCAAACGCCCACGACCCAACTTCTTGCGAAACACCACCTCGCCCGAGACATCCGCGCCATGCGCCTGGAAGATGTTCTTGGCGAGGTCCAGACCAACAGTGCTAACCTGTCCCATGGACGCCTCCTCCGAGTGTTGTTCAACACCCTCACTCTGGCACATCGATGCCGTCGGGGGGCGTCCACCCCATCACCC
>JBEIJS010000051.1:0-15185 GCA_040380105.1 Caulobacteraceae bacterium | reverse complement strand
GAAACGTCCGATCTGGGCACGCTGAACGAAAACCAGAAGATTTCCTACGAAGTCGAGCGCGACTCGCGTTCGGGCAAGGAATCGGCCGGTCGCCTCAAGGCGGCCGAATAGTTTCCGACAAACGACCCTGCCGGAGTTAACTCCGGCTGACGGAAGGGCCGGCCGCCGATCAGGCGCCGGCCCGACTGTTTTTCAACTTCCGGAGAAGCCGATGACCCCGCTGGCAGACAAGCTCCCCACCATGACCGACCCCGACCTGAAGGCCCTGCGCCTCAATGCGGTCCGTCTGTCCGAGAGCGGCTCCCCGACCAAGATGGCGACCGCCGCCGAGCTGGTGCCCCTGATCGACGCCGAAGTCGCCCGCCGCGCCGCCGACAAGACGACCATCACCGTCAAGAAGCCCCGCGCCCCGGCCAAGAAGAAGGTCGTCCCCGCGACCGGTCACCAGACCGCCCTGCCGGACTCGAAGGCCGCCTAGGTCTGATCAGCGAGCGCCGGCCCCTGCCCCCTCGATGGACTTGAGCCCGTTTCGCTGACAACGTCCCGTGTCGGCGGATCGCGTCCGCCTCAACAGGGGGTTCCATGCGCATCCGTTCGCTCGCCGTCATTCTCGCCTGCACCCTCTCCCCGATGCCGGTTCTGGCCCAGGCCACCGGCGTCGTCGAAAAGCCTGCAGCCCTGGTCGCCGATGGCGTCCCCGCCATTCCGGCGGCGCTGGCGGCCGAGACCCGCCCGTATATGGAGTTCCGCACCGCCGGCTTCGCGGGCTGGAATGCGGCCGACCGGTCGATGCTGATATCGACCCGCTTCGGCAATACGGCGCAGATCCATCGCGTTGCCATGCCGATGGGTGCCCGCGAACAGCTCAGCTTCGAGGTGGAACCGGTCGGGGGCCGCTGGTCGCCCGCCGGCGACGTGCTGGTCGTCAGCAAGGACAGGGGCGGCGATGAGTTCTTCCAGCTTTACACCCTGGCCAATGGCCGCCTGACCCTGCTGACGGACAGGGGACGCAGCCGCAACAGCTTCGGAGCCTGGAGCCAGGACGGGCGGCTGATCGGCTATTCCTCCACCCGGCGCAACGGTCGGGACAGCGACCTCTATGTCATGGACCCGCGGGATCCCTCGAGCGCCCGCCTGGTGACCGAGGTCAGCGGCGGCGGCTGGAGCATCGCCGACTTCTCGCCCGACGGCCGCACCGCCCTCGTCGTCCAGGGGATCCAGGTCACCAAGTCAAACCTGCATGCCCTCGACCTCGCGAGCGGTCGCATGACCCCCATCGGGGATCACAGCCTGCCGATCGCCTATGGGGGCGCCGCGTTCGCACCCGACGGGACCCTGTGGGTCACCTCGGATCAGGACAGCGACTTCCAGCGGCTGGGTCGCGTCAACATGGCCACCGGCGTCTTCACAGCCGTCTCGACCGAACCCCGCTGGGATGTCGAGGATTTCGACATCGCCGAGGACGGCTCCTTCATCGCCTATTCGATCAACGAGGCCGGCAGTACCCGCCTGCGCCTGCTCGACCCGGCGTCGGGCCGTGTTCGCACGGTCGACAGCCTGCCCGCGGGCATCGCCGGCGGCCTCGACATCGCGCCCTGGGGCGATATCGGCCTGACCTTCTCCTCAGCCCGCAGCGCCTCTGACGCCTTCTCCATCGACCCCACAACTTTGGCGGTCACCCGCTGGACCCGCAGCGAGACCGGCGGCCTGGATGTCACGCGCAACGTCGAGCCGGAGCTGATCGAGGTCGCCAGCTTCGACGGGGAGCCCGTTTCCGGCTTCCTCTACCGCCCCGACCCTGCCCGCTTCCCGGGGCCCCGTCCGCTGATCGTCAACATCCACGGCGGACCCGAAGGCCAGAGCCGTCCCGGCTTCATGGGGCGCAACAACTATCTGATCAACGAGCTGGGGGTCGCCATCTTCTTCCCCAATGTTCGCGGCTCCACCGGCTACGGCAAGCGGTTCGTCAGCCTGGATAACGGGCCCGGGCTGCGCGAGAATTCCGTGCGCGATATCGGAGCCTACCTCGACAGGCTGGGTGCCGATCCGGCCATCGATGCAGAGCGTATCGCCGTCACCGGCGGCTCCTATGGCGGGTACATGTGCTACGCCGGGGCCATCCACTATGGCGACCGCCTTCGCGGTGCCAACTGTGTGGTCGCCATCTCCAATTTCGTGACCTTCCTGGAGAATACGGAGGCCTACCGCCGCGACCTGCGCCGCGTCGAATACGGAGATGAGCGCGACCCGGCCCAGCGCGCCCGCCTGATCGAAATCTCCCCCATGACCCGGGTCAACGAGATCAACATCCCCTTGATGGTGGTCACCGGCGGCAATGACCCGCGCGTCCCGGCGTCAGAGGCCGACCAGATGATTGCCGCCGTCCGGGCGAATGGCCGCAGCGCCTGGCACCTGCTCGGCCAGGACGAGGGCCACGGCTTCGCGAAGAAGGTCAACCAGGACTACCAGTTCTGGGCCAGTCTGCTGTTCTGGCGCGAGACCCTGCTGAGCGCGGACTGAACGGCGGCCCGCCCATGAGCCTCGCCGTTGCCCTGTTCGCCACCCTGGCACTTCAGCAGCCTGACCCGCTGGCCCCGGCCAGAACGGGCCAGGTGCTCTGCTACGAGCCCGACGTTGCGCGTCAGACCTGCTACGGGATCGCGTCCTACCGCTGGCTGGGCGACGGAACCATCGTCAGCGACATCGTGGTCGCTGCCAGCAAGGTCCCCGCGGTTTTCGTGCACTCGAGCGCACCCGTCTTCGTGCGGGGGGCTGCGGAATGCACACGGCTCGTGCCCAGCGCCGATCAGATCACCGCGATCTACGAGGATGGCCAGAGACTGGGCGGCTCCGAGTTCGAGTCGTTCAGACGGACCGTGGGCTCGATCATTGACCGCGCGAACGGACCCGGGCGCGAACTGTGCCTGACCTATGAGCCCGCGGCCGACGGTGCTCTCAACTCGAAGGCAAGGGTCGACGGCGTGGCCCGGCCCGATCTGGAAGGGACCGCGCGCTGGGTGCGTCCCGCCGATGGCTGGCGCGTCGCCTTCTAGGCCAAGGCCTGATCCAGATCCGCGATCAGGTCCTCGACGTCCTCTACGCCGACCGACAGCCGGATCAGGTTGTCGGTCACCCCGCCTGCTTCGCGCAGCTCTTTCGGCACCGAGGCGTGGGTCATGATGGCCGGGTGGTTGACCAGGCTTTCGACCCCGCCGAGCGACTCCGCCAGGGTGAAGACCTGGACCCGCTCCAGCACCCGTTTGGTCCGCTCCAGATCGCCGTCGATCAGGGCCGTGACCATGCCGCCGTACCGGCCATTCATCTGGCGCGAGGCCAGCGCATGCTGAGGATGGCTGGTCAGGCCGGGATAGATCACCTTCGCGATCCCCTTCCGGTCCTCCAGCCAGCGCGCCACCGTCATGGCCCCCTCATTGTGCGCCTTCATGCGCAGGCCCAGGGTCTTCAGGCCCCGGTTGGCCAGGAAGGCGTCGAACGGCCCCATCACCCCGCCGACCGAGTTCTGGAGAAACTTGATCTCCTTCGCGAGGTCCGGGTTCGCCGTCACCAGCGCCCCGCCGATGATGTCGGAGTGGCCGTTCAGATATTTGGTCGCCGAATGCATGACCACATCGGCCCCCAGCCTGAGCGGCTGCTGGCTCCAGGGCGTGGCGAAGGTGTTGTCGACGATCAGCAGCAGGCCGTGGACCCTGGCGATCCTGGACAGGCCGGCGATGTCGGCCAGTTTCATCAGCGGATTGGTCGGGGTCTCGGCCCAGATCAGCTTCGTCT
This sequence comes from Caulobacteraceae bacterium, assembly GCA_040380105.1. GTDB lineage: Bacteria > Pseudomonadota > Alphaproteobacteria > Caulobacterales > Caulobacteraceae > Brevundimonas. The sequence goes on along the minus strand of JBEIJS010000051.1, from coordinate 11,396 downwards.
TCGGCGTGATCGCCGCCTCGACCGCCGCCAGATCGCTCAGATCGACATAGGCGAAATCCAGCCCCATCGAGCGCCGCCGCACCCGCTCGAACAGCCGCCACGACCCGCCGTACAGATCGTCGCCGGTGACGATGTGCGAGCCGGCGTCCAGCAGTTCCAGCGCCGTCGAGGTCGCCGCCATGCCACTGGCGAAGCCGAAGCCGTGGGTTCCGCCCTCAAGGTCCGCCAGACAGGCTTCGAAGGCCTCGCGCGTCGGGTTCTTGCCGCGGGCGTATTCGTAGCCCTTGTTCACCCCCGGGCTTTCCTGGGCATAGGTCGAGGTGGCGTAGATCGGGGTCATCACCGCGCCGGTGGTCGGGTCGGGCCGCTGCCCGGCGTGGATCGCCCGGGTGGAGAAGCCCTGACTGTTCTTCAGCGATGCCATGGTGGTTCCGGTTATGGGGTTAGGCGACCGACAGGGCCGCCGAAGGAGGCCGCGTTGCGGCCAGGCCGGGCCGGGGCGGACCCCGGACCGTCGGGGCCTTGACGACCGGCCGGGTCGTCAAGGCCTCCACTCTTCGCCGCCCGGCACCGGCGCCGCAAGGCGTCAGCCGGCGGGCGCGACGGGAGCGGCTGCTGCCGGCAGGAGGTTGGCGTCGAGGAAACGCCGCGTGTGCTGGAACACTTCGCACCAGACCGGACCGGTCATGGAGGGATCGCGCGACGTCAGCATCTGCACCTCGACCGTCGCGCCGCGGCGGCGAAGGTCGGCGGCCAGGTCGCGCATGGTCGCGATCGAGATGACGGGGAAGGTCGAATAGCCCTCGATCAGCATCATCGGCAGCTCCCGGCGCGTCCGGCCGGGTTCGAAGATGTCCTCGCCGGTCCCAACCCCGATGGCCACGCGCGCCGTCGAATCCGGATGCGCCGATCCGTTCGTGGCGACGAAACCACCGAGGGAGAAGCCCCAGATTCCGACCCGCGTCGGATCCACACCCTCGAGCGTGCCCATATAGGCTACGGCGTCATGGCCCGCCTCTTCCCAAAGGCGGATGTCACGGCCGTTCCAGGGAACCTGCCGCGCCCGGGCCTCGAAATAGTTCGGGACCAGCACATGATAGCCACGGGCCGCCAGCTGGATTGCGTGCGGGTCAAACGCATGGGCGTCGACCGTCAGACCCTCCGAGCTGTGCAGCAGGACCACGGCGGCCCCATTGGCGGGGCCGGTCGGCTTGTAGATCAGGCCGCGCACCTTCTGGGAGTTGCTTGTGTATTCGGCCGGGCCACGCGTCGCCCGTTGCGGCACATCGTCGGCGCAACCTGCCGAAGCAGCCGCCTGGGCCGCGGCGTTGGAGGCGGTGCCCAGCATCGCGGCCGCAGCCACGCAGGCGAGAAGGCGTCTGGAGAATTTCAGCGTCATCGGTTCAGGCTCAGATGGTTGATAAGGTCCGTGCGCGTAATCAGGCCCACAAATCGCTCGCCGTCCAGTACGATCGCCACACGATCGCGATCAAACAGGGGGATCAGCGCATCCAGGCTCTCCCCGACCTGCACCGTATCGAGGTCGCGGGTCATGGCCGATGACACCGGTTTGGCGAAGCGTTCGCGGCGGGTGATCTCGTCGGTGTTCATGACATGGACCAGATCGCTCTCGTCCAGGATGCCCACCAGGCGGTCGTTCTGGATAATGGGCAGTTGTGAGACGTCGGCCCCGCGCATCCGCTTGAAGGCCGTGTCCAGGGTATCGTCGGGCCCCGCCACGATCACATCACCCTTCTCGTATTTGCGCGAAATCAGGTCGGACAGGTCGCCGTGCAGCGGCTGGCCACCCAAGCCCTGATCCGCCAGCCAGGCATCATTGTAGACCTTGGACAGGTATTTCGCACCGGTGTCGCAGACAAAGGTCACGACCCGCTTCGGCTCGGTCTGTTCGCGGCACCAGCGCAGGGCGCTGGCGATGAGGGTGCCGGACGAGGAGCCGGCGAGGATCCCTTCCTTCAGCAGCAGTTCGCGCACCGTGGCGACGGCTTCGGCGTCGGGGATCGAATAGGCCCGGTCGATCAGGCTCATGTCAGCGGTGTCCGGCACGAAATTCTGGCCGATACCTTCAACGGTATAGCTGCCCTCCGGGCCGGGCACGCCGTCATTGACGATCCCGGCGAGGGTCGAGCCGACCGGATCAGCCAGGATGATCTGGGCCTTCGAGCCCATACTCTTCAGATAGCGGGCGATCCCGGTGATCGTGCCGCCCGAGCCGATACCGGCCGCGAAGGCGTCGATGTCGCCACCCATCTGCTCGTATATTTCCGGCCCCGTGGTCTGGAAATGCGCCAGGGAGTTGGCCTCGTTGGCGAACTGGTTGACGTAGAAGCCGCCCGGAATTTGCTGCGCCAGTCGCTCGGCCATGTCGGTGTAGTATTCGGGATGCCCGTGCGGCACATCCGAACGCGTCAGGCGAACATCGGCGCCCATCGCCCTGAGATGCTGAATCTTTTCCCTGGACATCTTGTCCGGGATCACCAGAAGCACCTTATAGCCCTTGGCCTGGCCGACCAGCGTCAGCGCCAGACCCGTGTTGCCGGCCGTCGCCTCGACGATGGTGCCACCGGGCTTCAGAAACCCCTCCGCCTCGGCCGCAGCAATCATCGACAGGGCGATGCGGTCCTTGATCGACCCGCCGGGGTTCTGCGCCTCAAGCTTGAGGAACAGGCGACACGGGCCCGTATCGATCTTCGTCACCTCCACCATCGGCGTCTTGCCGATCAGGTCCAGCAGGGAGCCGGTCGGACCGGACAGGACGGGGGCGGCGGCCAATGACATTCACAAACTCCGTTGGGCTTCTGCGCGGGAAGCTAGGCGCGCCCTCTCCCCATCACAAGCCGCGCAAGATTTCGCCTCTCGAAGAGCGCCGAAGCACGGTATCAAGGAATCCACATGACAAAGAACACCAAGAGGCCGCCCGCCGGTCTCCCCGACAAAGACACCCTGCTCGCCTTCCTGCGCGATGCGGGAACGGCCGAGAAGGCCGATATCGCCCGCCACTTTGGCCTCAAGGGTCATGAGCGGCGCATGTTGCGCGAAATGATCCGGGCGCTCGAGGAAGACGGAAAACTGGGCAAGCGCGGCCGCAAGGGCTTTTCCGAGGTCGGTGCCATGCCCCCCGTCGGCGTCGCCGATGTCGTCGAGCGCGACCTGGACGGCGAACTCTATGTCCGTCTGGTCGAGGCCTCGGCCGACGCCCCGCGCGCCCTGCTGATTCCCGACAACGGCGGCAAGACCGGCCCTGCCCCCGGCATGGGCGACCGCGTCCTGGTGAAGTTCGCGCGCGGCGAGGACGGCTGGGAAGCCCGGCTGATCAAGAAGCTGGACGCCGGTGCCAACAAGGTCCTGGGCGTCATCCGAAAGTCGAACAAGGAGGTCCGGGTCGAGCCCGTGGACCGAAGGTCGAAGGACGTCCTGCTGGTCCCCCACGCCCAGGCTGAGGGCCTGCGCGACGGCGATCTCGTCCTCGCCGCCATCGAGAAGGGCGACCAGCGCTACGGCCCCAAACGCGGCAAGATCCTCGAGAAGATCGGCCACGAGGGCGACGCCCGCGCCGCCTCCCTGATCGCCATCGCCGCCCACAATGTGCCGATGGGCTTCTCCGAGGCCGTCGAGAAGGAGGCCGGGGATCAGGAACTGCCGTCGCTGAAGGGCCGCGAGGACCTGCGCGACCTGCCGCTGATCACCATCGACCCCGCCGACGCCCGCGACCACGATGACGCCGTCTATGCGATGCGCGACGAGGACCCGAAGAACCCCGACGGCTGGATCGTCTGGGTCGCCATCGCCGATGTCGCCGCCTACGTCCGTCCCAACACCAATCTGGACCGCGAGGCCCGCGACAAGGGCAACTCGACCTATTTCCCCGACCGCGTCGAGCCGATGCTGCCCGAGCGCCTGTCCAACGGTCTGTGCAGCCTCAAGGAGGGCGAGAACCGCGCCTGCCTCGCCGTGCGCATGGTCTTCGACAGGGACGGGCGGAAGACCGGCCACAAATTCGTTCGCGGCCTGATGCGGTCGCAGGCCAAGCTCAGCTACGAACAGGCCCAGGCGGCCATCGACGGCCAGACGGACGATGCGACCGGCCCGATCATGGCGGCCATCCTCGAACCGCTGTGGGCCGCCTATCGCACCATGCTGAAGGGCCGGCTGAAACGCAGCCCGCTGGCGATCGAAAGCCCGGAACGTCGGATCCGGATGAATGCCGAAGGCCAGATCATCTCGATCGAGCCCCGCGTCAGCCTCGAGGCCCACCGGCTGATCGAGGAGATGATGATCCAGGCCAATGTCTGCGCCGCCGAGACGCTGGAGCAGAAGAAGACGCCCCTGCTCTACCGCATCCACGATGCGCCCAGTCAGGAGAAGCTCTTCAACCTCGGCGACTTCCTCCAGACCATCGGCAAGCCCTGGAACAAGGGTGAGCCCGCCACGACCAAACGGTTCAACAAACTGCTGGACGAGACGCGCGGCGGCGACCACGCCGAGGTCGTCAACGAGGTCGTCCTGCGCAGCCAGATGCGGGCCATCTATTCGGCCGAGAACGTCGGCCATTTCGGCCTCAACCTCGACCGCTACGCCCATTTCACCTCGCCGATCCGGCGTTATTCCGACCTGATCGTCCACCGCGGCCTGATCCGGGCCCTGGGGCTCGGAAAGGACGGTCTGACCGACCGCGAGATCACCGAACTGCCCGCCATCGCCGAACAGGTGACCCTGACCGAGCGCCGCTCCATGGCCGCCGAGCGCGCTGCCATGGACCGCTATATGGCCGCCTTCCTGCAGGAGCGGGTCGGGGCGACCTTCCCCGGCCGCATCACCGGCGTGACCCGCTTCGGCCTGTTCATCCGGCTGGATGAGACCGGGGCAGACGGCCTGGTCCCGGTGTCCACCCTCGGGACCGAGTATTTCACCCACGACGACAAGTCCCATGCCCTGGTCGGAGAGCGTTCCGGCGCGCGCTGGACCCTGGGCCGCAATGTCGAGGTCCGGCTGAAGGAGGCCACGCCCATCACCGGCGGCCTGGTCTTCGAGATGCTGTCCGATCCCGCCCCCCGTGATCCCAATGCCCCCGCGCCGCGCCTCGGCCAGCGCGCCCGCGGCCCCGGCGGCGGCGGTTTCCCCAAGCGGGGGACCGGCCGTCCCGGTGGACCCAAGCCACCCGGCGGTGGACGACCTTCAGGCGGTCTGAAGGGCGTCCGCAAGGGCAAGCGGCGTTGATGGCGAAAATCGTCACAACACTGCCGCATCCGATCCGCTAGTCTCGCGCAGGGAGGAGGAGATGATGAGACCGAACCTTTGCATCGCCGCCCTGCTGGCCACCTTGATGCTCGCCGCCCCGGCCGCCGCGAATGACACCGTCGCCTCCATGGGTGCGGGCGGCCTGGTCTTCCAGCGCACCGACGGCATCGAGATGCGTTCGGAAGACCTCTATGTCTCCGCGCGGGAAATCCGCGTCCGCTACCGCTTCTACAATCGCACCGACCGCGACATCGGCACCCTGGTCGCCTTTCCCATGCCCGATCTGCGGGGCGGTATCGAGAGCGATGTCGCGATCGAGGACCCGTTGCAGATGCCTTTCACCACCACCGTGAACGGCCGCCGGGTCGCAACCAATGTCGAGCAGAAGGCTGTCTTTGGCGAGGTCGATCACTCGGACATGATCCGCGGTCTGGGCCTGCCGCTTTCGCCCCGCGGCGAGGCGACGATGCGGGCCCTTGCCACCCTTCCCCGGCCGCAGATCGACATGCTGGTCGAGATGGGCCTGCTGGAGGACCGGTCATGGACCGACGCCGGCGTCCGGCGCCTTGAGCTGGTGCCCCTCTGGACGCTCAGGACGACCCACTACTGGACCCAGGTCTTCCCGGCCGGACGAGAGCTTGACGTCCGCCACCGCTATACGCCGGCCGTCGGCGGCTCGGTCGGCAGCCGTTTCGGCTATCCGGCAGCGGACGGTCTCGACCCCGCCGCGGAGGATGCGGCCCGCTACTGCGCTGACGACGCCTTCAGGGCCGGGGCGCGACGGATGCGGGCGCGCAACCTGTCTCTGAGAGAGACCTGGGTCGACTACATCCTGACCACGGGTGCCAACTGGGCTGAGCCGATCGGCGATTTCCGGCTGGTGGTCGACAAGGGCCGATCGCGCAATCTGGTGAGCTTCTGCGGCGAGGGCGTGCGCCGGATCAGTTCCACGCAGTTCGAGATCCGACGGCGCAATTTCACGCCCACCCGGGACCTGTCGGTGCTAATCCTGACCGGTGAACGCATCGACGACTGACCCCTTCGACCCCGACGCCGACCTCACCGACGCGCCACGCGTCGGCGGACGCCAGCCGACGAAGGATGCCGCGACCCTGATCCTGACCCGCGTCCGCAAGGGTGCGACCGAGGTGCTGATGGGGCGTCGGGCCCCCGGTCATATCTTCATGGCCTCGAAATGGGTGTTTCCCGGCGGCCGGATCGACCGCTCGGACTTCACCGCCGCCGCCGCCAACGATCTGTCGGCGGCCGATATGGCCCGCCTGACCCGCGAGGTACCGGCCCGCCGCGCCCGCGCCCTGGCCCTGGCCGCGGTGCGCGAGACCTTCGAGGAAACCGGCCTGCTGCTCGCCGCCCCTGCCCCCGTCGCCTCCATCGCCGGACCATGGCGCGAGTTCCGGGCGGTCGGGGCCCTGCCTGACCTGGCGGCCCTGTCCTATGTGGCGCGAGCCATCACCCCGCCGGGCCGGAGCCGCCGCTTCGATGCGCGTTTCTTCATGGCCGACGTGCAGGCCCTGCTGCACCCGGAGCCGACCGCCGGCTCAGGCGAGCTGGACGAGATCGCCTGGCTGCCACTGGCCGAGACACGACCGCTGGATCTGCCGGCCATCACCCGGTTCGTGCTGGGCGAGGTCGGCGAACGCCTCGCCCGGCCGGATCGACCCCTGCCCTATGTCCGCATGGTGCGCGGCCGGCATGTGATCGAGCATCAGGACTGAAGCGAAACGCGCCTCAAGAAGGCCGCCGCGCCCGCTCGCGTCGGCTCTAGGCGCCCGCCCCCGCCGCAGGGCGCGCCCGGCATTCCGCCAGCCAGCGCGCCAGATGGGTCAGATCCTCGGGCGGCCGGTATTTGATCAGCCGCGCGAAATCCAGACCGATCACCGCGACGATGTCGGCGATGGAAAACCGGTCCGTGGCGATGAAGGCGTGTTCGGCCAGCCGCCGGTCGAGGGTCTTCATGAATTTCTCGGCCGCCACGCGGTTGTACTCGGCCATTTGCGGCATCTGCACCGCCTCCAGTGCCGCCAGGGCCGGGTGGGAGTGGCGCACGCTCAGCATCAGCGGATTGGCCAGATAGAATTCGCAGCGCCGCGTCCACATCTCGATGATCGCCTGTTCGCGCGCATCGTGACCGAACAGATTGGGCTCGGGATAAAGGGCCTCCAGATACCGGCAGATGGCCACGGACTCCGAAACCGTGGTCCCGTCGTCAAGCTCAAGCGCCGGGACGTGCGGCACCCCCACACGGGCCCGATATTCGGGTGACTTGTGCGCTCCGGTCAGGATGTCGACCTCGATCACCTCGACGTTCTCGATCCCCTTCTCGGCCATCACCCAGCGGACCCGGCGCGGGTTCGGAGCCCGGTGGGAGGTGTAGAGTTTCATCGATCAATCCTCATGCAATGGGCTCCGGCGTCAGCGGAACATGGTCGCGGGCATGGCACCCACAATGGCGGCCGTCATCAGGGTGGCCAGAAAGCCTGCGAACAGGGCCTTCCAGACCATGCCGAGGACCTCCTCCCGACGTTCAGGCATCAGGACGCTCAGGCCGGTTACCGTGATTCCGACCGAGCCGATGTTGGCGAAGCCGCACAGCGCATAGGTCATCAGCATCCGGGTCCGCTCGCTCATCTCGCCGGCCGGGACGGCACCCAGTTCGATGAAGGCCCGGAATTCGGTCTGGGTCAGTTTGACCCCCAGCAGCCAGCCGGCCTTGCCGGCCTCGGCCCATTCGACCCCGGACAGCCAGGCCACCGGCATGAAGACCCAGCCCAGCAGACGCTCGATCGTCACCGGGCCGTCGAACAGCCAGAAACCGCCGAGCATGACGTTGATCAGGGCCATCAGGGCCACGAACACGATCAGCACCGCCGAGATGTTCAGCACCACCATCAGGCCGTCGGCCGTGCCCTTGACGATGGCGTCGATGGCGCTGTCGTATTTGAGGGCCGAGCCATAGTCCGCAACGGCTCCGCCCTCGCCAGCGGTCTCGGGGATCATGATGCGGGCCAGCAGGACGCCGGCCGGGGCCGAGACGATCGAGGCCACCAGCACATGGCCGGCGGCGTTCGGCATGACCGGGGCCAGGATGGCCGCATAAGCCACCATGGTCGACCCGGCGACGGTGGCCAGACCCACCACCATCATCAGGAACAGCTCAGACCGGGTCAGCTTGTCCAGATAGGCCCGGATGACGATCGGGCTCTCGACCATGCCGAGGAAGATATTGGCCGCCACCGCCAGCGCCGAGGCTCCCCCCAGTCCCATGGTGCGCTGGAACAGCAGGCCGAAGCCGTGGGTGATCCACTTCAGGATCTTCCAGTGCCACAGCAGGGCCGACAGGGCCGAGATCACCAGAATCATCGGCAAGACGTTGAAAGCGAAGGTAAACAGGGCGGGCGGGTTCTCGACCGAATAGGGCTGACTGCCGCCGGCCAGATAGCCGAATACGAACTGGGCCCCCACGGCCGAGGCGCGGGTCAGACCGTCCACGGCACCCGTGATCGCCGTCAGGACAACCTCGGAACCCGGAATACCGAACAGCACCGCCACCAGAGCGGCCTGCAGGGCGACCGCCCCAAGGGCCAGTCGCCAGGGAAAGGCCTTGCGGTTCTCCGACAGGCCCCAGCAGGCCACCACGATGACCAGCAGCCCCAGCAGGCTCTGAAGGTTCAGGACACTGAACATGGACATGGTTCCCAACCGACTCCCCCGCCGGCCCCGCCCCGTTGAACGCCACGCTGACCATTATGGCAAGCCGCCGTTTCGCTTGTTTCCAGCCCTGAATCCGTCCCGATCAACGCGCGTCATCACGAAACCCTGATCGAGACAGGGTCGGGAGAATGACCATGCGCAAGGCCCTGTAAAGGGCCCTCGGTCGCTGCCGGATAATCGGGAGGAAGGATTGATGCGCCGGCGCAAACCGACCCGGGAAACCTAGATCTCTCCCCGCACCAGCCGGCTGTACTCATCCATCAGGCCGAGGCTGAGGTCAGCCGGGGTGAAGCGGTAGTCGCCGATCTCGCTCACCGGGGTGATCTCGGCCGCCGTGCCGCACAGGAAGCATTCGCTGAACCCGGCCAGCTCTTCGGGCAGGATCGCGCGCACCTCGACCTCGATGCCGCGCGCGGCCAGCATTTCCAGCACGGTCTGACGGGTGATGCCGTTCAGGATCGCCCCGTCGGCGGGCGGAGTGATCACCCGGCCGTCCTGCACGAAAAAGACATTGGCGCCCGTCGCCTCGGCGACATAGCCGCGCCAGTCCAGCAGCATGGCATCGGCATAGCCCCGGGCGTCGGCATAGTGGCGATTGATGGTGCCGATCATGTAAAGGCCCGCCGCCTTGGCCTCGGTCGGGGCGGTTTCCGGCGACGGCCGCTTGTAGGGGGCCCAGCACAGGCGGATGCCCTTGCGCTTGGTTTCCGGGTCGAAATAGCTGGGCCAGTCCCAGGCGGCGATGGCGACATGGACGGTGGTGTTCTGGGCGGGAACGCTGACCTGCTCCGAGCCGCGCCAGGCCAGGGGGCGCACATAGGCGTCGGTCAGGCCATTTCGCGCGCAGGTCTCCTTGCAGGCGTCGTTGATCTGCGCCACCGTGAACGGAATCCTGAAGTCGAGCACCTCGGCCGAACGGAAGAAGCGGTTCGTGTGTTCCGTCAATTTGAAGATCTGGCCATTATACATTCGTTCGCCCTCGAAGACCGAAGACGCGTAATGCAAGGCGTGGGTCAAAACGTGCACGCGAGCTTCGCGCCAGGGCACAAATTCGCCGTCAACCCAGATCCAGCCGTCACGATCGTCGATAGGAACGAAGGCCATTGAATATCGTCTCCCGCGCTGATCACCGGGTTAGAGCCGCCGCAATCGTTCAGGTCAACGCCTGGACGCCCTGTTCGGTCGCTTCGGCATGAGCGATCTCCGCTCCCACGGCCGGTCTGGCCCGATCGCCGGTGCCGGTGCCGGTCGCCATCTGCTGGTCGTCGATGATGATGACCGCATCCGCGAACTGCTGAAGGAGTTCCTCGCCCGTGAAGGGTATCGCGTCACCGGCGCGGCCCATGCCGCTGCCGCCAGACGCCTGATGGAGCTGATCGAGTTCGACCTGGTGGTGCTGGACGTGATGATGCCGGGCGAGAGCGGCTTCGACCTGACCACCTGGGTGCGCTCCAAGGCCGAGACCTCGAAGACCCCCGTCCTGCTGCTGACCGCGCGCGGCGATCCGGACGACCGGATCGAGGGTCTGTCGCGCGGTGCCGACGACTATATGTCCAAGCCGTTCGATCCCCGCGAACTGGCCCTGCGCGTCGACGCCATCCTCCGCCGCACCGGCGGCAAGCCCCTGACGCCCCGCGAGATCAAGCTGGGGCCGGCGGTGTTCGACATGGAACGGCTGGAGCTCATGCGCGACGGCAAGCTGCAGCGGCTCACCGAGGCCGAGGCACAGCTTCTGAAAACCCTGGCCATTAATGCCCACGCCGCCGTGGAACGCATGAGCCTCTCTCCCGACACCGCCGACATCACCGGCCGTGCCGTGGACGTGCAGGTCACCCGCCTGCGCCGCAAGCTGGAGGCGGACCCCAAGAACCCGCGCTATCTCCAGACCGTGCGCGGCGTCGGCTATATGCTGGCCCCGGACTGATGCCCCGATGAGGCTGCTGGCCACCAGCCTGTGGACGCGGTTCCTCAAGCGGCAGCTGCCGACCTCGTTGTGGGGCCGGTCGCTGCTGATCATCGTCCTGCCCGTGCTCGTCATGCAGGTGGCCGTGACCTGGGCCTTCTTCGACATGCATTGGCAGACGGTGACCGCCCGCCTGTCCGACGGTCTCGCCGGCGACATTGCCTGGGCGGCCGAGAGCTGGCGCGATGACCCGACGCCGGAAAACATGGCGGTCATCTCGGAACGGGCCGAACGGTCGATGTCGCTGTCGGTTCAGCTTCGGGACGGTGACACCCTTCCGGCCGAGAACCGGCGCGGCCCCATCGGGGTCGTCGACCGCACCCTGGAAAAAGCCCTGGCGACCCGCCTCGACCAGCCCTTCTGGTTCGATACCACCCGCTACCCCGCCTATGTCGATATCCGGGTGCAGCAGCCGCAAGGCGTGCTGCGCGTCATCGCCCCG
>JBEIJS010000050.1:0-15191 GCA_040380105.1 Caulobacteraceae bacterium | reverse complement strand
TGTATGCTCGACCAGGGGCGAGGCGACATTGTCGATGACGCTCAGCGACGAGAACAGGGCCCCCTGCTGGAACAGGATTCCGGTCCGCAGCTGGACATCCGCCTCATCCGCCCCGGTCATGGTCGCGCGGTCATGACCCAGGATGCTGACAGAGCCGCCCTCGGGCTCCTTCAGTCCGATGATCGAGTTCAGCAGCACGGTCTTGCCGGTGCCCGAGCCGCCGACGACGCCCAGCACCTCACCCCGCTCCAGCGTCAGGTCGAGCCCCTCATGAACGACACGGTCGCCGAACTGGCTCAGCAGGCCGCGCACCTCGATCAGGTTTTCAATGACCTTGGCCGGAGCCGTCGGAGTCATTGCGGCGGTCACAGGTCGAGCTCCAGGAAGATCATGGCGAACAGGGCATCCAGAAGGATGATGGCGAAGATGGCCTGGACGACGGCGGCGGTGACCCGCCGACCCAGGCTCTCGACATCGCCCGAGACCGCCATGCCCTGGCGACAGCCGATAGTGGCGATAACCACCGCAAACACAGGGGCCTTGATCATCCCGACCAGCAGATGGGTGCCCATGTTCGGGTCCTCGCTGATGCGCTGGAAAAAGAAGGACGGGCCGTAGCCGAGCTCGCTCCAGGTCACCAGCATCCCGCCCAGCAGGCCGCCCAGCATACCGATGAAGGTCAGCAGCGGGAGCATCAGCACCATGGCCGCAAGGCGCGGGATAACCAGCGCCTGGAAGGGGTTGACCCCCATCACCTGCATGGCGTCGACCTCCTGGTTCATCCGCATCGCGCCGATCTCGGCGGCGAAGGACGAGGAGGAACGGCCTGCCAGCAGGATCGCCGTGATCAGGACGGCCAGTTCGCGCAAGGTCGCCACCGCGACCAGCTGAACAGTGTAAACCCCGGCACCGAACTGGGTCAGCAGATTGGCACCCAGATAGGCGATCACCGCGCCGATGAAGAAATTGGTCAAGGCCACGATCGGTATCGAGTCGAGCCCGGCGCGTTCAACCTGGCTGAACCAGGCAGCCCAGCGGATACGGCCCGGCCGGAGGGCCGCGCCTGAGGCGACGACAAGCCGGCCGAGGAAGGCCATCGACAGGGACGCCTCGTCGAGAATGTCGTGAACACCACGCCCGACCTTGCCGAAAAACCGAACCCAGCCCGCTGAACGGCGGGGCGGTCCGGCGCTTTCGCGCTCCAGCTTCTCGACCATGGCATAGGTGCGCCCGGCCCCGGGCCGCTGGGCCCAGGCCGAAGCCGGCAGGACGCAGTTGCCGGCCTGGACGATCGCCAGGGCACCGGCTGTGTCAAACCGGCCGAGATCCGTCAGATCCACCGCGTGAACGGGACGATCCCGGAGCGCTTCGTCAAGACGGCGCGAAATCCGGCCCAGTTCGGTCGCGGTCCAGTCGCCGGACAGCCGAAGCGTCGGTCCCGGCCAACCGTCCTCGATCTGAAAATCCGCTGCGGCCATGCCACGACCGTAGATTGCCCGGTCGGCTTTGACTACGCCGACGGCACGGCAAAGCCCGGCCCGAGGCCAAAATGCAGACCGGCCGTAGTCGTTCAGCCACGGTTTTGGTCGATTGCGGGTCCCGGAAAGACCTGCGTCGTCTTCATTTCTTCAAGAATGCGCCGGGTTCCGGGCACCGCTGCCCCGGACCCGAACCGGCCCCGCCTTGCATGCCGGCAGACTCAAGCCGGAACGTTTACGGCGAGTCCCCGGGCAACCGGCCTGGCTTTTCAACAAAATACTGCTTCAGCTCAGATAGTTGAGAAGGGAAACCTGCCGCAGTTGGCTGATCACCTGGGCCGAGGCCTGGATGGCGACCTGGGACAGCTGCAGATCCGTGATGGCTTTCGCCATGTCGGCGTCTGTCCGGCCTGCGACCAGCCCATCGAGTGCGGTCTTTTGCGCCTCCTGGCTCCGGGTCAGGCTCTCGACCTGGTTTGCGAAGGTGCCTGTCCCTGCCATCTTGGTGACCACCTCGGTCCCGGCCGCCGCGAGCCGGCCAAGCTGGGTCGTGAGGAAGGCCTTCTGCGGCGCGGTGAGCCGCCCGTTGAGGGGGCCGGACCCCGGCGTGGTATGAAAGGTCTGGATGTCCCGCAGGATACTCAGCACATCGGAGCCGACCTCATCGGCGAGGAAGCCGGTCTCCAGCGTCGTTCCCTCGGCAACGCGGCTGGCGGTCTTCAGCGTATCGTTGCTGAACAGCGAAGGTACGTCGGGCGCAGCGGCCAGGGCAGCCATACTGTCGGCCGCGACGGGCTGGGTGAAGGTCGAGGCACCGGCAAACAGGTAGCTTCCGAGGTGCCGCATGTTCAGGCCACCTCGCATGGCCTGGAAACGACCTTCCAGATCCTGCATCAGTGCGGCCCCGGAGTCAGTGGCGATCGCATTGCCCAACGACTCGCGGGCCCCGGAGATCGCGTCATTGATCTGGCCGAGGGCCAGGTCCTGGGTCGTGAGTCGCGCGCTCACGGCATCGCTGGTGTCGAGGAAGCCCTGGATCCGGCTTTGCGCGCCCTTGAGGGCCGTCAGGGTTTCCGACTGCCGGCCGAAGCCGGTCAGATCAGTGGCGTTCTTCTGCGTCGAGACCCGTTCCTGGGCCTCCGCCGCCCGGGTCTGGGCGCTCATCAGGTCGAGCAGGGCCGACTGATAGTTTCCGAAGGTGGCGACGCGGGTCATCAGACTATCCCCATCAGCGTATCGTACATGTCCTTGGCCGCCTGTATCAGCCGGGCGGAGGCGTTGAAGGCCTGCTGATAGGTCGTCATCAGCACCAGTTCCTCGTCCAGATTGACGCCTTCCTCGGCTCTCTGCCGGGCGTTTGCCTCGGTAGCGAGGGCGCTTGCCGTCTGCATGCGACTTCTGGCCGAAGCCGCATTGCCGCCGATCTCGCCCGACAGCTCAGCGGCATAGCGGGAGACAGAGATCGATCCGCCCGAAGATCCGCCGGCCGCCTGGAAATTCGCCGCCCGCTGGCCCGCATCGGCGAGGGCGAGGGCACCGCGACCGTCACCGATGCTGAGGGCTGGCGTCCCCGTGGCCGCCGAGAGGTTCAGCCGCGCCAGCGCCAGCTTGGAAGGGCTCTGGCGAATATCCGATCGCAGGGCGAAGCCATCGGCCCGCGAGGCGCGCACGCCGCCGCCGATACCGAAAAGCTCGGTCACCGACACGCCTGACGGAACCTGTGTCGTCCGGTCCTGCACCACCGTCATCGTCGGTGCCGGGTTGGCGGTGCCGACAAAGGACAGGGACCCGTCCGAGGCCAGGGAGAAGGCACCGAAGCGGCCAACCCCGGTTGTCGGATCATTCAGCGCAGTGACCAGGTCGCCGACCGTGCCGCCGGCGGGGACAGCGATCTCCAGCTCCCGCAGGCGCGAGCCGGTTTCGCCGGTGAAGCGGAGGGTGATCGTCTCTCCGGCAGTGAAGCCGTGCGGCGAGGCCGCGGTCAGGCCGTTGTCGTAGAATGCCGGCCGGTCCGTGGACACCAGGTCGTTGAGACCGAAATAGTGGGAGAAACTCCGGCCGGCCTTGGCCGACGGGGCGGTGGCGTCATCGGCGATGGCGACACCGTTGGTTCCGGTCGCTGCAAGGGACAGCTTGCCGTTGCTGAAACTGGCCGTTGCCGCGCCACCCAACTGGGTATTGAGAACCCCGAGAAAGGTCGCCGGCGTCGCGGCGACGCCGTTGACCGTCATGGTCGCACCCGAGAAGACAATATTGGCCCGGGTCTGGATCACGCCGGCAGCGTTTGTCACGGCGACCGTCGCCCGCCCCGAAAACCCGGCAATCGCGCTCTCGAACGACTGACCGACATTGCGGCCGGTGAGAAGGGTCGGTGCCGGCACTGCGGAGTTGGCGTTGTGGGCACGGTTCAGCTCATCAGCCGCGTGAGACACCAGCTCGGCCAGCCGTTCGGCAGCAGCGGGAGCCTCGATATCCCTCAGCTCGATCAAGCCCTTGATCTCGCCGGAGACAAGGCTGTCGAGCAGGGGCCGCTTCTGCCCACCCGGCTCGGTGATATAGACTTCGCCGAAGGCGGTTTCCCCGGTGACCGTTCCCGAGCGGTTGTACTCGAGGGTCGCCACACCCTGGCCGACCAGAAGCGCGCCCACGCCGGTCCGGATTGACACCCCGCCCCCGGTCCGGCCGGCAACCCGAATGTCCATCAACTCGGCCAGCTGGCTGATCAGATTCATCTGGGCCGTTTCAGCCCCCGACGGATCGCCGTCGACGGCCATGGCGCGGGAAATCTCGATGTTGAGGCCGTCAATCTGCTCAAGCAGGCTGTTGGCCCGTTCAACGCCGCTCTGGATCCGGCCGTCCGCGTCCTGCCGAACCGCCTGAATCTGGCCGGAGATCCGGCCGGCCTCATCGAAGAGCGCCTGGGTGCGGAACAGGGCGTCCTGTCGCCGGGGCGAAGACGTCGGGTCCTCGGCAGTGGCCGCAAAGGTGGAGAAGACCGCGTCGACCTTGGCGAAAAAGCCGGCGTCGCCGCCGGGGTCACCGAACAGCGACTGAATACGGTCATAGAGCTCGTGCCGCACGCCCATACGCGCCGACTCGGCCCCGGCGTTAAGACTGGCCGCCTGCAGAAACCGGTCGGTGGCCAGGCGGATGCGCCCCACCTCTACGCCTGCGCCCATGCCCTGGCTGGTCAGGGTCCGCTGCTCGCCGACCTTGCGCACATAGCCGGGCGTATTCACGTTGGAGACGTTGTCGGAGACCACGCGAAGCTGGGTCTGGGCTGCCTGCAGGCCTGAGCTTGCAGTGTTCATGATGGCGTTCAGGGACATCCGAAGACCTCCAAAGTCACGATACCCGGCAAGCCCTGCCACTCGACGCGCGTTTTTTGCCCGGCACTCCGCGATGGCGGCCCGTACAAGCTATTGAATTTACGCGTTCTTGCGTTTCTCGCCTGGGTCATGCGGGGCAGGGCGCGCAAGGACCGGGCCAGACGAATGCCGGATCAGTGAGGGCGTGCCGGCCGACCGCCGGCGCCGGGCAATAATCGTCTCCACGCGGCAAGTTTCGACTGAGCCACAAGGATGGTCGAAAGCCGGACCCGGACCCTTTGCTGTTTGTTTTCCGTTTCTTAGGAGGCGAACTCCGTTTGGCCCGCGACTTGCGCAGTGGGCCCCGAATGTCCGGCGCAGCAGGCGCCCTCGTCCCCCCGTTCCCTCCATGAACGGCTTTCCCGGCAACCATGTCCGACCTCAGCCTGCTGTCCGTCATCGCACCAGCCGTCCCGGCCGTCCCGCAAGGGTCGTCGGGCTCGGGCCAGGTCACGTCCGGCTTCGGGGAGCTGCTGGCGACCTATTCGGGTGAGCCGGAGTCGGCTCCTGCAACGAAGAGCCCGGGCGAGCCGGGGATGTCGACCCAGGCGGGGGCGTCGACCGAAGCGGGGGCGTCGACCGAAGTGCAGGTCGATGCCGGGCTTGATGGAGCCGCTGTGGCAGGCTTCCTTCAAGCACCCATGGTGCCGCCGGTGCCCCTGGTTCTTCCGGCCGCAGAGGACGGAACGTCCAGAGCCGCGGTGGACGGGTCGTCCACAGCCGCCGGGGAAGGGTCGTCCAAGGCTCAGGTCATGCCTGCCGGATGGGGGCAAGGGTCCGACGACGCGGCGGCCGGCGATCCGCCGGGCACGCAAGCCACAACCCCGCTTCCCGTCGAAAAGGCGCTGACCGGAAAGACAGCGGGCCCCGAGGTTCAGCCCCGCGAGCAAACCACGACGCCCCTGCCCTCGGACAAGCCTGCCGCCACCAAACCCCCCCGGCCTGAAGTTCAGCCCCCCCTGCGCGAGGCCCCCGTCCTGACGGTGGAGACCTCCGACACCGAGCTGACCGTGGCCGAAGCCCCGCCCGCGACCGCGGTCGTCGAGGCCCGGGCCCGCACCGGTAACACGCCGGTGCCCCTGACCTTGCCTCCGGTGACCCCGCCCCCGCCGCTTCGTCCCTCGGCGGAACGGAACCCGCGGCTGCTGGGCCCCCTCGAATCCGTTGCCGGAGTCGCGGACGGGTCCGGATCGAAGGATCCGGCCCGACCTGTGCCCACGACCCTGCCCCCCGCCCCGGCCGCAAACATCAGACCGGCGACAGGCCCGGCAGAGTTCACCGTTGCGGCGGTTCCCGGCGACATCGCCGCCGGCGGCGAGGCCGATGGCCCAGGGTCGGAGCCCTTGCCTCCGCTCGAAAGCACGGCGGCCTCCGCCCATAACACCCCCGGCATGCGCGAGACCGGCCTGTCCCAGCTGTCGCGCGCCACGGTCGAGGCGACGGCCCAGATCGCCGCCCAGATCCTGCGCCGGCTTGAAGGCCGGTCCACCCGGTTCGAAATGGCCCTGACGCCTGACGAACTCGGCCGCGTCGACGTCAAGCTCGACATCGATTCCGAGGGCCGCCTGAATGCTCGCCTGGCGTTCGACAACCCGGCCGCCGCGACCGATCTGAAGGGCCGGGCTGACGAACTGCGGCGTCAGCTTGAAGACGCCGGCTTCCAGCTGGCCGATGACGCCTTCGAGTTTACTGGCCGGGACAGCGGCTCCAGCGCCTTTGACCGCGGTCAGGACAGGCGGAACGGCTCGTCGCGCGCCTTCGCGGCCGCCTCGCGCCTCAACTCTGAAATCGATGTCGCCCAGCCGCCGCGCTGGCTGGCGCTCTCCCTCTCGCCCTCGGGCGTGGACATGAAGGTCTGATCTGATGGTCGACGCCGTCAACACAACGCCCAACAGCGCAGCCAGCAGGATTGGTGCGGGCTCGACCATGCTCGCCTCGAATTTCGAGACCTTCCTGACCCTGCTTACGTCACAGCTGAAAAACCAGGACCCGCTGTCGCCGGTCGATTCCAACCAGTTCACCGCCCAGCTGACCCAGATGGCCGGCGTCGAGCAGCAGTTGCTGACCAACGATCTGCTGAAGGGGATGCTCGAGGCCCAGGGCGGCGGCGGCCTGGCCAGCGCTGCCGCAAACATCGGCAAGGACGCCACCGCTGCCTGGGCGGCCACCAAATTCACCGACGGAGAGGCAACCTGGAGCTATGAGCTGGCCTCCAATGCCGCCTCGGCGACGCTGCAGGTGCTGGACGGCTCAGGCAAGGTGGTCTGGTCCGGCGCTGCCCCCGACCGCACCACCGGCGTCCACGACTTTACCTGGGACGGCAAAGCCACCACCGGAAACGACGGCCAGGACGGTCAGGTCTATTCTCTGCGGATCGTGGCCAAGGACGCCGCCGGCGGGGCCATCGGCAGTCAGGTGCTGACCCGCGGCCGGATTACCGGCGTCGAGATGTACGACGGTGTGCCCTATCTGACAGTCGGCAACTCCATCCTGCCGCTCTCCGCCGTGATCGCCCTCCAGGAGGCCCGCACCACGGCTGGCCCGCCGGCCGCCAATGACGACTCGGAAAGTGCCATGGCCTCCATCGCATCCGCACTCAATCCCATGAAACTGTTCTCGTAAGGAGTTCCACGCCATGAGCATCAACAGCGCCCTTCTGGCCGGCGTATCCGGCCTGACCGCCAACTCCGCCGCCCTTGCGGCGATCTCGCAGAACATCGCGAACGTGAACACTGTCGGCTACAAGCGCACGACGGGTGAGTTTTCGACGGTGATGAACTCCCGGATGCAAGGCTCGGGCTATTCCGCCGGCGGCGTGATGGCCACAGCGCGACACTTCACCAGCCAGGACGGCCGGCTGCAGCGCACGACCTCAAACACTGACCTGGGCATCGCCGGACAGGGCTTTTTTGTGGTCACCGAGCGGGCCGAGAACCTGCAGGTCACCGACACCCGCATGTTCACCCGCGCCGGTGCCTTCAGCCTCGATAACCTGGGCTACCTCAGGAACACAGCCGGGCTTTACCTCCAGGGCTGGCCCGTCGACACGGACGGAAATACCGCCCCGGACCCGTCCGACCTGAACCGCCTGCGCACCGTCAACGTCGGGTCGGTCGGCGGCACGGCGGAAGCGACGACCCGCATCCAGCTGAACGCCAACCTCCGGTCCAGCCAGCCGCTCTCTGCCGAGGCCATCGACGCCGCCCTGGCCCCTCCCGGTGCCAATGCCTACAACCCCACGACCAACTCCATGGCCATGTGGGACCCCCAAACCAACGCGGGCGTCAAACCTGACTTCGAACTGACGATCCCCTTGTCGGATTCCAAGGGCGGGCAGCGGACCGTGGCGCTTTCCTTCCTGAAGAGCTCCGTTCCCAACCAGTGGTACGCAGAGGTCCGGGCCATCCCGGCTTCGGATGTCGTCACCGGAGCCGGGCTTACCAATGGCCAGCTCAGGAGCGGCCTGGTCGCCTTCACCCAGGACGGCCGCCTTGACGTGGCCGCCATGGCCGGTCTCGGAGCCAACGCCCTGTTCCCGGACGTGACCGCTGCGACGCTGGGCTTCGCGGCGTCGAACTCGGGCGTGCCGGGCGCCGGCGTCGTGGCCTGGGCTCCCAACCTCGGTATCGACTCCCAGGACGTGACCTTCGATCTGACCGCCGCAACGGGTGGCCTGACACAGTACGACAGCGGGTCTGTGGTGCAGGCTGTCCTGACCAACGGCACCGCCTTCGGTAACCTGTCCGAGATCAAGATCGACGAGACCGGCTTCGTCACCGCCGTCTTCGATAACGGCGTCACCCGGAAGATTGCCCAGATCGCCCTGGCCACCTTCCCCAGCCCTGACAACCTGAGCCAGACCTCGGGTAACGCCTACAATGTCAGCCAGGGTTCCGGCACCTTCAACCTGAAGGTGGCGGGGACCGGCGGGGCCGGCAAGATCGGCGCTTCGCAACTTGAGTCTTCCACGGTCGACCTGTCCGCAGAGTTCACCGGACTGATTACCACCCAGCGCGCCTATTCAGCGTCGTCCAAGATCATCACCACTGCAGACGAAATGCTGTCTGAGCTTATCAGCATCAAACGCTGATAACCAAGTAACAGAGCGTAAACCTCAATGAATCTTTCGTTGAATATTGAGCGGGTGGACGGACGGCATTTTAGCCTTTCCTTCACCACGACGCTTAAACGGCCCTTAGCCGCCGACCCCTATGGTTCGATCATAGTAGTGGTGGTCAATGAGGCATAAGCCCATGTTGCAAGAGCGACGCCTGAATAATCAAGGCGAACAATACGTGGTCGGGCCGACAGGGACTCCCCTGACGCTTCACGACCTGCCTCCGGCCAATACCGACCGTTGGGTTATCCGCCGCAAGGCGGAAGTCGTGGCCGCCGTGCGTGGCGGGCTGATCAGTCTGGAAGATGCGCTCGCGCGCTACCGTCTGACCGCAGAAGAGTTCCTGGCCTGGCAGAAGGCGATCGACAAATGGGGCATGCAGGGCCTGCGCACGACGCGGATCCAGCACTACGGCCGCCCTTAAAGCGACCGCTTCGACGAGATCACGGCCGCTCCCGGCGACGGGGGCGGCCGTTTTCGTTTGCGGACCGGCCTCGAATTCGCGCCGCTTTCGCACTACATGGCGCGACATGACCCTCGCTGAGGACATCTGCCCGGTTCCGACCATCGCTCCCATGTCGTCTCTGGCCGACATGGATGCAGCGATCGCGTCCGCGCGCGCGGCCGTCGGCCTGCCTGTCGGATCGCGTGTGGTCGCGGCCATGTCGGGCGGGGTGGACTCCACCGTGGTCGCCGCCCTGCTGCACAAGGCGGGCTATGACGTGGTCGGCGTGACCCTGCAGCTCTATGACCACGGCGCGGCGCTGAAGAAAAAGGGTGCCTGCTGCGCCGGTCAGGACATCCATGACGCCCGGCTGGCGGCCGAGATACTGGGCATCCCCCACTATGTCCTCGACTACGAGAGCCGGTTCCGCGACGCGGTCATCGACCAGTTCGCCGACGCCTATCTGGCCGGACAGACGCCCGTGCCCTGCATCCGCTGCAACCAGACGGTCAAATTCCGCGATCTGCTGGACGTCGCCCGTGATCTCGGGGCCGAGGCCATGGCAACGGGCCACTATGTGCGTCGCTCGGTCGTCGACGGCCGCGCCCAGATGCGCAAGGCGATCGATCATTCGCGGGACCAGTCCTATTTCCTGTTCGCCACCACGCCGCAGCAACTCGACTATCTGCGCTTCCCGCTGGCCGATCTCGAGAAGCCGCAGGTGCGGGGCGTGGCCGCCGAACTGGGGCTGCGCATCGCCGCCAAGCCGGACAGCCAGGACATCTGTTTCGTGCCCAACGGCGATTATCGCACCCTGATCGACAAGCTGCGGCCGCAGGGGCGCGAGGCCGGCGAGATCGTGCACATGGACGGCCGGGTGCTGGGCGGCCATGCGGGCATCACCGACTACACCATCGGCCAGCGCCGGGGCCTGAACGTCGCCGTGGGCGAACCCCTGTTCGTGACCCGGCTGGATCCGGTGAAGCGCCATGTGATCGTCGGCCCGCGCGAAGCCCTGCTCACCGCCGCCCTGACGCTGGACGAGACCAACTGGCTCGGCGACGAGGCCTCGATCGAGGTGGCAGCGGAGGCCGGCGCGCCGGTGCTGGCCCGCGTGCGCTCGACCCGTCCGCCCTCTCCGGCCCGGCTGTCATGGGTCGACGGCACCGTCGGCGTGACCTTCGCCACCGGCGAGGAAGGTGTGGCCCCGGGCCAGGCCTGCGCCCTCTACGATCCGGCCGATCCGGACCGGCTGCTGGGTGGCGGCTTCATCAGGACAACCACCGCCGTCGCCTGACGGCCTTGCGGTCTGCAAGGTCAGCCGCGGGTCGGCATCAACTTCCGGCGCTGGCGCACCAGGGCCAGGGGCCGACCGTCGGGTGCATGGGCGACGCCATCCTCCACGGCCCAGCCGCCGCCGACGTCGCGGCTGGTGAAGTGGAAATAGGCCCACCCCTCCGGCGAGGTCTCCGGTGTCATTGCGGTGAGCAGATCGGCCCGCAGGTCGACGCTGGCCGCGACATTCGGCGGGGCCGGAAAGGCCGTGAAATAGGTCGGATACAGGCCGTCCAGCAGGAACAGCAGGCGGGCCTCGTCCAGCGGGGCGGCGTCGATGGTGCGCATCCAGCAGCCGAGTTCGGGCGACCGGCCGGCGTTCTCGCCGAACAGCCTTGGACCGTCGACGAAGCGGTGGTCGATATGCCGGGTAAACCAGGGGCCGAACAGCGGATCCAGCGGGGTCGGGTCGAGATCCCCGACCGGTATCGGCGAAGCCGTCAGCGGTGTCAGCACCGGTCCCGGCACGTCCCGCCCCCAGGTTCCGAGCGCCTGGATGGCGGGTCGGTCGACCTGGCCGCCGGTGACCGAGGCATAGGCGACGTTGCGCCCTCCCCGGTCCATGGTGGGAGTGAAGACCGCGTCTTCAAACCGGGCGGCGGCCAGATACTGGACGGTCAGGGACTGCAGGGGTGTCTCGATGCCCAGACCCTGCCGCATGGCGCCGGCTGCGAGTGCCGCCATAAGGCCGCCGAACGGCGCTCCGCGCTCCTGCGGGGCCGATTGCGGGGCGTTCGAAAAGCCGCTCGTCAGTCGGGCGGTCAGGCCGCCTTCGCCGTCGTCGGTCAGGGTCAGGGCTTCGGCGAGTGTCTGCTCGGTCATGCGGTCTTGCTAACGTGCGGGAAAGGCGGGCGGAAGCGGGGAACCCCCCGCCCCGAGTCGAGGGTCGAGGGTCGAGGGATCCGGAAACGCCGTGGCGCGTCCGTAGCCAAACAGGACTGACCTAGTCCGTTCAGATTGGCAACCCTCTTGCAAAACGGCTGACGCAAGGTCACTTTCGCAAGATGGGACGCACCGCAGATTACTCACGACAAAGCTGTTCGATCGCCGCCACGCTCGAGGTCATCGGCGACCCCTGGACCCTGCTGGTCATCCGCGACGCCTTCAACGGCGTCAGCCGCTTCGAACAGTGGCAGGAGCGGCTGGGCGTCGCCCGCAATGTGCTGGCGGCCCGGCTGAAGAGTCTGGTTCAGCATGGCGTGCTTGAGCCCCGGCTCTATTCCGAGCGCCCACCCCGCAACGAATATGTCCTGACCGCCAAGGGCAAGGACCTTTACGGCGTCCTGGTCACCCTGCACGGCTGGGGTTCCAGACACGTCTATGGCAATGCCGATTCCGGCGTCTCCATGATCCACAAGGATTGCGGCCACGACCTTGCTCCCCGCATCGCCTGCGGTCACTGCAACGAGATCGTCAAACCGCGCGACATCCTGCTGACCATGGCCGAGAACCGCCCGACCGTCGGCGAGATGATGCCCCGGGAACGGACCGGCGAAGAGGCCGCCTGAGCCCCTTGCCTTTCCGCACGCCCCGGCCCATCCAGCCGCGCAATTCCTTCTGCCAAGGGTAGCCCTTCCATGTCCGATCCCGTCGTCATCGTTTCCTTCGCCCGCACGCCCATGGGCGGCTTCCAGGGAGCCCTGTCCGGCGTCAAGGCGACCGAACTGGGCGCGACCGCGGTCCGGGCCGCGGTCGAGCGGGCCGGCGTTGATCCGGCCAAGGTCGAGCAGATCTACATGGGCTGCGTCCTGCCCGCCGGCCTCGGTCAGGCCCCCGCCCGTCAGGCCGCCATCGGCGCGGGTCTCGGCCAGCATGTCGAGGCGACCACCGTCAACAAGATGTGCGGCTCGGGCCTGCAGGCGGTGATGATGGCCTCTGACAGCATCCGCGCCGGCAGCGCCGACATCATCGTGGCGGGCGGCATGGAGTCGATGACCGGTGCCCCCTATCTGATGACCAAACACCGTGGTGGGGCCCGCATCGGCCACGATGCCATCCTCGACAGCATGTATCTGGACGGGCTGGAGGACGCCTATACGCCCGGCAAGCTGATGGGAGCCTTCGCCGAGGACTCGGCCCGCACCTATCAGTTCACGCGCGAGGCCCAGGATGAATATGCGCTTGAGAGCCTGAGCCGGGCGCTGGAGGCCATCGCCTCGGGGGCCTTCAAGGCCGAGATCACGCCGGTCGAGGTCACGGGCCGCAAGGGCGTCGTGACCATCACCGAGGACGAACAGCCCGGCAAGGCCATGCCGGAGAAGATCCCGACGCTGAAGCCTGCCTTCTCGAAGGACGGCACCATCACCGCCGCCAACGCCAGCTCGATCTCCGACGGCGCCGCCGCCCTGGTCATGACCCGCGAGAGTGTGGCGAAGGCACTCGGCCTGCCGATCGTCGCCCGCATCGTCAGCCACGCCGCCCACGCCCATGAGCCGGGCCTGTTCACCACGGCGCCCGTCCCCGCGATGCAGAAGGCCCTGAAAAAGGCCGGCTGGACGGTCGATGACGTCGACCTGTGGGAAATCAACGAGGCTTTCGCCGTCGTCGCCATGATCGCCATGCGCGACCTCGGCATCGACCGGGCGAAGCTGAACGTCAACGGCGGGGCAACGGCCCTGGGCCACCCCATCGGAGCTTCCGGAGCGCGGGTTTTGACCACCCTGCTCGCGGCGCTCCAGGCGCGCGGCGGCAAGAAGGGCGTGGCCAGCCTGTGCATCGGCGGCGGTGAGGCCGTGGCCGTGGCGGTCGAACTGGCCTGAGGGCCGTCCGTCTTGGCGGCCGGCGATTGAGGGCCTAGCCTCGTCGACAGGAGCGCCGCCCCATGACCCTGAACCGTCGAACCGCCCTGGGCCTCGCCGCCCTGGCCGCGACAGCCCGACCCGCTGCGGCGCTGACACCGGTATCGCCGCAGACGGCACCCTCTGATCCGACCGGGACGATCCGGCTTTGGCCGGAACGGGCACCCGGCGGTGAGCGGGTCACGGTCACGCCCCAGGTCACCGAGCGGTCGACCGATCCGACCTTTCACGACCGGTTCGCCCGCCATACCACCGACCCAATACTGACCGTGTTGCGGCCCGACCGGCCGAACGGGGCGTCGCTGCTGCTGATCCCCGGCGGCGGTTACAGATGGGCGGTGGTCGACAAGGAGGGGCTGGACTGCGCCCGGGTGTTCGCCGCAGCCGGCGTGACCTGTTTCGTGCTGCGCTATCGCCTGCCGGGTGACGGCTGGGCCGCCGGACCGGATGCGCCTCTGCAGGACGCCCAGCGCGCCCTGCGGCTGATACGGGCACAGGCAGTCGTCCACGGTCTGGACCCCGCGCGGGTGGCCGTCCTCGGGGCTTCGGCCGGCGGCCATCTGGCCGGGATGCTGACCGCGCGCGCCGAGGTCACCTATGCCCCCGTGGACGAGGCCGACGCCGGGTCGCACCGACCCGATCTGTCCATCCTGCTCTACCCCGTGGCCACCATGGCCGACCCCCATGTCCATGCGGGATCGCGAAGGGAACTGCTGGGTGAGGCCCCGACGCCGGAAGCGATCGACCGCTATTCGCTGGAGCGCATGGACTGGACCGGCTGTCCCCCGACCTTCCTGCTGCACGCCATGGACGACGCATCCGTGCCCGTCGCGAACAGTCTGCAACTGCTGGCCGCCCTGCGCGCCGCGGCCGTTCCGTGCGAGGCGCACCTGTTCGAGGAGGGCGGCCACGGCTTCGGCATCCGGCTCATCGCAGACAAACCTGCCGCCATCTGGCCGCAACTGGCCCTCGCATGGGCCGGACGTCACGGTTGGACTGCGCCGACCTGATCTTACCCCTTGCCCCGCCGTCCGCGGGGACTAAGGTCCGCGCGGGTTTTCAGGTAACGGACGGTGTTTCGAATGCGGATCGGTATGTTGCTGGCGTCGGCCGCCGGTATCTCCCTGCTGGCTACGGCCGCCCTGGCGCAGCAGAGCGTCGGCCCGGTCGACCAGACGAAGGGCGCGTTCGAAGACAAATTCCGCCAGTTCGAGGGCGAGGACTGGCCGACACCGACGGACTACCGCAATGCCTCCGGCGCCCCCGGGCACCGCTACTGGCAGCAGCAGGTCGACTACGACATCGACGTCTCGCTGGACGAGGCACGCCGCACCCTGACCGGCCGCGAGGCGGTGACCTACACCAACCATTCGCCCGACGCCCTCGGCTATCTGTGGCTGCTGCTGGACCAGCAGAACTACCGCCGCGACTCCCTGGCCGAGCGCAGCCGGACCTACACGGCCTCGGACACGGTCAGCGTCAATGAAGTGCTGCGCGTGCAGCGCATGCAGGACTGGGAGGGCGGCTTCAACGACCTGAAGGTGACCGGCCCGGACGGCCGGGACCTGCCTTTCACCATCGTCGATTCCATGATGCGGATCGAACTGCCGCGGCCGCTCGCCACCGGCGAGAGCTTCGCCTTCACCATCG
>JBEIJS010000049.1:0-15297 GCA_040380105.1 Caulobacteraceae bacterium | reverse complement strand
GATCCGACCATGATCTGGCGGCTCTTGCGGCGCTCGATGTGTCGCCAGGGACGGATATGGGAAAGGTCAGTGCTCATGGGGCCGCAACATAGGGCCTTGATTGCGGCATGGCCACGACACCCGATGCCGCGATCAGCCGCCTGTCGTGGGAACCAGGGCCGTCTCGACCGCGACAGACTCTGCCTGGGCCGGGGCCTCCGCCTGGGCGGCCTGGGTGCGGGCCACGACCTCGGCGGCCGCCTGACGGGCGAGGGTCTGGGCACGGGCGTTGAGCTGGCTGAGCGGGGTCTGCTCGGCCGTGAGCGTGCCACCGTGTTCGCCATTCAGATAGACGTCAAAATCGGTGAAATGACTGGAGACGTCCACCACCGCCGCCACGCCGGCCGGCGCGCGCCAGGCATCTCCGGCCGCCAGCTGTCGCGCGAAAAGAACCCGGCCGTCCGCCATCCGGACCACCAGACTCGCCGCCTTGCGCGCCTGGATGACCACCTGTGAGGCACCGGCCGAAGCGCCATAGATGGCACCGCGGGGGTTGAAGGCCCGCTGCACCGGCGGCGCGCCGTAGGCCGCCGCGGCAATAGCTTCGGGCGAGGCCGGGTCGATGCCGGTCAGCTCGGCCTCGAGACCCGGCGTGATGTAGAGGGCCGGTATGGTCTGGTCCGGCGGGGCCGGGCGCGGCGCTGAGAGGCTCAGAGCCGCAGGCTGGCCGGGGACGGCCCCGAGGGTCCAGCTTTCCGGAATGGCGGTCAGGTCGGACGGCTGGGGGGCCCGCATCAGGCTGACACGCTGGAACACGTTCCAGCCGACCACGGCGATGATAAGGGCCAGGCCGGCGGCAATCAGACGCGGCGAATAGCGACGAACCTCCTCGAAGGCCACGCCGACCGGGGCCTGGAGGGGCACGGAGGGATCGGGACTCTCGCGCTTGAAGCGCTCCACCGCCAGCTGTTCATCAAGGCCCAGCGCGCCGGCATAGGCGCGCACATAGCCGATCGAGAAGACCCGGTTGGGCAGGGTCGAGAAATCGTTCTGTTCCAGCGCCGTCAGATAGCGCGGCGGAACGCGGGTAAGGCTGGACAGCTCTGCCAGGGAGCGACCGGAGTATTCACGGGCGATGCGCAGGCCGTCGCCCAGAGTCGCCGCATCCGTGACGGAAGGAACAACATCCTTCCAGTCTGGATGAGCCTTGAGCTCTTCGGAGGTTCCCCCCGCATCCAGCGCCATTACGCCTGACCCCACACTCGGCGGGCGCGAGGGATCCCCCCGCGTCGCCATACTCGAACTGACGGCCCGTATCATATCGGGATGACAGTTCCGGCCTGCCCCCGCAGACCACCACATCCCAGCTTGTGGATAACTCATCAGAGCCGCCCGATCAACGATTTGTTAGCCATCCCGACGTGTCGGACCGGGACGGTTCAGATCGTGACGTTCAACTTCCGCGCCAGGGATTCGAGCTCACCCCGGATTGAGCCGGCAGAGGAGCCCAGCAGGCTGGCCATGCTGCGCCGGGCGGCGGTCAGGTCGGCCGACAGGATCATCCGCTTCACCGCCCCGACGCCGCCCGCCGGAGCTGAAAGGCGGGTGAACCCCAGGGTCAGGAGGGCGAAGGCTTCCAGCGGCCGGCCGGCCAGTTCTCCGCAAACCGACACCGGCGTGCCAGTATCGGCGCATTTCTTCTGGATCTCGGCCAGGGCACGCAGGGCCGGAGGCGACAGGGGGTCGTAGCGGTCGGAAACCAGCGGGTTAGTCCGGTCGGCGGCGAACATGTACTGGAACAGGTCATTGGTCCCGACCGACACGAAATCGGTCAGCGGCAGAAGCGCGTCGAGATGCCAGAGCAACGACGGGCATTCGATCATGGCCCCCACACGCAGCAGGGCCGGCAGTTCCCGGCCCCGGCGTCTGGCCCAGGCGCATTCGACAT
This sequence comes from Caulobacteraceae bacterium, assembly GCA_040380105.1. Classification (GTDB taxonomy): domain Bacteria; phylum Pseudomonadota; class Alphaproteobacteria; order Caulobacterales; family Caulobacteraceae; genus Brevundimonas. The sequence goes on along the minus strand of JBEIJS010000049.1, from coordinate 13,370 downwards.
CGACCATTTCGCGAGCCGCACGGAACTCGTCCACTGTGGCGATCATCGGGAACATCACCCGCAGCTCGCGGCCTGCGGCGGCGGTCAGAAGGGCCCGGAGCTGCAGCCGCAGCAGGCCGGGCCGGTCAAGACCGAGACGGATGGCACGACGGCCCAGGGCGGGATTCTCCTCCCGCTCGGTCTCAAGATAGGGCAGCACCTTGTCGCCGCCGATATCGAGGGTGCGGAAGGTGACGGGCCGGTCGCCGGCCGTGTCCAGAACCAGCTTGTACAGGGCAGTCTGGCTGTTCAGGCGGGGCAGTTCCTCGGAGACCATGAACTGGAATTCGGTGCGAAACAGGCCGATGCCCTCGGCACCGGTGGCGTCCAGGTTCTCCAGATCGACGGCCAGACCCGCATTGGTGAGGAGGGTGATCCGGGTCCCGTCGAGGGTGACGGCCGGAACGTCGCGGAGCTTGGTGAATTCGGCCTGGCGCGCGCTGCGGACCAGCATGCGCGACTGGACGGCGGCCAGCATGTCGGGGCGGGGACGCAGATAGGCCTCACCGGTCTCGCCGTCGACGATGACGAGGTCGCCTTCCGACAAACGGTCGCGCAGCCCCATGATACGGCCGACACAGGGGATCTGCAGGGCACGGGCGACGATGGCGGCGTGGCTGGCGGCCGAGCCCTCCTCAAGCAGGAGGCCCCTCAGCTTGTGGCGGGGATATTCCAGCAGATCGGCCGGACCGAGGTTACGGGCGACAAGGATTGCATCGTCCGGCAGGTCGCGCTCGCCCGGTCTGTCGCCGGCCAGGACCCGCAACAGCCGGTTCGCCAGATCCTCGAAATCGTGCAGCCGTTCCTTGATATAGGGGTCGCGGGCCTGGGCGAACCGGGCGCGGTGCTCGTTCCGGACGCGGTCAACGGCGGCCTCGGCGGTCAGGCCGGTTCGGACAGCCTCCTCAAGCGAGCGGTTCCAGCCCCGGTCGTCGGCGAACATCCGGTAGGTTTCCAGCACCTCGAACGGCAGGCCCGCGAGCTTGCCCTGACCGCCGTCAAGGATGGAATCGATATGGGCCTTGAGGCTGATCAATGCCTCGCGCAGGCGGATCTCCTCGACCTGCTGGTTCTCGGCCAGAAGATTTTCGGGCGCGACCGGAGCCTCGTGCAGGATGACGTGACCATAGGCCAGACCCTCTGCGAAGCGCTGGCCCTTGAGTCGTTCGGGCCGGTGCGGCGCGACCTCGATGTCGCGCAACTCGTCCTGCGCCAGCAATTCGCCGGAGGCCACCGTCTCGGCCAGGACCATGGCGATGGTCTGGATGTCCTCGACTTCCTCGTCATCATAGCGCCGCTCGGAGCGGTTCTGGACGACGAGCACTCCGATCGCGCGGCCGCCGCGCAGCAGGGGGGCACCGAGAAAGGCGTGATAGGGGTCCTCGCCCGTCTCCGGCCGGTAGGCGAAGCTGGGGTGGGACGGTGCGTCCGACAGGCTGATGGGGGCTGCGGTGCGGGCCACCTCACCGACCAGGCCCTCGCCGGGGCGCAGCCGGGTGGTGTGGACGGCCTCGGGCTTCAGGCCCTGGGTGGCGAAGAGTTCAAGTTCACCGGAGGCGCGGCGCAGATAGATCGAACAGACCTCGGCGACCATCGACTGGGCGATGATGCGCACCACCGTATCGAGCCGGTCCTGGGCCGGAGTCGCGCCGGCCATGGCTTCGCGAATCTGGCGAAGGAGGTTCCGTGGCCCCGTCGTCAATCCGCCAACCGGCATGGCCCCTCCTGATGAACGACGCCGCAGATGGGCACCGTCCGGCTCAATTCCTAGACTTGCTCGAGTCCATAAGCGGCATGAAGTGCACGAACTGCCAATTCCGCATAGGCAGCGTCGATCAATACGCTGATCTTGATCTCGGATGTCGAGATGGCCTGAAACTTCACACCCTTGTCCGCGAGGGCCCGGAACATGGTCTGGGCCACCCCCGCATGGCTGCGCATGCCGACGCCGACGACCGAGACCTTGGCGACATCCTCATCGACACGCAGTTCCTCGAAACCCAGTTCGGTCCGGGCGGCGCGCATGAGGTCGGCGGCCCGGGCGGCGTCGCGACGGCCGGTGGTGAAGGTCAGGTTGACCGCGCCCTCGCTGCGCGCCTGGCTCTGCACGATCATGTCGACATTGACGTTGGCCCCGGCCAGTCGGGCGAAGACGTCAGCCGGTGCCTCGACCCGGTCAGAAAGCCCCAGCAGGGTGATGCGGGCCTCGTCACGGCTCATGGTCACGCCCGATACGATGCGTTTTTCCACGATTTCCTCCTCGTCGCAGATCAGTGTGCCGGACTTGGCGGGCAGGATGCCGTTTTCGTCGGGTTCGATAAAGCTGGACAGCACCCGGAGCGGAACCCGTCTGGCCATGGCCAGTTCGACCGAGCGGGTCTGCAGCACCCGGGCCCCCAGCGAGGCCATTTCCAGCATCTCTTCATAGGAGATCTTCTCGAGCCGCCGCGCGCGCGATTCGATGCGGGGGTCGGTCGTATAGACGCCGTCCACGTCCGTGTAGATGTCGCAAGGGCAGCTGAGGGCGGCGGCGACCGCCACCGCCGAAGTGTCAGAGCCGCCGCGGCCGAGAGTGGTGATCCGCCCCGAGCGGCTGACACCCTGGAAGCCGGGCACCACGGCGATCTCGCCCGCGTCCATGGCGGCACCCAGAACCTCGCCGGGCACCTCCTCGATCCGGGCGCGACCGTGGGCTTCATCGGTGAGGATGGGAATCTGCCAGCCCATCCAGCTGCGGGCATTCAGGCCCATGTTGCGCAGGGTCAGGGCCAGCAGGCCGGCGGTGACCTGTTCACCCGAGGCGACGACGATATCGTATTCATCATCCGAGAGCTCGACCCCCTGGCCCGGCCGCCCCGCGCCGTCGGTCCAGGCGACCAGTTCATTGGTCTTGCCGGCCATGGCGGAGACGACCACGGCGACCTGTTTGCCCGCAGCGGCCTCGGCCGCGACGATGCGGGCGGCGCGGCGGATGCGTTCGAGGTCGCCCATGGAGGTGCCGCCGAACTTCATCACCAGTCGCGTCTTGGCTGGCCGCGTTTCGTCTGGCCGCGTCATCGTGGCGGATCGCCCCATCTTGCATGGAAGGCCGCGCGGGTTCATCCCTCGGCCCATGGCCGCTTCTAACGACAGGGTATCGGCGCGCAAACCCCAAAGCGGCGCGGAATTCGAAGACGGGGCCGCCGGCCCCTCGATCGATCCCGCCGATGTGGCGCGATTTTCGGCCCAGGCGGCGGAATGGTGGGACGCCCACGGACCTTTCGCGCCGCTGCACAAATTCAATCCTGCCCGGCTGGCCTTTATCCGCGACCGGGCGGCGGAGCGGTTCGGGCGCGATGTCAGGGCACGGTCTGCCTTTGCCGGCCTGACCCTGCTGGACGTCGGCTGCGGCGGCGGGCTGATCGCAGAACCGATGCGGCGGCTGGGCTTCCAGGTCACCGCCATCGATGCCTCGGCCGAAAACATCGGCACGGCGCGGGCCCATGCGGAACAGCAGGGCCTCGACATCGCCTATCGCGCCGCCACCGTCGAACAGCTGGAGGCCGAGGAGGCCGGGCCTTTTGACGTCGTGCTGACGCTAGAGGTGATCGAACACGTGGCCGATCCGGAGGCCTTCATCCGCGCCTGTTCGCGGCGGGTTAAGCCCGGCGGGATGATGATCGTGGCCACGCTGAACCGGACGCTGAAGGCGCTGGCGCTCGGCAAGGTCGCCGCGGAATACATCCTGCGCTGGGTGCCGGCGGGGACCCATGACTGGAGCCAGTTCCTCAAGCCGGAGGAGATCCGGCGGATGCTGTCGGAAGAGCCGATCACAGTCAGCGGGCCGTTCGGCCTGGCCTATGATCCGTTTGCGGATCGTTGGAGCGCAAGCGACGATACCGCTATAAACTATCTGATGATCGCAACGCGGGACTGAAGCCCGCGGCAAGGAGTTCCGCATGATCGCCATCCTGTCCGCCGCCCTGCTGGCCACGGCCGCCACTCCCGCCCCGCCCCTCATGTCCCAGGAGGCCGCGACCGACCGGCGCGGCGTGGCGGGCCTGTGCATCCGCTGGAGCCGGGGCCGCCCGTCGCGGGTCGCCCAGGCGATCATTGTAAGGTCGACCGGCAACCGGGCGCTGGACCGCCGCATCTCGGACGCGATCCCGGCGATGGACTGGCCGACCGGCGTGGACAACTACCGCGGCCAATGGCTGGGTATCTGGATGGCGGTTGGTGGTGCCGAAAGCCCGCCGGCGACCGAACCCCTGCCGGACTGTTCCGGGCAGAGGGATCGCAGCTGGGCACCGCCGCCCGTGCCGGCAACCCCGGCGACCTGACCACCGGGCGGACCCGATCCGGTTCATCGGGGGTTCATCGACCTGACCTCGTTGTAACGGGACAGGAAAGCCTGTCGGTGGGATGAGGGATTCTCCCTTCACCTCCAGAAACAGGAGCCCCCCGTGAAACGCCTGCTCATCCTCTCCGTCCTGTCCGCCGCCCTGTTGACCTCGGCCTGTGTCACCGTGATCGATGCCTCGGACAGCGACGACCTGGCCTGGCATGGCGAGAACGCCCAGCCGTTCGACGCCGCCCGCGCCGAATGCCGCGCCTCGACCGGCGAGGGCATCCGCAGCGACGCCTTTCGCGGCTGTATGGCCGGAAAGGGCTGGACAAGAAGCTAGAGCCTGACCGGCGCATGAGGACTCGCCGCGCGAGTCCGTCGATGCCTTGAACCCGGCTGCAGCGGGATTTCGATCTTGAGAAATCGTCGGCTGACGTGACCCTGCCGCCGATCCTTCAGGTAAGGCGCGGCGGCCGGAAGGTTCATCACAAAGGACACGAAGGAAGCCACGAAGGACACGAAGAGAGCCGGTCCGTGTCGGGGCCTATGCCTGCCGGGGCTGATTTGGGATCGCGGCTTACGCCGCATGGAATCAGTGCAACGGCGGGCCTGGTTCACAGAACCCGTTGTGGCCTTTGTGGCTTTCTTTGTGTCCTTTGTGATGAACCCGCCATCGCCGGGCAAGGCACCCGGAGGGTGTGTCAACTCAAGCGAAGAACGATCTAACCGGTCAGACGGCGGATCATGTAGCAGGCGTCCGGGCCATAGGACGCCAGCTTGTCCGCCATACCGGGCGGCTCGATAACCCTGAAGCCGTGCCGTTCCCAGAACGGTGCGGCGTCATTGACCGCCACCAGGGTCAGGGCCGGCCAGCCGGCGGCGCTGGCCTCCCGCGCCAGACGCTCGACAACGGGACGGGACCAGCCGGCCCCGCGCACCGGGGGAGCAAGGGCCAGGTCGTGCAGATACATCACCGCGGCATCGTCCGGGATGGCGCTGATCAGGGTGTCCAGCGCCGGCGCGGCGTGCTCCGTCCACGGATAGGCCACCAGATAGCCGACCGGCGCCGTACCCTCGCCGGCCAGTACGAAACAGCCGGACGGGTTCAGGCTGAGCCGGTTCTCGAAACAGTCGCGGCCTTCGAAATGGTCTGGAAAGCCGATGGCGGCGACCGCCGTGACGGCGTCCAGATCAGCAACCGTCATCGTCCGCCAATTCAGGCCGGACAGAGGGTGTCGGGCGGGGCCGCCATGTAACGCCATTCCGGACTCCGCCTTCGGGTTTCGCTCAGTGCGCCTTGGCCGGATCGGGCGGGAGCGGCGGCAATGCGGCACAGGGGACGCCGTCGTCCTTCAGCTTCCTCACCTCGGCGGGCGTGGCCTCACCATAGATTTCGCGCTTCTCGGACCGGCCTTCGTGGATATCACGGGCCTCGCGGGCGAAGGCGTCGCCGACATAGTCGAAATTCTGTTCGACGTGGGACCGCACCTCGCGGGCCATCCGGGTCATCATGGTCTGCATTTTCGCAAGATCGGGTCCCGACGCCGTCTTGCGGGTCCCGGCGACAGCCGGGGCCATGATCTGTTTGGACACCCCGCAAGAGCCGCAGAGCGGGCATTCGACCAGTCCGCGCGCGGCCTGATCGTCATAGGCGGCCGAGTCGCCGAACCAGGCCTCGAAGCCGTGACCCTGATCGCACTGAAGGGCGTAGCGGATCATTGTGGTCCGGCGAACTTTCGGTCGTGGGTCAGTTGCGGCACGGCGTTGCGGGCGCGTATGACGGCGTCGAAATCCAGGCTCGCAAGGAGGATGCCGGGTTCGTCGTGATCGAGCCGGGCGACCACTTCGCCCCAGGGGCCGACGACGGTCGACCGGCCCCAGGTGCGGCGGCCGTCCTCATGCAGACCGGCCTGGGCCGGCGCGAGAATCCAGCAGCCCGTCTCGATGGCCCGGGCCCGCAGCAGGGTTTCCCAATGGGCCTCGCCGGTCGGAACGGTGAAGGCAGCGGGGACGGAAATCATGCCGGCGCCCGCCCCTGCCAGGGCGCGATACAGCTGCGGGAAACGGATGTCATAGCAGATGGTCAGGCCGAGCCGGGCCCAGGGCGTGTCAGCCACCACAGCGGCATCGCCGGGCCGGATGGCGGCGCTTTCGCGCCAGCGCTCGCCGGTCGGCAGGTCGACGTCATAGACGTGCAGCTTGTCATAGGTCGCCACCACAGCGCCCGCGTCGTCGATCAGCAGGGAGCGGTTGGCGGCGCGGTCGTCGCCCTGATGGCCCGACTGGACAATGGCCGAGCCGATCAGAAGCCAGACGCCGAGTTCCTGCGCCAGGGCGCGCAGGCCGATGACCACCGCATCGCCATCCTGGTCCGTCAGGACGGCGGCACGGGCAGCCGGGTCCCTGATCAGAAAATTGGTCGCTTCCGGCGTCAGGATCAGTTTCGCCCCGCTTGCCGCCGCCTTGCGGATCAGGGGTTCGACATGAGCGAGGGCCGCCGAAGGACTGGCCGGAGTGCGGGTCTGGATCAGGGCGATCGGAAGCGTTGCCATCAGGCCCGGAGCAATGCGTCGAGCTCGCCCTTGCGGTCAAGCGCGTGCAGGTCGTCAGAACCGCCGATGTGTTTTCCACCGATGAAGATCTGCGGGAAGGTCATGCGACCGCCGGAACGCTGGATCATTTCCTGCTTCTTCGCAGGGTCGTGGGAGGCGACGATGTCCTCATAGGCCGCGCCCTTGCGATCGAGCAGGTCCCGGGCGGCATGGCAGTAGCCACAGCCGGGCTTGGTATAGAGAACGATGTCAGCCAAGGCGGAACTCCGGTCAGAAAGCATCGCCCGCCGCCGGGGCAGCCGGGCCTGCTCCTATGTAGGCAATTCCCGTGCCGTTCGCACCCGGGCCACGACCGCCAGGTCCACGGCGCGGGCACCGGCCTCGATCAGGGCCCGGGCGCAGGCCTCGGCGGTGGCCCCCGTGGTCAGCACATCGTCGACCAGAAGGATGCGGCAGCCCCTGATCCGTCGCCGGCCCGCCTCGCTGACGGCGAAGGCCTTTCTGACATTCAGGCGACGGCCGCGCGCGGACTTGCCGCCCTGGGTGGTCGTGTGGGTCGTCCGGATCAGGGCATCAGGCAGGTAATCGAGCCCGGCGTAGCGAGCCAGCGGTCGGGCGATCTCGGCGGCCTGGTTGAAACGCCGCGACAACAGTCGAAGGCGGTGCAGGGGCACCGGAACGAGGGCGTCGGCCTCGTCCAGCAGGGGCGAGGCCGAACGGGCGATCCAGCGGGCAAACAGGGGCGCATAGGGCTGGTGGTCGCCATGTTTGAACTTCAGGATCAGGCCGCGCGAGGCCTCGTCATAGACGCAGGCCGCCCGGGCGCGGGCGAAGGCATAGGGCTGGGCCAGGCAGGCCGCGCACCGGGGCGCGGCAAAAGGCCCGCCGTCCATCTCGAACCCCGCGCCGCAGCCGTCACAGACCGGATCCTCGAGGAAGGTCACCCGGCTCCAGGCCCCGGCAGTAAGGCCGGGAGAACCGGCGGCCTCTGGGCTGTCGTGGGCCAGGGACGGCAGCAGCAGGTCGGTGACGCCGCGGGCGACGGCACGGGCACCGAACCCGATCCGCGGCAAGGCCGCTTTCAATCGGTCGCGCCAGACCCCATCCTGAAGTCCCATGAGCCCTTCCTCCGGTCCTCCGCATATCTTCGACGTTCAGCGCCGCACGGCAAGGCTCGAACGCAGCGAACGATCGCTTTCCCGCGCCGACTTCCTTCATGCGCGGGCGGCGGAGAATGCCGCAGGCAGTCTGGAGGCCCTGGTCCGCGACTGGCCCAAAGCAGCTGATCTGTCCGCGCACCCCGGAGCCTTCGCCGCCGCCCTGGCCGAAAGTGCGGCGGCAAGCCGGGTCGGGCCGGTGAAGACGGTCGGCGACCGGGCGGCGCGCGCCGGCCCGGGGGCGGCCCCGATCGATCTGGCGGACGGGTCGCAGGACCTGATCGTCTCCCTGATGAGCCTGCACTGGGCCAATGACCTGCCGGGCGCCCTGAGCCAGATCCGGCGGGCGCTGAAACCCGACGGCCTGTTTCTCGGCACCCTGCTGGGAGCGGGGACGCTGAAGGAGTTGCGCGCGGTCCTGACCGAGGCCGAGCTGGAGGCGCGCGGCGGAGCCCAGGCGCGGGTCTCACCCTTCGCCGACGGCTTCGACGGCGCGGCCCTGTTGCAAAGGGCCGGATTCGCCCTGCCGGTGGCCGATGTCGACCGGGTGACGGTGCGCTATCCCGACCTGATGGCCCTGATCCGCGACCTGCGCGCCATGGGCGAGACCAATGTTCTGGCGGGGCCGGTGCGGCCGCTGACGCGCGCCATCGTCGGTCGGGCGGCGCAACTCTATGCGGAACGCCATGCCGACGGCGACGGCCGCATTCCGGCGACCTTCGAAATCGTCCATCTGGCCGGCTGGGCCCCGCACGAGAGCCAGCAGAAGCCATTGCCAAGGGGCTCGGCCAGGATGCGGCTGGCGGATGCGCTGGGCGTCAGGGAGCAGACGGGAGAGGACTGAGCCTCAACCGCTCATGGCGCTGCGGATCCTGTCCATGGCGCCGTTGATGATACCGCTGCCCGTCGCCCCGAAGGCCTGCATCGCGCCGAGGATGACGAGGAACATCAGCGCCAGGATCATGCCGTATTCGATGGCGGTCGCGCCGCTTTCGTCGCGCAGGAGGCGGGAGAGGAAGCGTCTCATCATCGGCCCCCTCCTTCCGGCGGCTAGAGCAGGTCGCGCAACCAGGCGACCAGGGGTTCGTCGGCCGGCGGCATGGGATAGTCCGAAAGCTGGTTCGGCCTGACCCATTTCAGCGCCGCATGCTCGCGGTTCTGCACCACCCCCGACCAGCGTCGGCAGAGATACAATGGCATCAAGAGGTGAAACGAATCGTAAGCGTGGCTCGCAAAAACGAACGGAGCCAGACAGGCCTCGCTGACATCTATTCCGAGCTCTTCATGCAATTCCCGGATCAGGGCCTGTTCGGGCCGCTCGCCCGGCTCGACCTTGCCGCCGGGAAACTCCCACAGCCCGGCCAATTTCTTGCCCTCGGGCCGCTGGGCGATCAGCACCCGGCCGTCGGCATCGATCAGAGCCACGGCGACGACGAGGAGGGTGGGCAACCCGTCACTCACGAGCGGTAATCGCCGTTGATCTCGACGTATCGCTTGGTCAGGTCGCAGGTCCAGACGGTCGCCGAGGCGCGGCCCCAGCCGACGTCGACGGTGATGTCGATCTCGGCGTTCTTCATATAGGCGCTCATCTTCGCCTCGTCATAGGTCGGGGACGGAGCACCGTCGATCGCCGCCACATGGGGGCCGAAACGGATGGCGAGGCTGTCGCGGTCGACCGGCTCCTCGGTCTTGCCGACGGCCATGACGACCCGGCCCCAGTTGGCGTCCTCGCCGGCCAGGGCGGTCTTGACCAGAGGGCTGTCGGCGATCGACTTGGCCAGTTTCCGGGCCGAGGCAGGGCTGGCGGCACCGTCGACGGTGACCTTGACGAATTTGGTCGCCCCTTCGCCGTCGCGGACCAGCTGGTGGGCGAGGTCGAGCATGACCTTTTCCAGGGCCGCCGAGAAATCCTTCAGCCGGCGGTCGCCGACCCGGCCGATACGCGGCGCGCCGCTCGCGCCCGTGGCGAACAGCAGGCAGGTGTCGTTGGTCGAGGTGTCGCCGTCCACGGTGACGCTGTTGAAGGTGGTGCGGACATGCAGGCCCAGCAGGGCCCGCAGCACCGGCGGGGCGATGGCGGCGTCGGTGACGATGAAGCCCAGCATGGTGGCCATGTCGGGGGCGATCATGCCTGACCCCTTGGCGATGCCCGCGATCCGGACCTTGCGGCCCTCGATCTCGCATTCGGCATAGGACCCCTTGGGGAAGGTGTCGGTGGTCATGATGGCCAGGCCGGCGCGGGCCCAGGCGTCGGCATCCAGCCCCGCCTCGATGTCGGGCATGCGGGCCACGATCTTGCGGTCGTCCAGCACCACGCCGATCACGCCGGTGGAGGCCAGCATGACGTCGCGCTGGCGGCAGCCGAAGCGTTTGGCGACCTCCGAGGCCGTGCGCCGGGCCGCATCGGCCCCGGCCTTGCCGGTAAAGGCATTGGCGCAGCCGGCATTGACCACGAGGGCCCGCACATCCTGCCCGCCCTCGGCCGAATCCAGCTGTCGCTTGCACCAGTCGACCGGGGCGGAGCCGACCTTGTGCCGGGTGAAGACGCCGGCGCAGCTCGTACCCCGCACGAAGCTGAACACCACCAGATCGTCGCGCTCGTGTTTGTAGAAGCCGGCCCGCGCGGTGGCGATCTCGACCCCGCCGATGGGCGGAATGGTCGGGAAGGGCACGGCGAGGGGCGAAATTTCGAGCCCCGGCTTGCCCGGTGCAGCCCCCGTCAAGGCCTTCGAGGGCGTCGGGGTCGTGGCGCGTTTCAGGGCCGTCGCCAGGGGATCGAAGGCCTTTTCGATGGCCTGTTCGATCTTCTGGCCGGTGGAGGCGCGGCCGGCCTTGGGCGGGCGGCTCATGACGCCTTCCCGGGCGCGGGGGCCGCGGCGGCAGGCGGCCGGGCCGGTGCAGCGGGGGTTCCGACGGACGATGCCGGCGGGCGCGGCGCCGAGGCCGGCTCCTGCGAACGGGGCGTATCGCCGGGCAGAAGCACCTCGACCTCGGCCTTGCCACGCAGCTCCTCCAGCAACTGGCGCACGCCCTCATAGGTCAGGTAGCGGACGATCTGGGGCCGGGCCTGCTCCAGCGTCGGCGGGGTCTCGCGACGGCGGTCCTCGACCCGCAGCACGGCCCAGCCGCCCTCGGTCTGGAACGGGCCCACCGTCGAGCCGGCAGGCCGGTCACGCAGGGCGTTCTTGTAGGCCTCGGGCATGACGTCGATGGTCCGGTAGCCGAGGTCGCCGCCGGAATAGCGGGTGGCGTCGTCGATCGAGCTCTCTGCGGCCACGGCCTCGAAGGCCGCGCCCTGGGCCAGAATGCCGATCACGGCGTCGGCCTCGGGTTTGGTCCGCGACAGGATCAGGCGGACGCGGATTTCCTCGGACGTCTGCGCGAGCCGTACCTGCTCCTGATAGATGGTCTCCACCGCGCGGTCCGAGATGGAACCGTTGACCACGGTCTCGACCAGCATGTCGCCGAGGATACGCTCCCGCGTCGCCTCCAGCCGGCGCTGGGCGAGGGCGGAGTTGTCGAGGCCACGCCGCTCGGCCTCGCGGGCCAGCAGCTTCTGGTCGATGACCTCGTCCAGCACGCGGCGGAACAGGTCGGAGGTCACGTCCAGCGGTTCACCCTCCCCGACCAGCCCTTGCGCTACCGCCTCACGCTTGACGTCGGACGCCCAGATGGTCTGGCCCTGGACCTCGGCCACGGACCGGTCGCCCGGCTCGGGCGCGCGGTCGGAGCCGCCCTCGCGACCACACGCCGAAAGGGCCAGAAACGCCGCAAGAAGGACGGGGACGAAGGGGCTTGAAAGCCGCATTGGGGCGCGCTCCGTCACAGGGCGGCAAAGCCCCTCGCGTTGACAGGGATAAGGTCGGTGCTTAAGTCCCGCCTGCGCCCAAGTCGAGGGGTTTTCGAACGACCGCGCGGCCCTCGCGCGCGCCTGAGTCAGGCGCATCGGGTCGTCGTCGCCGGTGCCCCTGCCCGTCGCGTAGTCGTCGCCGTTCCTTCGGGACCTTTCAGTACCAGAGCCCCAGTGGCTCGCCCGCCTTCGGATCATCCATGCTCGGCATTGCCAAGAAGATTTTCGGCTCCTCCAACGACCGCAAGGTCAAGGATTTCATGGGCCGGGTTCAGAAGATCAACGCGCTGGAGGACAAGTTCGCCGCCCTGTCGGACGACGAGCTGCGCATGATGACCGATGCCTTCCGTGACCGGATCGCTGGCGGCGAAACCCTCGACAAGGTGCTGAACGAGGCCTTTGCCGTGGCGCGCGAGGCATCCAGGCGGGTGCTGGGCCAGCGCCAGTATGACGTTCAGCTCGCGGGCGGCATGATCCTGCATGCCGGCGGTATCGCCGAGATGCGCACCGGTGAGGGCAAGACACTGGTCGCCGTGGCGCCCGTGTACCTCAACGCCCTGCTCGGCAAGGGCGTGCACGTCATCACCGTCAATGACTATCTGGCGCGGCGCGACGCCGAATGGATGGGCCGGGTCTACCGCTTCCTCGGCATGGAGGTCGGCGTCATCGTCAACGGCCTGTCCTCGGGACAGCGCCAGGCGGCCTATGCGGCCGACATCACCTACGGCACCAACAACGAGTTCGGCTTCGACTATCTGCGCGACAACCTCGTCTATGACCGCAAGGAGATGGTGCAGCGTCCGCACCATTTCGCCATCGTCGACGAGGTCGACTCCATCCTGGTGGACGAGGCGCGCACGCCGCTGATCATTTCGGGCCCGACGGAAGACCGTTCGGACCTGTATCTGATCGTCGACGGCATCATCAAGGAACTGATCCAGGACACGACCACCTTCGACCTGGACGAGAAGCAGCGCCAGGCGCTGCTGACCGAAGAGGGTTCAGAAAAGATCGAACAGATCATGGAGGAGCGCGCGCTGTTCGCGCCCGACACCACCGGTCTGTACGACGCCGCCAACATCACCCTGGTGCACCATATCAACCAGGCCCTGCGCGCCAACACCCTGTATCAAAAGGACAAGGACTACATCATCAAGGCCGGCGAGGTCATGCTGATCGATGAGTTCACCGGCCGGATGATGCAGGGTCGCCGCCTGTCCGAGGGCCTGCACCAGGCCATCGAGGCCAAGGAGGGCGTGAAGATCATGCCCGAGAACCAGACCCTGGCCTCGGTCACCATCCAGAACTATTTCCGCCTGTACGAAAAGCTGTCCGGCATGACCGGCACGGCCGCGACCGAGGCCCAGGAATTCCTCGACATCTACAAGATGGATGTCCTCGAGGTGCCGACCAACCGTCCGGTCAAGCGCATCGACCACGACGACGAG
>JBEIJS010000048.1:0-15612 GCA_040380105.1 Caulobacteraceae bacterium | reverse complement strand
GCTGGCTTAATCTGCCGTCTTGATACGGGGTCGTGAAACCATGAGATCAGTGCTGCTTGCGGCGCTGTGCTCGGGCATTTTAGCAGTGCAGACCGCGTCGCTTGCGCAGGACGATGATGACTTGGATTTCCAGCACGAGGCCAGCCTGAACCAGACGGTCGCCGCCGTCCGCTACGACGCGGGCGTGGCCATTGTCGTCCAGTGTCGGGACCGGGCGCTGTCGCTCGCCCTGATCGGCATGCCCGCCGGCGTCGGCGGCCTCGAGGTGCAGGCCCGGCGCGCCGACGGCCGCACCGACCTCCAGACCTGGGTACCCGGACCGGCACCGGGCATTCTGATGAGCACTGTGCCCGCGCGGGACATCCGCTTCCTGCGCGGCGGCGGCCTCTATTCAGTTCGCACGGTCGATGGGGCCCCGCGGGCGCTGCGGACCAATTTCGACCTGCCGACGCAGTCGGCCAACCTGGATCGCGTGCTGACCGCCTGCGGCTGGGGCCTGACGGACGACCGGGATCAACGGGTCAGGGCCGGTAGCGAGGTCAAGATCGAGATTTCCCGGCGTGAACCCCCGCGCGGACGCGGCGCGAGAGCGGGCCGGCCGGACACCCCGCCGCCACCGCCGTCCGCTCCGACCGCGCCGGTGGCCGAACGTCAGATCAGTTGCGTGATTGAGCGGCTCAAGCTGACCGGTTGCCGGTTTGATCATCCTGCCCTTGCGGCAGGGGCGCCAAGCGGGGTCTCCCGGATCCTTCAAATTCTGGAAAGCCTCGACATGGAAGCGCCGGACGGCGTCGCCACCGACGGTCAGGTCTTCTATCCGCCCGCCCTGAACATGGTCATGCGCTGACGACCGCTCCAGGTCCCGGGGCTTGCATTTCCCCGGCATCCGCCTAGATTATCCCTGCTTATGCTGAAAGTGAGCATAAGTCGGCGACGGTCAGGCAGACCGGTCGCCGTTCTTTGGGCCTCTGATTTGCTCAAATAGAGCAAAAGAGATGCGAAATGGCTGACGGTGCGTTCGGAATGACTGAGGCACTGGCGCGGGAGACCGCGCCGGTCTGGGCCAAGGTCAAGGACCATGTGACCCCCATGGAATGGCCGGCGCAGGCCGCCCTGATCAGCGAGATCAATGCGCTGAAGAAGAGCCGGGACGCCGTCATCCTGGCCCACAACTATATGACCCCCGAGATCTTCCACGGCGTCGGCGACTATGTCGGCGACAGCCTGGGTCTGGCCAAGGAGGCCGCGCGGTCGAAGGCCCGGGTGATCGTCCAGGCCGGCGTGCATTTCATGGCCGAGACCTCGAAGATCCTGAGCCCCGAAAAGACGGTACTGATCCCGGACCTGCGCGCCGGCTGCTCACTCGCGGCCTCGATCACGGGCGCCGATGTGCGACTGATCAGGCAGCGCTATCCGGGCCTGCCGGTGGTCACCTATGTGAACACCACGGCCGATGTGAAGGCCGAGACCGACATCTGCTGCACCAGTGCCAACGCCGTCCAGGTGGTGGAGTGGGCGGCGAAGGAATGGGGCGTCGACCGCGTCATCCTGATCCCCGACGAATTCCTGGCCCGCAACGTCGCGGCCCAGACCACGGTCGGCATCATCGCCTGGAAGGGCCGCTGCGAGGTGCATGAGCGGTTCACCGGCGCCGATATCGCCGAGATGCGGCTGGCGTATCCGGGTGCCGAAATCCTGGCCCACCCGGAATGTCCGGAGGATGTGCTGGCGGCCGCCGACTTCGCCGGCTCGACCGCAGCCATGATCGACCATGTGACCGCGCGCAGGCCGAAGCAGGTGGTACTGATCACCGAATGCTCGATGGCCGCCAATGTCGCCGGCGACGTGCCGGGGGTGCAGTTCATCGGCCCATGCAACCTGTGCCCCCATATGCAGCGGATCACCCTGTTGAACATCCGCGACTGCCTGTTGAACATGCAGTTCGAGGTGACGGTGCCCGAGGATATCGCCGACCGCGCGCGGCTGGCCGTGCAGCGGATGGTGGACCTGCTGCCGCCGATGGTTCCGGCGCGCTACGACATGGTCAAGGCGCGGCATCACGTGGCGGTGGAGCTGATCTGATGCACTACGTCCCGCCCGTCCGCGTCGTGGCGACGATCGACAAGCGCAGCCTGCGGCTTCTCGCCCTCCTGGCCTTGTGGCTGCGCTCGGAAAAGGCCACGTCGTCAGGATGACAGACAGCCAGACACCCCGCCCCGGTCCCTGGGATCAAAAGCCCGGGCCCGCCGCCCCCGCACGGGAGGCGGCTGCGGCCGATCGGGGTCCGCCCCGCAGCGCCGAGCCACCGCTGGACAAGGGCCAGCACCCGGTCTGGGCCATTGTGTCGACCCTGCTGCTGGGCGGGCTGATCTTCTGGTGGAGCCAGAGCTGGATCATGGTTGTGGCCGTCCTGTTCGGCCTTCTGGTGCATGAATACGGTCATGTGCTGGCGATGAACCGGCTCGGCATGGGCCCGGCGCGGATCTACATCATCCCCTTCCTCGGCGGTGTGGCGAAGAGCCAGAGACTGCCGAAGAGTGAGTGGGACGGCGTGCTGGTGTCGCTGGCCGGTCCGGCGTTCGGCATGCTGGCGGCCATCCCCTTCCTCGGCGTCTACATCGCGACGGGGCAGGGCGAATGGCTGGTTGGCGTTCTGGCCATCGCCACCCTGAACCTCGTCAACCTGGCACCCGCGCCGCCACTCGACGGGTCCAAGGCCCTCGGCCCGGTGCTGGCCCGTATTCACCCGATGCTGGAGCGGGTGGTGATCTTCCTCATCGGCGCGGTGGTGGTCTTGTGGGGCATCAGCAACGGCAGCTGGTTGTTCGCCGGCTTCCTTGCCCTGTCGCTCTACGCCCATCTGCGGCGGGGAGACTGGCGGCCGGACGGGCGTCCCCTGACGGCGCGCGAGTCGGGCTACAGCGTCGGCCTGTTTCTCGTGACCCTGTTGCTGTGCGGAGGCGTTGCGATGGCGGCCCTGCTGCCCCTGACGGGTACGCTGGAAAACGCCTTGGCCATTGCCGGCCGGTATCTCGAGTTCGGCCGTTGAACCGCACCCTCCGTCATGACGGGCCGCTGATCATCGGCGGCGGGCTGGCGGGGCTGTCGGCCGCACTGGAGGCCGCGCCGCGCAGGGTGCTGGTGGTAACGCCCGCGCCCCTGCTGCAAGCCTGTTCCTCGGCCTGGGCCCAGGGCGGGGTGGCGGCGGCGCTGGCGGCTGACGATGCACCCGCCCTGCATGCGGCCGATACGACGGCTGCGGGAGCCGGGCTGGTCGAGGCTGATGCGACCGGGGTTCTGACCGGCGACGGCCGCGCGACCGTCGAATGGCTGGCGTCCCTCGGCGCGCCGTTTGATCGCGACGCCGCCGGAGGCTTTGCCGTCAGTCTGGAAGCGGCCCATTCCCAAGCCCGGGTGGCCCGGGTCGGCGGTGACGGCGCGGGTCGGGCGATCCTGTCGGCCCTGATCGCGGCGGTGCGCGCCGCGCCGCACATCGAAGTCTGGGAAGACGGACGGCTGCGGGGTCTGATCCAGGACGCCGGCGGCCGGGTTTGCGGTGCCCTGATCGAGCGCGGTGCGCCGGGTTCGCGGCGGATGGTCGAGGTGCTGGCCCCCTCCGTGGTGCTGGCCACGGGCGGGGCAGGCGGCCTGTTTGCCCGGACGACCACACCCGCCGCCCTGCTGGGCGAGGGTATGGCCCTGGCCTATGGCGCGGGCGCCGGGATTCTCGACCCGGAGTTCGTGCAGTTTCATCCGACCGCCATCGATGTCGGTCTGGATCCCATGCCCCTGGCCACCGAGGCCCTGCGCGGCGAGGGGGCGCGGTTGATCGACAAGGACGGCCGCTTCCTGCTCGGCGAGGCGGCGGATGCCGATCTGCAGCCGCGCGATGTGGTGGCGCGGGCCGTGCATGTCGCGGGTGCCGAAGGACGGGGGGCCTTCCTGGATTGCCGCGCCGCCATCGGTGCCGCCTTCCCCGAAGAGTTTCCGGCCGTGTTCGCCGCCTGTATGCGAGCCGGGCTGGATCCGCGCGAGACCCCGATCCCGGTCGCTGCGGCGGCCCACTATCACATGGGCGGGATCGGCGCCGGACCGGACGGGCGCACCAGCCTGCCGGGCCTGTTCGCCGTCGGCGAATGTGCGGCGACCGGGGTCCACGGTGCCAACCGGCTGGCCTCCAACTCCCTGCTGGAAGCGGCCGCCTTCGGTCGACGCACCGGTCGGGCGGCGGCGGCGGAGACCTCGGGCGGCGGTGGTGCCCTGCCGACGCCGGTCGCGCCGGACCTTGCGCCTGAAGCCTTGCAGACGCTGCGCGACACCATGAGCCGGTGTGTGGGCGTGGTGCGCGATGCGGCGGGCCTGTCCGAGGCGCTGGCTGTGATGGTGCGGCTCGAGGTCCAAGCGCCCGGGGCGCTGCCACTGGTCGCGGCCCGGCTGATCGCCGAGGCGGCGCTGGCGCGGCGCGAAAGCCGTGGCGGGCATTTCCGGACGGACTATCCCGAACCAGCCCCCGTCGCCGTGCACACCAGACTGAACACGCAACTCAAGGATGCAAACGCTTTCGCGCGAACGGAAAGGGCGGCATAGTGACGGTCGGAGCAAGGCGATGACCGCGAATCCGAATGGCATGCAGGAAGGTCCAACGGACTTCCGGTTCGATTTCGACCGGTTCGAACGCATGTTCGAGTTGGGGATTCTCAACGACCTTGGGCCGCGCATCGAACTGCTGGAAGGACGGATTGTCGAAATGTCCCCGATCGGCGGCGATCATGGAGACACATCGGTTGACCTGGCCGTCGCCCTGTCGAACGCCCTCAACAGCATCCCCACGCTCCGCGACGCACTTCGTGTGTCCGCAGCGGTGACGTTGAGGATCGGAGATTACAGCGCGCCGGAGCCCGACGTTCTGGTTGCCCGTCGTCGGGACGGCCGAAGATACTATGAAGCAGCGGACGCCGTCCTTGTGATTGAGGTTTCGGTCTCGACGCGGGACAACGACCTGACCATCAAACGCCCGCTGTACGCCCGCGCCGGCATTCCCGAGTTCTGGATCGTCGAGCCGGAAGCCCGGCTGATGCGCGTTCTCCGCGACCCCCGTCCGGACGGAAGCTGGGGCGATGAGGCGGTCGTGACCGACGGCGCAGTGACGCCGCTGTTCTCGGATCAAATGCACCTGACCCTGGCGGAACTGTTCGGAATCCCATGCTCCCCGACCTCCTGATCGAACCCGTTGTGCGCATGGCGCTGGCCGAGGATCTCGGCCGTGCGGGCGATGTGACGGCACAGGCCTGTATTCCGGAAGGCGCGCGGATGCGGGCCGTGTTCGCGGCGCGCAAGGCCGGCGTTCTGGCGGGCATCGACTGTGTGCGGCTGGCCGTGCTGGCCATGGACCCGGATGCGTCCGTGGAGCTGAAACTCCGCGACGGCGACGCCTTCGAGGCCGGTGCGGTGCTGGCCGAGGTCGAGGCCGATGCGCGCGCCTTTCTGGCGGCCGAACGGACGGCGCTGAACCTGCTGGGGCGGCTGTGTGGCATCGCCACTGTGACACGGGCCTATGTCGAGGCGGTCGCCGGCACAAAGGCCCGGATCGCCGACACGCGAAAGACCACGCCGGGCCTGCGCGCGCTTGAGAAACATGCAGTGCTGTGCGGCGGCGGGGTCAACCACCGCTTCGGGCTGGATGACGCCATCCTGATCAAGGACAACCACGTCGCCGTCTGCGGCGGGGTGGGCGAGGCGGTCCGCCGGGCGCGCGCCGTCGTCGGCCATCTGATGAAGGTCGAGATCGAGGTCGACAGTCTGGATCAGCTGGACGAGGCCCTGGTGGCCGGGCCCGATGTGATCATGCTGGACAATTTCACCCTGCCGATGCTGCGTGAAGCGGTGGCCCGCACGGCCGGGCGGATCACGCTGGAAGCCTCGGGCGGGGTCAATCTGGAGACGGTGCGCGGTATCGCCGAAACCGGTGTCGATGTGATCTCGGTCGGGGCGCTGACCCATTCGGCCCCGGCGCTGGATGTGGGACTGGACGCCATGCCCTGCTGACCTGCAACCGCCGCCCGGAACGCGCGGATCGAGGCGGCAGGATCAGGGTATTCAGGACGCCAGCGCAGGACGCCAGCGCAGGGCGCTGCGATCCCGGCTCGCCTCAAGCCGCCGGTGCAGAGGCCTCGACAACGACGGGCGCGGCGGGGTTTGCGGGTGCTGCGGGCACCGCGGACGCCGCCTCCGCGGACTCCGTCCCGGCACCACGCTCCTGGGTCACCAGCAGGTTGTAGGCGACCGTGCCGGCTTCGAGGACGGGTCCCGTCGGATCGAGGCTGGCCTGGATCAGACGCGGGCCATCCGTCACGGCCGACGGCCGGGCGGCATAGGAGAAGGCCTCGCGCGAGCCGGACCGGCCGCCGAAGCGATAGAACATATGGTCACCGACCTGTCCGACCGGCACCAGCGAATGACGCCAGGCCGGTGAGACGCCTGTGGTGTGGAAATGGGTCGCGTTGCCGACGCCCGCGTACACGGCTCCGGACAGGGCGGCTGAGGCCACCGCACGGGCCCGGTTCCAGGCGGCCTGATTGACCGGTCCGCGCATCGAGCCGTCGCAGGTGAAACTGAACTGGCAGCCGGTCCGGCGCCCCGCACCCTGGAAGACCACGCCGCAGACGCTGTTGGGGAAGGCGGAATGGCGCACCCGGTTCAGCACGACCTGGGTCACCGCACGCATGCCGTCCCGGCCTTCGCCTCGGGCCTCGTAATAGGCGGCCTGGGTCAGGCAATCGAGATCCCGCGACGCGTCGAGCGTACTGCTCAGACGGAACGGCATGGCCGCAATCGGGCCGGCCAGACGAATCCGGCGCAGGCCGAAGTCTGCTTGCCGAATCCGCAATTGTTCCAGACGGGCCGTCATGAGCTCGGCCTGTCGGTCGCGCTGGGCTCCCCCTGCGACGGTATAGGGATCATGCCGCCGGGCTATGGCCAGGGCGCTTTCGTCGAGACCGCCGGCGGCGGCCGCCAGGGCTTCCTCGGTGAAGCCGGCTGCCGTAGCCCCCTCGATCCGTTCGGCCTGGGCCCGCACAGTGGTTGCCTTGGCCGCCGTGCCGCCGAGATAGGCACAGCCGATCGCCAGCCCCATCAACGCGCCGAACGCCGCCGCCGCCGATCCGGGCCGAATCCGGGCCGCACGATCTGCAGACGTCGTCACACGCGTGTTCGGGGCTAGGGACAAGGGCCTGGTCCTGTTCGGCAGGGCGCAATGCCGCCCCCGGGTAGTCTCGCAACCGGGCGATCCTCTCCAATCTCTGGAAACCGGACCCGCAAACCGCCTGCGTTGGTTCGACGGCCGGCGAAGTGGCCAGCGGTCGAGGACGCGCCTTAAGCCAGCCATTTGTGGCGCCAATGTGGTTGATTCGCAAGAATCGAAATCCGGGCAACATCGCGGTTTATCGGCATTGTAGTCAACAGATTAACGGGTCTGTATGTTCTGCATCAAACGCCAGTGCATCGCTCGGTTACTGTATTTGCTTTCATGTGCACGACATGGCGATGGAGTCCGATTGATATCGGCGGATTGAAAGGGGTCTCGGCTGTTGTCATGGTTCTCGCCTGACAGGCGATTTTTACATGGAGCTGCGATCCGGAACTGGCAGCGGGGCAGGGCGTTCAAGACGCGTTGTTGGAAGGATTTCGTCATGAAACGCACCGTCACCGCCCTTTCGGTCACGATCATCGCCCTCGCCACCGCCGCCTGCGGCCAGACCATCGAGCAGCGGGCCGCCACCGGTGCCATCGCGGGTGCGGTCGTGGCAGGGCCTGTCGGCGCGGCCGTCGGCGGCGTTGCGGGCACCGCGGTCAGTCAGCCCGACAAGCCGAACTGACACAGTCCGCCTTCGATCGGGCGTCGCGGACCCCGGGAAAGCCTCGCGAACTTGATTTTCGCTCCCATATGGGGTTAGCGACGCGCCGGGCTGCGCTGCAAACCGCCCGACTGCGTTCCAGCGCATCCATAAACGATCAAGGACATCGACGCCCTCCGCATGAGAGATCTGAAACAGACCGGCTTCACGGACCGCCTTACTGCCCAGCAGGAGGCCAAGAAGGCCCTGCTCGCCCGGTTCAAGCCCAAGGCCGCCGCCCCCGATCCCGAATTCGACAAACTGGCCGCCAAGCGCGCGGCCGAGAAGGAGGCGCTGCGTCAGCAGCATGAACTCGCCAAGGCGGAAGCCCGTCGGGAAAGGGCCGAGCGGGAAGCCGCACGTCTTGCCGAAGAGGCCGAGGCCCAGGAAGCGGTCGAGGCGGAAAAGCGCGCGGCCCGCAAGGAGCGCAAGGCCCTGACCAAGGAAGAACAGAAGGCCGCCCGCGACGCCCGTTACGCCGCCCGCAAGGCGCGCACACGCTGAGGCGAGGGCAGGGTGGCCGGATGCCGGCCGCCGCGCCTGCAAGGCGTCCGGACTTGACCGCACCGGCCTTTTCCGCCTGAAAAACGCCCGGCTTGACGCGCATCCTGCGTCATGGCCGGGACCTGCCGCGGCTTGGGAGCCCTTTGTTTGGCCCGGAACGACTGGACCGCGAAGCTGATGGGGATGCGCCGCCTGCTGGCCGCTGTGCCCGTGGTTCTGGCCGCTGTCGGCGTCGCCGTGACCGCCAGCTCAACGCCGCGTCCGGAGATCGATCGTCGCGCCGAGACGGTCCGCAGCGTGACCGGCGGTGACCTCGGAGCCCGCGGTTTCGCCGCCATCACGGCCCGCATGGATGCTTCGCAACTGGCCATCGCCCTGCGCCATGACCCCGACGCACAACGCGCGGCGCTTTACGGCCTGACCCCGGGCTGGGAAAGCCTGACTCTTGCGGGCCGTCCGACGCTGGACCTTGGCGTTACGGGTCTGGACGCGATGAAGCTCAATGCGGCGACGCCGGATGCCTCCCGGTTTTTGCGGGTCGCAGCGCCCTTCGTCTTCAAGCCGGCGACCGCAGAGGATCGCCGCCGTGCCCTGCGCTGCCTGACACAAGCCATCTACTATGAGGCCGCGCTCGAGCCGACCGAAGGCCAGGAGGCGGTCGCCCAGGTGATCCTGAACCGGGTGCGCGATCCCAACTACGCCAACAGCATTTGCGGCGTTGTGTTTGAGGGAGCCGAACGCACCACGGGCTGCCAGTTCAGCTTCACCTGCGACGGCGCCCTGGCACAGCCACCCGTCAGCTGGGCCTGGAACCGTGCCAGGGGTGTGGCAGAGCGGGCCCTGGCCGGCCATGTCTCGGCGCGGGTCGGCACGGCGACCCATTATCATGCCGACTATGTGCACCCGTGGTGGGCGCCGACCCTGAACAAGCTGACCCGGATCGGGGCGCACATCTTCTATCGCTGGAAGGGCGTCTATGGCGAGCCGGCGGCCTTCCGTCAGGCCTATGCCGGGCGCGAGCCCCTCATCGACGAGGCCCGGTTCTCGCGGCCCCGTATCCAGATCGTCCCGGCGAGCGAGGCCGAACTGGCGCTCGACGAGGCCGCCGCCAGGGGCGAGAGCCTCATGCGCACGGTCGAGATCGACGGCCGGACCCGGGTCGTCGGTGTTGCCTCCCTGGGCGGTCGCCGCCAGGCCACCGCCGCCGAGATCGCGGCGATCAATCAGCGGCTGGCCGCCTTTGAGGCCCCGGCGGCACCGCCGCCCCCGTCGACCCTCCGCGTGGCTCCGCCCGGCGTGACGCCGATGGATGTCGAGGAAGTGGGCCGACCCGTTTCCTGATCCGCCCCGCCACCTGACCCATCTGCCCGCCATGCGGGACCCGGGACTCCGGCCGTGCCGCCAGGTTTGCAGATGCCCTGCCGGAGACCGGCGTCACCAGACCCCGATTTTTTCCGCCTGATTGTGCGAGATCGGGTCCAGGGTGCGGGCGTGGTCCTGCTCGGCGAGGAAGCGGACGGCTTCCAGCGCGGCCATACAGCCCATGCCGGCGGCGGTGACCGCCTGGCGGTAGATGTCGTCGGTGACGTCGCCTGCCGCCCAGACGCCCTCGATGGCGGTGGCCGTGGTCCCGGGCTTCACCACCAGATAGCCGCCCTGTTTGGTTTCCAGCTGGCCGGTGAAGAGTTCCGAGGACGGGGCGTGGCCGATGGCGATGAAGACGCCGTCGGCGGTGATGTTGTGGGTCTCGCCCGTCTGGACGTTCTTCAGCCGGGCACCGGTGACATTGACGCCGCCGAAGCTGTTGGTCTCGCCGAGGATCTCGTCGATGGCGCTGTTCCAGATCACCTCGACCTTGGGGTTGGAGAACAGTCGGTCCTGCAGGATGCGTTCGGCGCGGAACGCGTCGCGGCGGTGGACGACGGTGACCTTCGACGCGAAATTGGTCAGGAACAGCGCCTCTTCGACCGCGGTGTTGCCGCCGCCGACGACGATCACCTCCTTGCCGCGATAGAAGAAGCCGTCGCAGGTGGCGCAGGCCGAGACGCCGAAGCCCTGGTATTTCGCCTCGCTCTCGATCCCCAGCCATTTGGCCTGGGCCCCGGTCGAGATGATCACCGTCTCGGCCAGCATCTCGGTCCCCGAATCGAGCGTCAGGCGGAAGGGCCGCTGTGACAGGTCGGCCTTGACCACGATGTCCTCGATGATCTCGGTGCCGACGTGCGCGGCCTGGGCGCGCATCTGCTCCATCAGCCAGGGGCCCTGGATGACGTCGGCAAAGCCCGGATAGTTCTCGACATCGGTGGTGATGGTCAGCTGGCCGCCGGGCTGCAGGCCGGCGATGATGACGGGGCTCAGCAGGGCGCGTGCCGCATAGATGGCGGCGGTCCAGCCGGCGGGGCCGGAACCGATGATGGCGACGCGGACAGTTCGAGGATTGCTCATACCCCTATTTAGGCGGTGATTCCCCTTCGCGCGATGTTTAGGCTGCACAGAAACTGGGGAGGATCGAATGGCACAGACAAGCTACATGGGCGTGGGCATCGCCCTCGGCACAGCGATCGGGGCGGCGCTGGGGATCGCGCTGGACAACCTCGCGCTCGGCATCGGCGGCGGTATCGCCATCGGCGTGGCCCTCGGGGCAGGCTTTGACGCAGGGCGCGCGCGCAAGGACTCAAGCGGCCGCAAGGATTCTTCCGGTTCGGACAGCGGGACAACCTACGTCTCTGACGGCGGCGGGCGCGGCAAGAGCCCGAATGACGGCCCTGACGGTGGGTCAGACAACGGGTCTGACGGCGGCGGAGATGGCGGCGGCGGCGGCGACTAGGCCTTGCCCAGGCGCTCCAGCAGGACGCGCGCCGCCCGGTCCGTCTCTGCCAGCGGCACATAGCTCCACACGTCCAGAGACCCGTCGAACGGCCGCGCCGCGCCGCGTTCGCGCAGGTCGGCATGCAGGCGGGCGAATTTGTCCGCGGGCTTCAGCGGGACCATCGGCAGGATGTGGACGGGCGCGCCCGTCGAGGCGGCCTCGGCGGCCATGTTGGCGCTGTCCTCGGTGACGAGGATGTGGTCGGCGAAGTTCAGGAAGGCGAAATAGGGGTTGGGCCCCGCGCCATCCCAGATCAGGCCTGGCAGGTGAGCCAGCCGCGCGGTCATGGCCGCCTTCGCCGCCTCGGGTGTGCGGCGCGAGAAGGTCAGCATCAGCGAACCGCCCGCGGCCTCCACGGCGGTCGCGATCCGCCCGGCGAGGTCGGCGGCATGGGTCTCGGTGAGGTCGAACGCCCGCGACCGTCCGCCGATCAGGGCCGCCATCCGGGGGGCGGGCAGGGGTGCCAGCCGGTCAGCGAAGGCGGCAGCGCCCTCGGCCAGCCGCTCCGCCGTCACCCGGTGGGGTGATCCGGTGATCGACAGGACATTGGAGCCGGTCACGCCGTCATGAGCGGGGGCGACGACCAGGTCATAGGCGGCGAAGTTCCAGCGCGGGTCCTGGGTCTGGACCACGAACGTCTTGCCGCCCGACTGCGCCCGAACCCGTGCCGACAGCGGCAGGGTCGCCCGGCCGGTTGCGATCCACAGGTCGGGCCAGGTCTCGCCGGCGGCGGGTTCGACGGCATCGGACGACGGGTCCAGCATCCACCGGGCCTTCAGCGCCGACGGCAGTTTGTCGAAGGCCTTGCGCCAGCGGATCTGCTTGATGACGATGCGGGACGAAAAAAGGCGCTGGACGGCTTCCGCCAGACCCAGCGCCTGATTTTCCATGCCGGTCCGGCCGTCAGAGACGACCTGGATCGTGAGCGGGGTCTGGTCGGACCCTATTTCCACTCGACCTTGAGGATCTCATAGGCTTTCACGCCGCCGGGCGTGTTGACCTCGACCACGTCGCCGATCTCTTTCGAAATCATCGCCCGGGCAATCGGCGAAGCCACCGAAATCTTGCCGCCCTTCACGTCGGCTTCGTGCTCACCGACGATCTGGTAGCGGGCCTCTTCCTCGGTGTCCTCGTCAACCACAGTGACGGTGGCACCGAACATGACCTGGTTGCCGTTCAGCTTCGAGACGTCGATGACCTGGGCGCGGCTGATCTTGTCCTCGATGTCGGCGATCTGGCCCTCGATCCAGCCCTGACGCTCTTTCGCGGCATGATATTCAGCGTTTTCAGAAAGATCGCCATGCTCGCGCGCTTCCGAGATGGCCGAGATCACGCTCGGCCGCTCCACGGACTTCAATTGCTTCAGCTGATCGTCGAGGACACGGTAGCCCTCGGCCGTCATCGGCACTTTTTCCATATGTCGTGAGTTTCTTGTTTCGCCCGACTGAAGATTTGGAGACACGCCGAGGTCGCTGGGCGCTTGCGACTGGCCAAAGAGACTAGGGCTTCAGGCCCCAAGGTTCAAGAGGCATGACGCAAGGGGATTCTGTGCAGTCTGTCAGGCGGGGCGGCCTCGCCGTCTCGTCCTGACCTGTCGGATCAGGCTCCAGGTCAGCCATGCGACGGCCGCCAGACCCAATGCCATGAACAGGCTGGAGACGAGGAACATCCCGGCGGCGATGAAGGCAAGCACAAAGGCCACGGCGGCGGCGAGGGCGACGATGATCTGGACGGTTTTCAACGGCATGGACCGATAACGTCCGGCGCGCGGGCGGGTTGCGAACACAACACGCCGGGCCGCACAGTTGCGGCCGACTGTGGCATCGGCGCCCTTCGGGGGATCAGGCGTAGCTGTAGGGACCGCCGCGCTCCAGCGCCCGCTGATAGGCCGGGCGCGCATGGATCTTCTGCAGGAAGGCCTTCAGCTTCGGCTTGTCGGCACCGTAGCCGATCCGGCTGCCCGCCGCCTCGACCGGAAAGCTCATCATGATGTCGGCGGCCGAGAACGCATTGCCGGCGAACCATTCGGACTGGCCCAGTTCGGCCTCCCAATAGCCGGTGTGGGCCGCCACCTGCGGGTCAATCATATTGGCGTTCATCGCCTTGCTGATACCCTTTGCCACGCCCCGCGCGAGGAAGGGGACCCGCTGGGGCAGGACGGTGAAGATCAGCTTCAACAGCAGGGGCGTCATGGCCGATCCCTCGGCATAGTGCAGCCAGTAGGTGAAGCGACGCGCTGCCGGCGTGCCCGGGGCGGGCTTGAGACCGGCCGCCGGATAGGTCTCGAGCAGATATTCGATGATGGCCCCCGTCTCGGCGATCCGCGCCTCGCCATCGTCGAGGACCGGCGACTTGCCCAGCGGATGGATGGCCTTGAGCGCGGGCGGGGCCAGGTTGGTCTTCCCGTCGCGCTCATACCGCTTCACCTCATAGGGCAGGCCCATCTCCTCGAGCAGCCACAGGACCCGCTGCGAGCGGGAATCGTTGAGGTGGTGGACGGTGATCATGGTGCGGCTCCGCTTTGGATGACACAGTTAAGGCGGTTGACGCGGCGTCGGTCCAGCGGATTCAGACGATCCTCACCCCTTGGGCATCAGCGCCTGGGCCGCCACCACCATGGCCTCGACGCCGGTGGTGACCGAGGGCCGGGGGTCGATGCGGAACAGGGGGGAGTGGTGGCCGGGTGCCGTGGCGACGTCTTCCGCGGGCGTGCCGCCCACGCTGAAATAGACGCCCTTCACGCCGCTTTCGGGGGTGACGAACCAGGCGAAATCCTCGGCCCCCATGCCGGTGCGCGGCTGGTCGACCAGGCGCTCGGTGCCCATGGCCGCGCCGATGGCGGTCCGGACCCGGGCCGCCGTGGCCGCATCATTGATGGTGGCGGGCGTGGTCTCGGTCGGGGACCGGACGACGGTCGGCAGCCGGTCTTCGGGCACGCCCAGGGCCAGGGCCGTGCCACGCGCCACCCGGTCAATGCCGTCCAGCAGGGCCAGCCGGGTTTCGGGGTTGTCGGCGCGGACCGTCAGCTGCAGGTCGACGCGGTCCGAGATGATGTTGTGCTTGATGCCGCCGTGGAAGGCCCCGACGGTGACGATCGCTCCCTCAAGCGGATTGATGCTGCGGCTGGGCAGGGTCTGCAGGTTCATGACGATGGCCGAGGCGACCACGATGGGGTCGACCCCGAGATGCGGATAGGCCCCGTGGGTGCCGACGCCGTGCACCGCGATGTCGACGCTGTCCGAGCTGGACGAGGAGATCCCCAACGGCAGGTCGATCAGGCCCGTGGCGAGGTCGGCCGAGACATGGAAGGCCAGGGCGATGTCGGGCTTGGGAAAGCGGGTGTAGAGGCCGTCCTGAACCATGGCCCGGGCCCCGAAGATGCGCTCTTCGGCCGGCTGGGCGATCAGGACCAGGGTGCCGGACCAGTCCTGGCGCCGCGCCATCATCTGTCGCGCCGTTCCGATCAGGGCGGTGATGTGCACGTCATGGCCGCAGGCATGCATGACCGGCTTTTCGACGCCGTCGCTGTCGACCTGCCGCGCGGTCGAGGCATTGGCCAGACCGGAATCCTCGGCCAGGGGCAGGCCGTCCATGTCGGCGCGGATCATGACCGTGGGGCCGTCACCATTGCGCAGCACCGCGACCACGCCCGTGCCGCCGACGCCGGTCGTGACCTCATAGCCCAGCGCCGTCAGCCGGGCCGCCATGATGCCGGCGGTGCGGACTTCGAGACCCGAGAGCTCGGGATTGCGGTGAAAATCGTCGAACAGGGCCCCGAGGTTGGCGTCATAGTCGCGCGCAATCGACTGGCGCAGCTCGACATCGGTCGAGCCGGTCTGGGCCTGGACCGCCCCGGCCGTGAACAGGGCCAGCATGGCCGTCGTCGCAAGAAGAAGTCGCATCGTTCCGCCCCCGGGTTTCAGACTCCGACATTGGTCCGGCAGCAGCGGGCTGGCAACGGCGAATGCGGTGGCCCGGCTGTTGAGTTCGGCGGCGGTTTGGCCCTAAGCCCATGCCATGACCACGCCCGAACCGCGCCTGACCTCCCTCGCCCATGGCGGCGGCTGTGGCTGCAAACTGGCCCCGGCCGTGTTGCGCGACATTCTGAAGGGCATGCCGCTGGCCGGACCCTTCGCCGATCTGATGGTGGGGACCGAGACCTCTGACGACGCAGCGGTCTGGCGGTTGAACGATCAGCAGGCGCTGGTGGCGACCACGGACTTCTTCATGCCGGTGGTCGACGATCCGTTCGACTTCGGCCGCATCGCCGCGACCAACGCCCTGTCCGATGTCTATGCCATGGGAGCGACGCCGATCTTCGCCCTGGCCCTGGTCGGCATGCCGGTG
>JBEIJS010000047.1:0-15759 GCA_040380105.1 Caulobacteraceae bacterium | reverse complement strand
GCGTCGAATGCCGCGGCATTCGCCGAGGAGCGGAGACTCGAAATCACATTCACCGATCTCGAAACGCGAGGGTGTGCCGTCATGCGCACCGAAGGTCGCAGCGATGTCGAACCGGCCAAGATGCAGACGCCAGTCCCAGCGACCCTAGCCCAGGGCACCATGCGATGCCTAACTCGTCGCCAGCTGTTCGGCCCACACCACCGGAAACCCCGTCAGCAGACCGGCCACCCTCATGCTGGCCGGCTCCCGCCCGGCCATGATGCCTCTATAGTCTCGGATGCTAGGAGCGTCACAAGCCGCCTCCCCGGCGAGCGCAGTCAGCGCGGAGGCATGCTCGCTTCGACCATGGACCGCACCCGGCTATCGTTCGTCGTGTCGAGGTCGGCGCGACCTCCCTGCCAAGCGATGTGTCCTCCGTCGAGCAGCGCAATATCGTCGGCGATGGTCCGCGCCGAAACGAGGTCGTGGGTGATTGTGACAGCTGTGCAGCCAAGCCGCGCGACCTGGTCGGCAATCAGGCGGCTTATGCTCGCGGCGGTGACCGGATCAAGGCCGGTTGTCGGCTCGTCGAAGAACAGGATCCTGGGCGCACCGACAATCGCCCTCGCCAATCCGACCCGCTTCTGCATGCCTCCGGACAGTTCGGACGGAAACAGGTCGGCCACCTCGGGCCCAAGCTGGACCTGCGCCAGGGCCTCGATCGCCGCTTCGCGCGCGCGGGCCCGAGGTCGGTTGTCTGCGTGCAACAGCCGGAAGGATACGACCTCCCAGATCCTAAGGCTGTCGAACAGCGCCGAACCCTGAAAAAGGACGCCGGACTGGCGATAAAGGTCTGACTGTCGGCGGTTGAACAGGCCTGGAAGCGATCGCCCCCGGAACAGTACGCTTCCGGCGTCGGGCCGCATCAGGCCGAGCGCCAGCTTCAGCGCCACAGACTTCCCTTGACCGGACCCGCCCAGGATCACCAGCGACCGTCCCGCTGCGAGCGACAGGTTCAGGCCGTCCAGCACCGTCCGGCCGCCGAGGCTCTTGCGGATACCGCGCCATTCCAGTTCGGGTGCCGCGAGGGTCATGTCTGGGTGAACCAGCTGGTCATCAGGTAGTCGGTGGCGAAGATAAACACGCCCGACCAGACCATGGCTTGCGTTGCCGCATGACCGACCCCGCGCGCGCCGCCGGTCGCCCGATAGCCGTGAAAGGCCCCCATCGCCGTGAGGATGAACCCGAACACCGCCGCCTTGATCAGGCCGGACTGAATGTCCCAGGCCTCGAGGAAAGCCACGGTCGAGCGCGCATAGGCCTCCGGGTTGAAGCCCAGCGACAGGGTCGATACCAGCCAGCCGCCGCCGATGCCCAGGATATCCGCCACGCCGGTCAGCACCGGCAGGGTCGCCACTCCGGCTAGTACTCGCGGCGCGATCAGAAAGCGAAATGGATCGGTAGACAGCGTCCGCATCGCGTCGATCTGTTCAGTGGCGCGCATAGCGCCGATTTCGGCGGCGATGGTCGTGGCGACCCGACCAGACAGCATCAGCGCCACCAGCACCGGTGCCAGCTCTCGGGTGATGCCGAGTGCCACGATCTGCGGCACGATCTGCTCGGCGTTGAAGCGGCCTCCGCCTGTGTAGATGTTGAGGGCCAAGGCCGCGCCGGTGAACACCGCCGTCAGCCCGACAACCGGCAGGGACAGGAAACCGATCGACACGACCTGTCGCAGGATCTGTCCACCGTGCCAGCGTGGCGTGAAACAGACGAGCAGCGTCCGCCCGGTGAAGAGGCTCAGCCCCCCGATGATTGCGCAAACCCCGATGACGAGGCGTCCGACGACAGTAAACGGGGCGAGGGCGACCTGCTGCATCGGCCGGGTCAGGTCGCGGGCCTGTTGATGAACTGACCGATCAGACCGAACAGATCGACCGCGCCCTGGGTGTTCTCGATCTCGCCGCCGGCCTTCAGCATCGCCGTGTCAGCGCCCGGTTCGATCGCCACATGCGCGCCGCCAAGCAGGCTGTCGCTGGTGACGCGCGCCGTGGAATCCCGCGGCAAGCGGGCCTGCGGCTCGATCTCGAGATGGGTCACCGCCAGGTAGGTGTCAGGCTGCAGGGCGATGCGCTCGACCCGACCAACCTTGACCCCTGCGACCCGGACGTCGTCGCCCTCGCGAAGACCGCCGACCTGACCGAAGCGCGCGGTCAGACTGTAGCCGTCCGGCACCGGCCGCGCATCGCCGGAGACCAGGAGATAGGTCAGGAATAAACCCGCCGCGACGAGCACGACGGCACCGACCAGCGGTTCGATCCAGTTTTCGCGCATGGCGTCGCCCTCCTAGCCCCTGCCGCCGCTCTCGAGCCTGCGGATCAGCACATCGACATCGCCACGCGCATTATCGATGGTCGAGACGAAGTCCTGCTGCAGCGTGATCGCTAGCCAGACGCCATTGGCCTGGACATCGACGACACGGAGAGCGCCCGACGACCCGAGGACGCGCCAGTTTACCGCCTCATCCCCCGACCTGGCCCGCACTAGGCTGTTGACCACCGCGTCCGTCGGCGACCGGGCTGCGCTGCCGGTCACGCGCAACTGTCCGCCCCGGTAGGCGGCTAGCTGCCCAAGGAACACCCGCTGCACATGGGCGCGAAAGGCCTGGTTGAAGCGCTGACGCTGCGCCGGCGCGAGGGCTCTGGCGTGGCGACCAAGCACGAAGGCAGAGATCCGGTTGAAGTCAGCCAGCGCGTCCAAGCTCGCCGCAAGGCGGCTCTGACGCGCTGCCTCCGACAGGCTTCGATCCCCGAGCAGGGCGAGCACCTTCTGTCCCTCTGAGGCCACGAACGCCTCGGCCTCGGTGCTGCGCGCGGCGTGGGCCAAGTCCGGCGCCGCGGTCGCACCGGCCGCGCCGAACATTAGACCAGCGATCAGCCTGCGGCGATTGATGACGTCGAGCAGCATGTCAGTTTGGCTCTTCCGGGAGGGTCTCGTCGAAATCGGGCAGATCCACAACTTCGCCGCGGGCGGCCGCGACGGCGGCGGCGCGGTTCTGCAGATAGGAGCCGCGCACTGTGGCGTAAGGATCGGTGGAATCGGTCATCACCGATGTCAGCAGAGCGTCGGCCTCAGAGCGAGCCTCAACCCCGCGAATCACAGAGCGACCCATGGCGAAATCGGTGTCGAGGCCGCCGGTCGCCTGGCTGACAGGGTCTGAAGCATAGTCCACGAGGCCGCCGACGCCGTCGCGCAAGGTGGTCGGGCCGATCACTGGCAAATAGATATAGGGTCCCTCGCCAACCCCCCAACGGCCGAGCGTCTGGCCGAAGTCAGCCGTTTCCCGGATGATGCCGCCGTTGCTCGCTACATCGAACAAGCCCACCACGCCGACTGTCGAATTGATCAGAAAGCGTCCGGTCGCTTTCACGGCTACGATCGGACGGCCCTGCAAAAGGGCGTTGGCCGTCGTGGCTGGCTCACGAAGGTTGTCCACGGCGTTGCGTAGGCCTTCACGCAAGACGCCGGGCGTAACCGCCCGATAGCCTCGTACGAGCGGGCGGACAATGAACGGGTCCAGAACCTTCGCATTGAATCCGAACAGTACCCTGTTGAGGGGAGCAAGCGGGTCGTGAGGCGCGCCTGCGTCGGCGGGCCCCGACGCCATCGCACCGACCGGCGTCGCCGCAACGACCGGTGTCGCCGCAACAACCGGTGTCGCCGCGGCGCAGACCCGCGCCGCGGCGACGAGTACGGCTCCCCGCGGGCCTGGGCTTGCGCTGCCCAACCGCCAGCATCGTCGACGAGGCTGTCGAACGTTCATGGTATCCCCCTGTCGGACGCGAAGTTCATCCTGCAGTGCATCGGGGAAGCAAACTAATTCGCCTGAAAGTGGTTTTCAACAGCGCGCCCCAAACGGGGAGCCTTGAATTGGGGCAAACCGACAGCGGCTTGCGTCGAACTCGCCGAGGGCGTGACGTGCCGCTTGTCATTACCCGATCTTGGCCGGTGGAAACTTCAGCCAGCTTCTCATGGTGGCGGTCAGTAACGTCCGCTTTTCACCCCGATCAAGGCCAAAAACGCCCTGTCGTGGTGTCCCCGGAGCCAGCGGCAGCCCAGACCAGCATATCAGCGCCAAACCCCTCGCCGCAGCCATAGCAACGGAAGAGGTCGTCGTGCTAACAAGTGCTTTTAGTGGGGCCTCAATGATAAAATTCATCGTTCACGCATGGGATTTTATCTTCAATCACAAGGTAAGCCCCCTGCGTCACATCGAAGACGTGGCCATCCGGCACTATGTGCTTCAAGGTTTGGGTTTCATGTGGGCGGTCTGCTTTTCAATCGCGATTGGCAGCTACACTACCGCTTTCGCTAACGTCATTGGCCACGCCGTTTTGATCGGCGCGGCCGCTGTCACGGTTGCAACCTACACGGCTGCGAAGGTTAAGCCGTCGGTGTTCAAGGTTTCTGGTCGGCGACCAGATGGCGAGCACGAGTGAGCCGCTAGTTCCAACCTGTGGTTTTTGGTCGAGTTAAGCGTCAAGTCGCGACAACACCGAATTCAGCGGCGGTAGCCATTTCTGGACTTCCGGGCAGCGTCGCATTTCCCACGGTGCCCCCAATTCGAAAAGCTCACGCTTCCAATCACGGGCTAGCCAGATCTTCGATCTGACCGCTGATTGCCGCTTCGTCCTGTTCGCGCTCCACACGTTGGTCGGAGAGACGCTTCCCCAGCAGCGCTCCAGATTGCCAGGTACTCTCAACTCTTGGGCCGATCAGCCAATCACCGCAAACCCCCAAATCCAGTGCGGGATTGTACAACAGACCCGCGCCGTGCGCGCCCGATCGCGCATAGCGCCACCTGTGCGACGTGGCATAAACGGGGTCAGGGATTGCGATCTGCAGGCAATCGGCCAGACCGGACAACAAGGCCTGCGTCACCCATGTAGCATCAGCTTCGAGGTGCTCCACGGACCACGCAGGCGTGGCCTGTATAACCCAGGTTTGCGGCCCTGTTCGGCCTGGCTTGCTCGAGTTACAGGCCGCCCAGGCAATCGCTCCGCAATCCCGTAGCGTCATGCTGCCCGTTGGCAAAGGCTCAGCCAGCGCGATCATCGCAGTCCAGCATGGGTCAGACCGGGTGGCGGCAGCCTGCTGCGCCATTGCAGCGTCCCAAGGCTCCAGCAGGACCGCTGCCTGCTCGGCGGGCAAGGCAATCACCACCGCGTCAAAAAGCTGCCCGGATAGCCCTTCGCCCGGCAGGCTCCACCCCGCCGCGGCGCGGAAGAGCGCATCCACCCGGGCAGACCAATGCACCTGATGCGCGGCCGCCATCTTTTTGACGGGTGCATTCATGGCGGGAACACCGACCCATGCACCTGCCCCGGCTTCGGGCCAGCGGGCAGCAAGCCCCAGCGCTTCCCATTGAGCTACCAGCGCCCGGAAACCCGGGCTGCGCGCCGTGAAATACTGCGCGCCATGGTCAAAGCTGGCATCTCCAAGCTCTGTTGCGATCCGGCGAGTAGCCATTCGGCCACCCGGCCCCCGAGACTTGTCAAACAGGGTGACCTGATGCCCCGCTGCGGCTAGTTGGTCTGCGCAGGCCAGCCCCGCCAATCCGGCTCCAACAATGGCAAACTTTCTGGTGGGGGTTGGGTAAATGCTCACCCAGGCTACATACCGACCATGGATGGGCGCCGCCATGAACCTTTCGCGATGGGCAAAGTGCAGGTCTGGTTCGATGGTAACGGCCCACCGCCTTTGCGGGATATCGCGCTGATGCGGCGACTTGAGTGGCACCCGGCTATCGCATTCCCCGGCGTCCTGCAGCCACTGCTCCAGCAAGCCTCGCGGCAATGATGGAGGGCGAGGCCCGTTTTCCCGCAACCCGCGCCGACGGGCTGGACCGCCTGGGCCGGTTCGTGCCGCTGGCGGGGCGTGACTATGCGGCGGGCCGAAACACCGACTACGGGCCAGATGGTCCAAGCGCGGTATCTCGACTGTCTCCCTATTTGCGCTATCGCCTGATCGACGAGCAGGAGGTCGTCGCCAGTGTATTGGCCGTGCACAGCCTGACAGCGTCGGAAAAATTTGTGCAGGAAGTGCTCTGGCGGACCTATTGGAAAGGTTGGCTGGAGAAGCGCCCGGCGGTCTGGGCACGTTATCTCGACGAGCGGCAGCGCCAGCTTGATGGCTTGTCAGATGCCCGTGCTTTGACCGATGCCCAGGCGGGCAACACCGGGATCGAGGGGTTTGATGACTGGGCGCGGGAGTTGGTCTCGACCGGTACCCTGCACAACCATGCGCGGATGTGGTTCGCCTCGATCTGGATATTCACACTGCGCCTGCCGTGGGCGCTGGGCGCAGAGTTTTTCCTGCGCCATCTGATCGATGCCGATCCCGCAAGCAATACGCTGTCATGGCGCTGGGTGGCAGGATTGCAGACGGCCGGCAAAACCTATCTGGCTACGACGGACAACATCGCGCTCTACAGCGGCGGCCGGTTTGTACCGACTGGATTGGCCAGAGAAGCCGTTGCCCTGACCGAGCCCCCGATTGAGGCAGCGCAGCCTTTGCCCGATATTGGAGTCTATGACCCAAGCAGCCCGGCATTGCTGCTTGTGACCCATGAAGATCTGCATCCCGAAAAGCTGTTTCCGCAGGTCGAGGCCATCAAGGCGGCGATGGTTGCCCATGATCCGGCCCTGCTCTGGGGCGAAAATGCCCGACGCTTTGTAGCCCCGGCATCAACCGACGCTGCGACCCGTGTGAGTGCGCATTTTCGATGCAGCGTGGACCTCACCGACGCGCTCGATCCGCACCGCCTGGTTTCCGCAGCACAAGCGGCAGGCGTGCGGCACATAGTGACGGCCTATGCACCCGTTGGCCCAATTGCCGATGAACTGGCGCGGCTTGGGCTGCAGTTGGCGTCCGAAGGCGTCATCCTGTCGTCCGTCCGCCGCGACTGGGATGCGCGCTTCTGGCCCCATGCAACCAAGGGCTTCTTTCCATTCAAGGCGCACATTCCCGGTCTGCTGCAAAGTCTGGGCATGCCATGACGCAGCCACTCAACGTCGTCTGGTTCAAACGCGATCTGCGCGCTGCCGATCACAGGCCGCTGACGGAGGCGGCGATGGCCGGAACCGGGCCAGTCCTGCCCCTCTATATCGTCGAGCCTGATCTATGGGCACAGCCAGACGTTTCGGCGCGGCAATGGGAGTTTGCTGCCGAGAGCCTTGGCGAGCTTCAGGTGGTGCTTGCGGGTTTGGGCCAGCCCCTGTGCGTGGTGGTGGGAGAAGCCGTTGCCACCCTCGACCGCTTGCATCGACTTCACGGCATAGCAGCGCTTTGGAGCCACGAGGAAACCGGCAACGGCTGGACCTATGCGCGCGATCTGGCGGTGAAGGCATGGGCCCGGGCGGCAGCGGTGCCCTGGCACGAAGCGCGACAGTTTGGCGTGATCCGGCGCATACGATCGCGCAATGGCTGGGCCAAGGCCTGGGACCGCGACATGGCCGCGCCAATCACTCCGCCGCCTGTCATCCTGCCCCGATTGGCCGGCGATTGGCCCACCCATATTCCGACCAGTGCCGAACTCGGCCTTGCGCCCGATCCCTGCCCCCATCGGCAGCGCGGCGGCAGATCAGCGGCTATGACCACCCTGGACAGCTTTTTGTACCAGCGCGGCCGTGACTATCGCTACCGGATGTCCAGCCCGGTAACCGCCTTTGATGCCAGTTCGCGTCTGTCGCCGCACCTTGCGTGGGGCACAGTTTCCATGCGCGAAGTGGCGCAGGCCAATTGGGCGCGCATGCGGGGGTTGAAGACCGGGGACGAACATGATGCCCAAAGCTGGCGGGCCTCAATGCTCTCATTTGCCGGACGGCAGCACTGGCATTGCCACTTCATGCAAAAGCTGGAGGATGAGCCGCGCATCGAGTTTGAAAACCTTCATCGCGCCTATGATGGCCTGCGCCCCGATGTGGCCGACGCGCAGCGCCTGGCCGCCTGGAGCGAAGGCAATACCGGCTTTCCTTTTGTCGATGCCTGTATGCGCGCACTCAATCAGCATGGCTGGATCAATTTCCGCATGCGCGCGATGTTGATGTCGTTTGCCAGCTATCACCTCTGGTTGCCGTGGCGGGAAAGCGGGCTGCATCTGGCCCGCAAATTTGTCGACTACGAAGCCGGCATCCACTGGCCGCAGGTGCAAATGCAATCGGGGACAACGGGCATCAACACCGTTCGGATCTATAATCCCTTGAAACAGGGCTATGACCAGGACCCGACAGGACAGTTTGTGCGCGCCCACCTGCCTGAACTGGCAAGCGTGCCGGATGCCTTCATTCATGAACCATGGCGTTGGGAGGGGGCGTCGTCTCTGTCATACCCCCCGCCGGTAGTGGACAATGCCGCTGCCGCCAGGGCAGCGCGCGATGCGGTCCATGGGATCCGCAAGCGCACCGATCACAAGACGGAGGCCCGCGACATCGTCGACAGGCATGGCAGCCGCAAGACCGGTATGCCGATGACCGGATCCAGGCGCGGCACCAGGCGCAAACCGGCAGCGCCCGAGCAACTGACCTTGGATGTTTAAGGGCGGTTCCAATCTCCTTGTTCTGGCTTTGACAGGTTAACTGCGCCCGGTCGAAAGCCGCACCGCACCGCCCGGCCCGAAATCATGCAACCGCAGCGGCCCGGACCCACGCCACCGCTTCGCGAACGCGGCGAACAGTGGGGCTGCTGATCAGATCCCGGTCGATGTTGAAGGTGATCAGCCCCACCTCTCTGGAGCACCCGAAGCCGGATGTTTCCGGCCCGGGATTCAGTTTCAGGGGAGCAGGTCTCAGCAGGAGGCTTGCAACGCATGCGGCAGCTTGACGCGCTCAAGCCCGCTACGCATCTGCGAGCGGGACGCCACCGTTATCTACTCCGGTCGCCTTGAGGCGATCGCAGTCAGGAAACACCCCATGAAGCTCAACGCCCTCACTGGCGCCGTCTCGGCCGTCGCCCTGCTCGTCGCCGCGCCCGCCATGGCAAGCCCGGCCGCTGAAGCGTCCTCCATCGCTCAGACTCAGCAGACCATTGTCGAGGCCGTCGTCGCCTCGCCCTCACACACGACCCTGGTCGCCGCGGCCCGGGCCGCAGGCCTTGGCGATACCCTGTCCAGCGGGGGCCCTTTCACGGTCTTTGCACCCACTGACGCCGCCTTCGCCGCCCTGCCTGCCGGCACGGTCCAGACCCTGGTCCAGCCGGCCAACCGCGCCATCCTGACGAAGATCCTGACCTACCACGTCGTCTCCGGTCGCGTTGCCGCCGCTGACGTGATTGCCCTGATTCAGGCTGGTGGCGGATCGGCCGCCATCACCACCGTCTCGGGCGATACCCTCACAGCGTCGCTGCGCGATGGCTCGGTGATCCTGACCGACGAGAATGGCGGCGTTGCCACGGTGATCCAGGCCGATCTGTTCCAGTCCAACGGCGTGATCCACGTCACAGACGCAGTTTCCCTGCCGAACTGACGATGACGTGCGGAGGTGTTCACGGATGCCTCCGCACATATCGCCGAGCCGTCCCTACCTGAATCGACAAGGTCCGATAGCAGGCCCGGTTGACCGGGAAAAACGGCTATACACGCCTGCCCGCAGAGAGCCACCCAGCCAGCAGCCACGCTTAGAACCGGCATTACGGCCCGTCCGCGGCTAACCTGCCGACCTCCTGGAACGAGTGGCGCTGGAGTCGCGGTGCGCCCGGGCAACTCGAAGCCCTGACCCAAACCACTAAGGCTACTCCAGGCCCAACGATCGGTCGCCCTGGCTGAGTGGAGGTCGCTCGCCGGATAGGCTCTGCGTCCCCTGCCCTACCTGCG
The DNA here is from genome assembly GCA_040380105.1 of Caulobacteraceae bacterium. Classification (GTDB taxonomy): domain Bacteria; phylum Pseudomonadota; class Alphaproteobacteria; order Caulobacterales; family Caulobacteraceae; genus Brevundimonas. The sequence continues at coordinate 5,912 of JBEIJS010000047.1, read as the reverse complement.
GCAAGTGGAGACGATCTGTCGCTGGACTGATAGCACCGCCACGCACTTCCTCGATAACCGCCGGGTGTTTTTCACCCAGGGAATAGCCTCGCCCTTGCCGCGCCGACCGGAGGCGATCTGTCGCTGGACTGCACGCACCGCGAAAAATGCTGCAGCGAGCCCGACGATCCACCCCATCCTGCCCGGGCTCCGAGGTTGTGGCTCGTCCGCATCCGGGCCCGGCACTGCCCGAGACTTCACAAAGGCTTCATATTATGGCACTGTGGGTGCAGTTAAAAAAGGCGATGGCCTTTTTGGCACCCGAGGCCCGTTTCGCCTGAAAGGATCCCATGGCTCTGCTGTCCTGCCCGCTGCCCGGGTTCGTGATTCGGGTCACCGCGGTGCCGGACCTGATTCTCCCGGTCCGTCCGAACAGGGCGGCTCGGCGACCCGCCATGGCGGCGACAGGTCCCGTGGGCCTGTCAGCGCTCTGCCTTCGCTCTGCGGGCTATCAGGCGCGCTTTGCAGCCGAACGGCTGGGCGTGACTTGCGAATGACGGGCGACCTCCGGGTAACAGCAACCACAGGAGCCACGGGCTGCGGGCCCGGCCTCGGAAGACACCAGCTTCGGTGACCTGCCGGCCCGTTCACCGACCTGATGATTGAGGACGACGATGGAATTTCTTCGCACCCCCGATGAGCGTTTCGCCAATCTGCCGGGCTATGCCTTCACACCCCGCTACGACAGCGTCGGGACCTCCGACGGCTCAACACTGCGGATGCACTATCTCGACGAGGGCCCTGCGCAGGGGCCGGTGGTGCTTCTGCTGCATGGAGAGCCGACCTGGTCGTATCTGTATCGGTCCATGATCGGCCCCTTGGTGAATGCAGGATTTCGCGTCCTCGCGCCCGACCTGATCGGCTTCGGGCGGTCCGACAAGCCGATCGCGCGCGAGGCCTATTCCTATGCCACCAATCTGGACTGGCTGGAGCAATGGTTCCTCAAGCGAGACCTCGGCGACGTGACCCTGTTCTGCCAGGACTGGGGCGGACTTCTGGGTCTCAGACTGGTCGCCGCTCACCCCGACCGGTTCGCGCGCGTGCTCGCCTCCAATACCGCGCTTCCCGATGGCTCGGACCTCGGCGAGGGCTTCCGGCAATGGCGCGATTTCAGTCAGAGCCGGCCGGACATGGAGGTCGGCAGGGTGGTGGCGCGGGGCGTCACCCGCCCCCTGACCCCTGCCGAGATATCGGCCTATGACGCTCCCTTTCCCGACGTCTCTTACAAGGCCGCCGTCCTGACGTTCCCGACACTGGTTCCGCTCGGGCCCGATGACGCCGAGGCGGCTGAGAACCGGCAAGCCTGGTCTGTGCTCGAACAGTTCCGGAAGCCCTTTCTGACCGCATTCGGCGACCGCGACCCCGTCCTTGGGCATATGGACACCGTTCTCCAGAAACGCATTCCCGGGGCGCGGTGTCAGCCTCACATCCGCCTCGAACGGGCAGGCCACTTCAGCCAGGAGGATGAGGCTGAGCGGTTCGTCCACGCCCTGTTGAAGCTGATGGACAGCTGACGGAGGGACTTCGCCGTTGGGCTGCCGTCGCCCGCTTGTGCAGCCGGCGGCGGCCGGGGTGCCCCGGAACGCGGCGGGCTGCTCGCTTGACACCCCGGGTCCTGTCACCGGACTATGCAGTATGGTGACAAAGCCGGCGATCTCGGAACTGGAGGAGACTCTCACGACCGCCTTCAGTGAGCGGCGGAGTCCGCTCAGGGCGATCACGTCACGCGTCGATCCCAATGATGCGGAAGACCTGCTTCAGGACGCCGCCCTTCGCGCCATCGAGACGGAACGCCGGACCCCGGTTCAAAAGCCGCTTCATCTGCTGCGTCGGATCCTGCGCAACCTTGCCGTCGATCACCTGCGCGGCCGGGCCCGAACCACACGGCTGTTCCATCCCGCCGAGGCCCCGGATGTCGCCTGTGATCGGGGCGGGCCCGAACGGCAACTGGTCGCCGGCGAGCGTCTGCATCGGGCCTTCGCCATCATCGACAGCATGCCCCACCGCCGGCGGGAGGTTTTCCTCCTGCACCGGATCGATGAACTGACCCATCTGCAGATCGCTCGCCGCCTCGGCATCAGTACCAAGACGGTCGAGAAACACGTCAGCCTCGCCATGGTTCAGCTCTCGCGCGAGATCGATCGCGAATGAGTCTGCGTTTCGGGGTGGGGGTTAAGGCCGTCCGCGCGTCTATAAGGGGGTCAGCAAGGCACGGACGGACGCGATGATCAGGGACGAGCGCGCGCGTGAAGAGGCCGGGCAGTGGTTTGCGATCATGCGTCGTGGTGCAACGACGCTGGAAGAACGCAAGGCCTTTGATCGCTGGCGCGCTGATGCCACCAACCAGCGGGCCCTCGACGCCATGCATGAGCTCTGGGGTGAACTGGCTGTCCTGAAGACCCGGACCGTTCCGCCCGTCGTCCGGCCGGTGCCCGGTCGCCGCGCCTTCATGATCGCAGCCTCGGCGGCCGCCATGGTGGCCGTCGGAACGGGTGCCGCACTGATGCCCCGACTGATCAGGACCGAGGTTCGGACCGGTATCGGGGAACAACAGACCCGCGCCCTCCCCGACGGCAGCGTCATGGCCGTGAATGTTGACAGCCGCCTCCAGTATGATTTCGACGACCGCCGTCGGGTCAGGATGGATGACGGCGAGGCGGTCTTCTACGTCCGCAAGGACCCGGACCGGCCCTTCGTCGTCTCCGCCGGGGCCTATGATGTCCGGGCAATCGGTACCGCCTTCAATGTGCGGCGGCGTGGCGACGCGATGGAGGTGGCCGTCAGCGAAGGCGTCGTCGCCATCATCGATCGTGAAAACGGTCGGGAGCTGATGCGTTTGCGCGCCGGGGAAATGAGCGTTCTGCCGCCGGAGCCGGCACGGACGCGCGCGGCGATCCTGCCGGTGCCCGTCGAGAGCGTCGCCCAGTGGCGGATGCGGGTCCTGGAATACGATGATGTCCCGGTGCAGACCCTGATCGCAGAGCTGAACCGCTTCTATGACCGACCGCTCCGGATCGACGGGACCGCCCTCGCGAACCGCCGCATCACGGTGCGGCTCCGCGTCGAGGACCGGGATCGCACCTTGCAGACGGTCGCCGATCTGCTCGACGCCCGGGTTGAACCCGGATCAGGCTTTGACTCCCTGATGGCAGCCCCGGCTCCCACAGGCTGAACCGTCTCACCGCCTTAGAGGTCGGGGTTGGGCGGTTCTGAACGTCTAAGTCAGGGAATGTCCTTGGGAGGGAACGAATGCGCAGACTGATGGGTACGGCGATGTTGCGCCGCTTGGCGATGGCGGGCGTGGGAGCCACCGCCCTTACGGCCGGCCTGCCGCCGGTGGCGATGGCCCAGGAACAGACCGCCGCGTTTGACGTCCCGGCCCAGAGGCTGTCGTCCGGCGTACGGGTTCTGGCCAGCCAGGCCCGGGTTTCCCTCGCGGCCCCGTCCGACCTCGTCGAGGGCCTCACGGGTCCGGCCGTAAACGGACAGATGAGTGTCCGGGCGGCGCTGAACCAGCTCCTCGCCGGCAGCGGGCTGGAAGCCCAGTTCGTCAGCCCGGACAGCGTCCGCATCGTCAGAAGCACGTCCGGGGTCATCACGACCCAGCCGGCCACGGCCAATGCCGCAGAGCTCGATGAAATCATCATCGTCGGCTCGCAGATCCGCGGGGCGCGGGTCAATGACGCCCTGCCTGTCACGGTCCTTGATTCAGAAGACCTGGACGGCGTCGCAGCGACCAACGGCGATGAGCTCTTCCGCGCCATTCCCCAGGCTGCAGACGTCGCCTTCAACGAATCCCAGGACGTGGGCGGCATCAACGACGCGCGCGGCGACACGGCCTCCATCAACCTGCGCGGTCTGGGCACCGGCAACACCCTGATGCTGCTGAACGGTCGCCGGATGATCCTGCACCCGGGCACACAGACGGAAAACCTGGTGCCCGTGGCCACGGTGAACACCAACGCCATCCCGACCATGGGCGTGAGCCGGGTCGAGGTCCTGCTCGACGGGGCCGCGGCCCTTTACGGCACCGATGCGGTTGCGGGCGTGATCAACACGGTCCTGAGGTCGAATTTCGAAGGCCTGTCCGTCGAGGCCGGTGGCGGCGGTGCCGAAGGTACCGGCATGCGTCAGTACGACTTCAGCCTGCAGGCCGGCCAAGACTTCAATGACGGCCGCACCAATATCTCGATCATGGGTGACTACAGCACGCGCAGCGAGCTGTGGGCCCGCGAGCGGGACTATGCCCGCACCAGCGATATCCGTCGGCTGGTTGCCGGCACGCCTTTCGAGGGTGACACCGACTTCGACAACAGCTCAATCGATACGCCATGGGGCGAGTTCATTCGTCTGACCAGCACCTATGGTCCGACAACCCTCGGGACCCGGGTGAATGGCCAGACCCTGACCACCAGCAGTGTCTTCCATCTTCAGCCCAGTACCAACCCGGGCTGCGTGGCACCGGGCTCCGTGGCCGGTACCTGTTTCGACAACTCCGTCCTCACGACCGCCACTGAGGACGCCAATCTCCGCTATAACGTCAATGATGTGCGGGCTCTCGTCGGGGCCAACGACCGCTACAATCTGTTCACCTTCGTCAATCACGAGTTCGACAACGGCCTGGAGTTCTTCGGCGAGGCTGGCGTCTACTATGCGGACTACAGCACCCAGCGTGAGGCGGAGACCTCACTCGCGAACGCTCCGATCATCATGGCTGCGAACGCCTACTGGAACCCGCTGGGCCCGGTGGGCAGTCCCAACCGGTTGCCCGGACTTTTGTCCGGCACCACCGGAACGACCCCCTTCCCCGCCGAGGGTGCGCCACTGATCATGCAGGACTACCGCGTGCTCGACGCGGGCCCGCAAAAGATCAACGTCGAGAGCCTCTCGACGCGGTTCCTGACCGGCCTTCGCGGCGAGTGGAACGGCTTCGAATGGGAATCGGCCCTGGTCTATTCGACCTCGAAGACCGACGACTCGATGCGCACGATCAGCAGCACCCTGTTCGAGGATGCCGTGTCGCGCCCGACTTCGGATGCCTACAATCCCTTTATTGGCGGCAGTCTGATCGATCCCACGCGGGGCCCTGAGGTCGGCAACGCCCAGTCCATCATCGACAGCTTCATGGTGGATGTCTCGCGGGTGAGCGAGACCACCATGACAATGTGGGATTTCAAACTCTCACGGCCCGACGTCTTCTTCATGCCGGCAGGGCCGGCCGGTATCGCGGCGGGCCTGGAGCTTCGTCGCGAGACCTTCTCCGATGACCGTGACGATCGCCTCGACGGCACCATCACCTTCACCAACAACGCGGGCCAGACCACCGGCAGCGACGTGATGGGAGCCAGCCCGACGCCGGACACCCGCGGCTCTCGCAGCGTCCAGGGTGCCTTCGTCGAACTGGCCGTCCCGCTGGTGTCGGCAGAAATGAACATCCCGCTGGTCCATTCGCTGGACCTGCAACTGGCGGCACGCGCCGAGAACTATTCGATCTTCGGATCCGTGGCCAAGCCCAAGGTCGCCCTCGCCTGGCGTCCGGCCTCCTGGATGATGGTGCGCACGGCCTGGTCCGAGGGTTTCCGCGCCCCGAACCTGCCCCAGCTCTATGAGGAGGGGGTTGAGCGCTCGAACACCCGCACGGACTGGATCCGTTGCGAGATCGAGGTTCTGGCCGGACGGATCGCCAATTTCAACGCCTGTAGCGCCAGTGTCAGTTCGCTCAGCCAGCGCTCCGGCAGCCAGGAGCTCAAGCCGGAAGAGTCCGAAAACTTCACCGTCGGCATGGTCGTCGAGCCGCGTTTCCTGCCCGCTGAATGGGGCAATCTGACCCTCACGGTGGACTACTGGAACATCCAGCAGGAAAGCCTCATCGG
>JBEIJS010000046.1:0-16518 GCA_040380105.1 Caulobacteraceae bacterium | reverse complement strand
TGTCGCAAAGACGGTCTAGCTTTTTTTCGGCCGGTACATCCTCAGAAACACCGCCTGCACGCTCAGACCCAAGGTCCTGCTTGAGCCGAAGCCCGCCTAGATGATTGATGCCACCATGCACTCGGGCCTGTGGGCCGGGTGGTGGGCGATGCAGGCGGCGCGGCCGCACATGGTTGCGCGGGGCGGCGGCTCGATCGTCAACTTCTATTCGATCGACGTCGAGACGGGAGCCTGGCTTAACTCGGACTACAGCATCACCAAATCCGCACTGCGAGGGCTTACCCGCAGCGCCGCTCACGAGTGGGGACGGTTCAACATCCGGGTCAATCTGCTGTCACCGGCCGCAATGGGGACAGTGTTCCAGAAGATGGCGGCAGACTCGCCGGGCTTCGCCGAACGGGTCGCCGCGATGAAGCCGCTGCAGCGGAATGGCGACCCGGAGGAGGATATCGCTCCGGTGGCTGTCTTCCTGGCGTCGGACATGTCGCGGTTCGTCACGGGTGAGCTGATCAACGTCGACGGCGGCCTGCACATGCCTGGCTATCAGTCACGGCCGCCGAACGTGGCCGAGATGGAACAGCAGGGCGGCTGAGGCCGGCGAACAGGGAGAGAGATGCATGGCGTTGTTGGATGGCAAGGTCGCGCTGGTAACCGGGGCAGGCGGCTCGATAGGTTCAGAAACGGCGCTGGCTCTGGCGGAACAGGGCGCGCGTGTCGTGCTGACCGACCTGCGCGCGCCCGAGCTTCAGGCGGTGACCGATCGACTGAAGGGGCTGGGCCATGATGTCGCCTGCAAGGCCGGCGACATCACCGTCGATGACGACATCCGCTCGGTAGTCGAGTTCGCTGTCGCCACCTTCGGCGGTGTCGACGTCCTCGACAACAATGCCGGAGCCACCGGCTTTTCGTCGCGTGACCTCGATATTCCCGACATGTCGGTCGAGCTGTGGGATCAGGTTCAGTCGATCAACGCCCGTGGCCCGATGCTGTTTTGCAAATACGCCATACCGTCGATGCTGGCGCGGGGCGGGGGCTCTATCGTCAACATCTCGTCGGGACAGTCGCTGTCTGGCGACGTCAGCAATTTCGCCTATGCAGCGGGCAAGGCGGCGCTGAACGCCCTGACCCGACATCTGGCAACAGCCTATAGCCCAAGCGGGATCCGGGTTAACGCCATCGCGGCCGGCCTGATAATCCAGCCCGGGATGGAGCAGCGGCTGCCAGCGCACATTCAGAACATCTTCCTGAGTCATTGCTTGGTGCCGCGGCTGGGTACGCCGCGCGACATCGCCAACATGGTGGTTTTCCTCGCTTCGGACCTCAGTTCCTATGTCACCGGCCAGATCCTGGCGGTCGACGGCGGGTTCACGGCTCACCTGCCTAGTGTGGCGGACATGCGGCCGATCATCGACGGCATGAAAGGGGCTCCCGGAAAATGGACCTGAGCGGAAAGACTGTTGTCCTGACGGGCGCTTCTGCCGGCATAGGCGCGGCGACGGCGCTGGAGCTCAGCCAGGCCGGCTGTAATCTTGTGCTGACCAGCCGACGAATGGAGAAACTGGAAGCCCTGGCGGCAACGCTACCAGGCCCAAGTGCTTTGCTTGCTGCCGACATCGCCGAGTCGGACGTGCCGGAGCAGCTATTGAGGCTGGCCAAGGAACGTTTCGGCCGCGTGGATGTGGTGATCAACAATGCAGGGGTCATGGCTGTCGGCACGATGGACACCATCGACCTGGACGCCGTGAGCTACATGATCCGGGTGAATTTCGAGGCCGTGGTGCGCAGCTCCTACGTCTTCGCGCGTGAGTTCCGGGGCCAGTCGTCGGGGGCTATCATCAATGTGTCGAGCATCAGCGCCTATCTGATCTCACGGGCGGGCGGAGTTTACGGCGGGCTGAAGCACGCCCTCGAAGCTTTCACCCAGTCCCTCCGCATCGAACTGGCGGGCTCAGGGGTGAAGGTCGGAACGATCGCGCCAGGGTCCACCTCCAGCGAGATGTTCGACAGGATGATGGCCGCCGCCAAGGTCGAGGCACCGGTCGCGCTTGACCCCCAGGATGTCGCCCGCGCCATCCGCTTCATGCTGGAACAACCCGACCGCGCCAACATCGCCAGGCTGGCGCTCTACCCCCAGGGTGAGGGTCACTAGCTCATTTGGCGGCCAGCGCGGCCTCGCGTTCGAGGCCCAGTTCCTGCATCTCGCGCTTCAGCGTGGGATAGTAGGCGATTGCGCCCTGCAGGCCGCCAGACACATCGATCGATGCTGCGCTGAGGTAGGTCGCCAGATCACTGGCGAGGAAGACACAGACATTGGCGACTTCGTCCGGTTGGCCGAGCCGGCCTAGCGGAACAATCTTGACGACCATTTCCAGGAATTCCTCCCGCGTGATCGTTGATGGCATTTCCTTGTAGTGACGATCCCACTGACCGGTATCGATCCAGCCCATGTTGAGGCTGTTCACCAGGATATTGTCCTTGGCCAATTGCTGACCCAGCAGCTTTGACAGGGCAATGCCGGCTGCACGGTTGGTCACCGACGGAATGCCGTCCGGCGTCGGCAGGGCACCGGCCAGGGCATTGATGTTGATGATGCGGCCCCATTTCTGCTTGCGCATGTGGGGCACGACCGCCTGGACGAACCGGAAGTGAGCCACCTGAATATTGTTGGCGTGGTCCAGGATGTCCTCGGGCTCGAGGCTCTCGATACTCCCTCCCTTGCCCTGACCGGCGTTGTTGACCAGCACATCGACACCGTCCCAGGCCAAGGCGACCTGCTCCACAAAAGCCCGAACGGCGGCAGTGTCGCGAACATCCAGCGCGACCGCGATCACCTCGGCGGCGCCGAGAGCCCGCATCTCGTCGGCGACGAGGGCCAGGGCTTCTGTGCCGCGCGAACAGATTGCCAGACGCACGCCCTCGCGGGCAAAGGCGGCAGCTGTCGCCCGCCCGATACCGCGGCTTGCGCCTGTCACGATAACTCGCTTGGCGCTGAGATCGATTTGCATTTCAATTCGTTCCGGAAGACTTTGGGCCGTGTTGGCTGGTGCAATATTTTCTAACCAAAATTGGCATTTCTGTCTCGTTTTATCTCCCGGCGACCGCCACCCGGTTTGCCATCCCGGACCCGTCCGACTAAGCAGGCTTCTGATTGAATCGGAGCGCGTTGCGCATGACTGTCAGCGCTCGAACATCACGTGTGGCACCCGAGACCGCTCTTTCGAACACCGCAGACCTTGCCGCGAGCCCGAGTTCAGCGGTTCGGGCGCGTCGGCCTGATCCTCGGGCGGCACGGACCATTGATAACATCATCAACGCCGCCCAGAGCGTGATGATGAACCAGGGTACGCCACGCATCACGGCCCAGGATGTCTGCGATGCGGCCGGCGTCTCGCGCGGCACCCTTTATCGCTATTTTCCCTCGATGGACGCCGTACTCGAAGCCGTGGTCCTCAGACTTCGGACCGAAACGGACCGGGAGCTGAACCGTGCGCTGGAGGGATGCGAAACCCCGACGGAACGCTTTGCCGCCTTCCTGAAATACAGTGTCTCAAACAAGGAGACCCGGCGCGGGTCACAGTTCCTGCAGGTCGAGCCCGCCTTCGTCCTGCGATATTTCGAGTCGAATTTCGATCATTTCATCGCCCGCGTACTGACTGCGCTCGATCCGGTGTTCGATGCTTGGGAGTCCGACATCGGCATGTCGCTCGACCGTGGTGCCCTCGCGGAGATGATGGTCAGGCTGGCGCTCAGCGAGACGGTTGTCTTGCCCACAGAAGGCAAGCACCTTGCGCTTCGTCTGCAGGCCACAATCGACGGTGTCCTCCGCGCCCTCAAGCGGGATTAGGCAGGCGATTCGGCGGTCTTCGGTTCGATCGTGTTACGAAGCCGGCCGACTCCTTCCACCGTCACCTCGACAACGTCGCCCGGATCAAGATACCGGCCTGACCCCTGTCCGACGCCTTCCGGCGTGCCAGTAAACAACAAGTCTCCGATACCGAAGCTCACGCGAGGCTGAACGAACCGGATCAGTTCTCCGACGTCCCAGGTCATGTCTGCTGTCGTGCCGTTCTGACGGATCTCGCCGTTTATCGAAGTAGAGAGGCGAAGGGCAGGACTTCCCGGGGGGAATTCGTCGCGCGTGACAATCCATGGGCCGACCGGGGTCGAGCGATCCTGGCTCTTGGCTGCGTAGAGATCCATGCCGATGCCTGCGGGTCCGCTGCGCTGCAGATCGCGGGCGCTCACGTCGTTGCCGGCGGTATAGCCGAGCACCGAAGCGAGAGGGTCATTCAGGTCGATGTTATCGTCACCGATGACGACCACTAGCTCGCATTCATAGTCGAGTTCTTCGGTCAGTGGCGGGAAGCGAATCGGGTCCTGTGCACCGATCAGGGCACCGTAGGCCTTGAGGAAGGCGATCGGTTGGCTCGGCGGCGCTACCCCGAATTCGACCAGGTGTTTGCTGTAATTGGCACCGGCGATGACAACCTTGCTGGTTTTCTCGCAGGGTGGCAGCAGACGCAGGGACGACAGGGCGCGGGCCGGGCCGTCGAAAGTCAGTGCCGCTTCGCCGGCACCCCGGGTCAGGCCGGGACCCCAGTTCTGCAGGTCTCCGGCAATTGGGCGGGCGGTGTCGGTTTCGGGATTCACGACCGCCCAGAACGGGAGACCACCATCAGTGCATCGCGCGAGTTTCATGACTGGTTCCTGTTGGCGGTGAAAGACACGCAGGCATCACGCAACTCCGTAGCGATAGCGCGCGAGCGATCACGATCCTTGCGTCCAAACCGGGCGAGTAGGGGAGCGTTGTCGAATATCCGGTCGTCTCCGGGTGGACGACCGAGCAGCATGAAATGGGTGTGGATGGCGTTGTCGCCCAGATAGATCACCGATGTCCGTTCGAACCGGCCAGAGGCCTCAAGTCCGGACGCGAGGGTTTTGATGAGCGGGCCTAGCTGGGCCGCGGCTGCGTCGGGTACAGACCCGACGCCTTTGTCATGGGCACGGGCGATCAGCATCAACATCCCGGGTACGTCCTGCATCGCGACGACAGCCCAATGATGGCCAGACAGCACGACATCCTCCGGGGGCGTGGCATCGAGCATCCCGCAGATCTTGCAGTCAGTCGGATGGGTCATGGGCGTCCAGTTCGTCGCGCCTAGCGGCGAGGCTGTGGTTTGGGACGGCTCTGACGGGGTCACCCGACGCCGCCAGAGCCGAGTGACAAGTCAGGCGGTGACCGGCTTGTTTGCCCGTCCCATTTTGTTCAGATCGATGTGGAGAAGGTCGACGGCGTTTTTCCAGCGAACTTTTTCAAGGTCTTCAGCGGACATTCTGAGCCCAGTGGTCAAGTCACCCCTGATTGCGTCCGAGCCGCCAAAATTGGTGCCATAGACCAGACGGTCGGCACCGATGACCTCCACCAGGGCTTGACGCATCGGAAGCTCATGCAGTTCCGGGTCGAACCAGAAGTTCGGCAAATACGCCTCCAGGTCCTTCTTGTTATGGACCACGTCGAGGTTCTTGATCGTCTGGGCCAGCCTGCCCAGCTGATATGGCACGAAGCCGCCGGCGTGGGTGATATAGACCTTCAGGTTGGGGAAACGGTCCAGAACGCCGCCGCAGATCAGGTACCAGAAGCATTTGGTCTCGTCGTAGTTCATCCCGACGATGGCCGTGGTCTCGTATTTGTCGGTATTGGCCTTGGGGCCCCAGGTGACTGACTGGTTGTATCCGTGGACGAACATCGGGAGGTCGAGATCGCACAGTGTCTCCCAGATCACGTCCATTCGCGGATCATCGAATTCCATACCGCCGAAGTTCGAGCCGCCGGCGCTGAGGCCCTTGGCACCCAGCTCGGTGCAGGCGCGGCGGATCTCCTTGGCGGCGTTGACCGGATCCTGCAGCGCCGCAGTCGCCCACATCATCAGCCGGCCGCCCGAGCGGTCGCAATATTCGGCCAAAGTGTCGTTGACCGTGGTCGAGAACCTGTTCGCAAATGCCGGATCGGCCCAATACATGTAGCAGTGCGAAGGCACGGACAGCACCTGGGCGTCCTGACCCAAGGCATCCATGCCCGCCAGGCGGTGCTTCGGATCGTTCCACTTGGCCATGAACTCGGCGACTTCCATCGTTTCGCCGCGCTTGACCGCTGCCCGGCGCTCCGGCGAGCCCAGTGAGAGGATCCATTCGCCGACGCGCAACCGGATGTGGCCGTCATCATGCTTTTCGAAGAACGGACCCCAATGCGGGTCCTGATTATAATAGCCCGGCAGCGGGGCATGGGCGTGTAGATCGATCAGCATGTGAGTCCTCCTGCATCGAGACCCCTCTGACGGGGCTCTTCGAGCCGTTAGCGTTCCCTGACGCAAGTCATCGCATATTTTGAACGTTATCGTCGATAGTGTTCAGTTCATTCTCTGCCGCGAACCAATCTCGGGCAGAAACTTACCGGTCGGCGAGCCGCGGGCACGCACATTGGTCGGGTGGGCATGTCTCCGACTGGCGGATGATCGTCAGGCGGCTCGGGCGGCCTCGCTTATGGCGAGTTTGAGCAGCTTGATCGCATTGCCGCTGCGGATCTTGTCGCGATCACCGTCCGACAGGTCGATGCCTTCGGTTAGATCACCGTAGTCGTAGGCGCCGCCGAAATTCGTGCCGTAGAGAAGGTTGTCGGCGCCGACCACTTCCACCACCGCCCGGCGAAGGGCCGGATGGTGAACGTCGAGGTCGAAGTAGAAATTCTTCATATAGTCCATCAGCGGACGTTGGTTCCTGGCGTCTGGTGCCATGACCCTGTTCAGGTCCGACAGCCGTCCCAACTGAAAAACGGCCATGCCGCCGGCATGACTGATGTAGGTCTTAAGGGTCGGATAGGCGTCCAGCGCGCCGCCGCAGATCAGGTACCAGAAGAAGAGGGTCTCATCGACGCAGTCGCCGACGATAGAGGTGGTCTCGAACCGGTCCTCGTGGTGACGCTCGCCCAGATAGATGGACTGGTTGAAGCCATGGACCATGATGGGAACGTCGAGCTCGGCCACCTTGGCCCAGACTGGAAACAGGCGCTCGTCATAGGTCTGGATGCCGTCGAAATTGGTGCCACCGACGCAAAGGCCCTTGGCACCCAGAACCTTCACGGCGCGGTCGATCTCCTCCACCGCCGCCTCCGGGTCGGCGAGGTTGGCATGGGCCCAGAAATCGAACTTGTCCGGCATCACTTGACAGAATGCCGAGAGCTCGTCGTTGCAGATCCTCGCATACTCGTTCCCGAATTCGCCGGCCCAGTACATGAAGGCGTGCGACGGGGTGGACAGCACCAGCTTGTCTACACCGCGTTGTTTCATGACTTCCAGCCGCGCCGAATGGGTCATTCGAGCGAGCAGATTGGCTTCGGCCTCGGCGTCATTTGCGGCCTTGGCAGGCTGTTTCGTGCCGAGCGAGAAATGGCCGACTGTCAGACCTTGTGGCTTCATGAACGGTCCCCAGAACGGGTGCCGGTTCAACATGCCGGGGGTGAAAAGGTGGGCGTGGACGTCGATCAGCATAGGTTTATCCGGCGTCTGTTATCGGAATGATATTCTCATATGCGAATATTCGGTTGCAAGGCTCGCCGGGATAATCTTTTGCTTGCGCCATGGTCGAGGTTCCAACGATAGCGCGAGACGCTGGCCCCAGCCGCGACCGGCTGCTCTTGGCGGTCGGCATTGTTGGGTCGGCTTTCTGCCTGCGCCTTGTGTTCGCCAGCCTCTCGGTGCGACTGCCTGAAGTGGTAAGCGCGACAGGAATCCAGCCTTGGCAGGTCGGCGTTCTGACAACCTTGCCCGTGCTCTGTCTTGGTCTTTGTGCGCCAGCGGCCCCGGTGCTGGCGAGACGGTGGGGGGTCGAACGCAGTCTGTTTGGTGCCCTGCTCCTTATCGCCGTCGGAACCGCATTGCGTGCACTGGGACCCGTCTGGGCGCTGTTCTCGTTTTCTGTGCTGGCCGGGGGAGCGATAGCGGTGGCGAACGTCCTTCTGCCGACCCTCGTCAAAAGGGACTTTCCAGATCGAACAGCTTTGTTGACCGGAGCCTATGTCACCGCGATCTCGGGCGGTGCCGCCTTTGCCGCAGCGGTCACTGTTCCTGTTGAGGTGATCCTGGACGGTGGATGGCGGACCGGTCTCTCGATGTGGGCTATTCCGGCCCTCGCTGCGCTGTGCCTCTGGTGGCCGCGGCTGCTGCTGAAGGGGAAGCGGGACGGTGACGTCGTCTTGCCGGTCACCGGGTTGTGGCGTGATCCATTGGCCTGGAGTGTGGCGCTCTTCATGGGTTTTCAGTCGGCTCTGGCCTTCTGCGTGCTTGGCTGGCTCGCTCCCATCCTGCGAGAACGGGGGCTGGACGCTGTGACTGCAGGCTTGGTGCTGTCCGTCCTGATCGTAGTCCAACTGGCTACATCCCTGACTATTCCATCAGTCGCCTCTCGTTGGCAGGGCCAGAAGCTGATCGCGGTCCTGTTGTCCATCGCGGGAACAGTGGGTTTGCTCGGGCTTCTGCTTGCGCCGCTTGCGCAGGTCTGGGTCTGGGCGGTGATTCAGGGTCTGGCGCAGGGGGGGCTCTTTTCGCTGGCGCTGACGATGGTGCTACTGCGCTCGCCCGACAGCCATGTGGCCTCTCACCTGTCCGGCATGGCCCAGAGCGTTGGTTATGTGCCGGCGGCCCTGGCACCGCTGGGAGTGGGTCTTCTGCATCAGTGGACAGGCGGGTTCGAGGCTGTGGCCTGGCTGGTGGCGCTGATCGGGTCCGGCCTGGTTGTGACGGGCCTGATCGCGGGTCGGCCGTCACTGGTAACAGCCCGGACAAGAGCGGTCTTCAACCCGAAGCCAGCCGGGTGATGATGGACCGGGACATGAGGGATGTGCGCGCCATGCGGTTCAGGGACAGAGTGGCCATTGTCACGGGAGCAGGCGACGGCATAGGAAAGGTAACCGCAGTCTTGCTGGCAGCCCAGGGCGCTGTTGTTGCGGTCAATGACCTCGATCCTGCTGCCGGTGAAGGCACGGTCGATGCGATCCGGGCGGGCGGCGGCCAGGCCTTCGCCATCCCGGGCGATGCTGCTGATGAGGCTGTGGTGAATCACAGCGTGGCCGAGGTCATGCGAGTCCATGGTCGGATCGATGTCCTGATTAACAACGCGGGTATATCCGTTGTGGCGCCGGCCGAGGACTTCGTCGCCTGGGACCGGGTCCTGCGGACCAATCTGTATTCGCAGTTCTTCTGGTCCAAGGCTGCCGCGAATGCCGCCATGATTCCTGTGGGCCATGGCGCGATCGTCAATGTGGCCTCAATCGCAGGGTTGGCGGCTGTGCCGAACCAGATTGGCTATGTGGTGTCCAAACACGGCGTTGTCGGCCTGACCCGGTCGTTGGCGGTCGAATGGGGTCGCCACGGCATCCGCGTAAACTGCGTCTGCCCCGGCATTACCGCGACCGACATGACGACCGGTCCTACGGGAATGGACCCCGAGCGGCTGAAGGCCCGTGTACAGCGCGTCCCGCTCGGCCGGATGGGCACCGCTGCCGAACAGGCAGACACCATCGCCTTCCTGGCGTCGGACGAGGCCTCCTATCTTTCAGGCCTGATCATGAACAACGACGGTGGCCAACTGGCGCTACATTCGGGCGTCATGGTTTGAGGAGGCCGACCAGATCGTGGCGGTGCGGGCGTCCAACGACAACCTGTCTCCGTCAGGCGCGGCAAAGCCCGAGACTGGTCCCTGGGTGAAAAACACCCGGCGGTTATCGGGGAAGTGCGTGGCGGTGCGGGCAATCCCAAGCTGGCCTGTCTCCAATAGTCGCAGTTGGCGCGCTGCCAGGCCCATCTTGCCAAGGCGGGCGAAGCGGTAGGTGCGGGATCCGGATGCCTGAATCAGTCCCTGATTGCCGTCCGCGCGGAGATCCGTCAGTGCATCCCGCGCCGCCAGAGGCAAGGAAGTCGAGGGGCCTTTTGGCTCGGGCCGACCTAGGATATCCGTCTGCGTCGACGGCGGCTATACCGGATGGTGAACGGGAGGCTGGCAAGATGACCGAGGTGGAACTGCCGTTTGCCGGCCTCGAGATGGGGGGCACCAAATGCGTTTGTCTGCTGGCCACAGGGCCGGGCGATATCCGCGCGGAGGTCCGGATTCCGACCACGACGCCGACGGAAACCCTGGCAGCCATCAATGCGGTCCTGGTCCGCTGGCAGGCGCAGCACGGCTTCCGGGCCATCGGCGTGGCGAGCTTCGGCCCGCTTGAACTCGACCCGGCCTCGCCGCTCCATGGAAGCCTCGTCAATACGCCCAAACCCGGCTGGACCGGCGCGAACCTGCTGGCTGGACTGGCGTCCTTCGGTGTCCCCGTCGGTCTGGATACAGACGTCAATGGCGCGGCCCTGGCGGAAGGGCGGTGGGGGGGAGCGCAGGGGTTGGACAGCCATGCCTATGTGACGGTCGGCACCGGTATCGGCGTTGGCTCTGTGGTCCAGGGCCATACAGTAAGGGGGTTGGGGCATTCGGAAGCCGGTCATTTGCGGATCCCCCGTCTTGCCGGGCGGAGCTGGCCCGGGGCCTGCCGTTTCCATGGGGATTGTGTAGAGGGGCTCGCGTCCGGGCCTGCGATCCAGGCGCAGGCCGGTGTTCCCGCCGTCGAACTGCCACCGAGCGATCCGATCTGGGCGGAGGTGGTTCATGCGCTCGCCGCGCTTATGCACAATCTGGTCCTGACGACCGCCCCGCAACGGATTCTGATCGGCGGCGGGGTCGTCGCCGGACAGCCCTTTTTGCTGCCCCTGGTTCGTCGGGCGCTTGTTGAGACACTGAAAGGCTATGGTGTTGCCCCCGCCATCGCCGCGGACATCGACGCTTTCGTCGCTGCACCCGCCCTGGGAACCTTGGCGGGGCCCCTCGGCGCCGTCGCGGTGGCGCAGGCGGCCGTGACCCGCGTTGAGCGACCTGTCTGACAACAGCAATCTGAAAGGTCGGTTGCCGCCCTCATGACCGCGACAGCGCCCGTCAGCCCTTGCTTCGCGATCCGTCCGTCAACCAGGATGCTTCAGTCGGTCGCGGTACTCGCGAGCCGTCATGCCGAACCGCTCACGAAACCGGGCCGAGAAATGCGACGGAGAGGAGAATCCCGATGCATAGGCAATCTCCGAAAGCTGCAGGTTCGTCGTGGCTATCCAGCGTGACGCGATGTGCAGCCGGAAAGCGGTGACATAATCGGAGTAGCCACAACCGAACACTGCGGCGAACCGCCGGGAAAAATAGGCGGGTGACAGATGACTCAGCGAGGCAGCATCCCGGAGCGGAACCGGATTGCCCGGGTCGGCGCGCAGTCTCTCAAGGATCGGCATGAAGCGGGCGAGCTGGGTAGCCCGCCCAGGCATCGCCTCTGCCCTGACCTGGGGGATCCGGCAAAGAGCATGCATGATGAGCCCGACGATCTGGTCGATCAATGGATCGGCAGGGTTGGCGGCGGCAATATCGGAAAGCCAGTCTGCGAGGACGGCGAGGCGAGCCTTCATGACGGCGTCCGGGTTCACGCAGAACGGCCCGGCCGGAATGGGCACATTGGTCACCCGGGTCAGGACGTAGGGGTCAACCTGGATCAGCGTCCAGTTCTTGGGGCCGGCCTCGAAGTGAAAGTCGTGATAGCGCATCGTCGGTGCAAAGACCGCACAGCCGGGTGTGATCGGAAAGCTGAGCGTGTCGCACTCGAAATGGCCGCGGGTCTCTCCGAACAGGACGATCTCTGCGACATCATGGAAATGCAGCAGTCGCGCGGGCGGCGGTGCCGAAGCCGACGCCGATACACGGGTGACGAGCGCATTGATCCCAAGCGGAAGGCGAACGGGCTCGCAGATGGGTTGAACGACCATTGGGCACCATGCTGACAGTCTGGCCGGGGTGGCAACGGCCTAGGGTCTCAGGGGATCAGGTACAGCGCCGTCTGCCAAGGCCGCAATGCGCCGGTGCCGCCGCCGATCAGGTCGGGACCTGTGCTTCCGGCTCCCTCATAACTGACCGCCTCCGCCGACAGATTGCTGACAATCACCAGCCGCTGATCTGCGGTGCTTCGCTCTACGATCAGCAATCGGGCGTCACCGTCGATCACCGCCTGCGCACCTGCAACAAGCGCGTCATGGGTCCGGCGAAGGCTCGCCAACCTGCGATAGTGGTTCAGTAGAGAGTCCGGACGAGGCTGCTGCTCCTCGACCGAAATCCCGTCGTGATCGCGGGCATAGCGCTGATCCCAGAATCGTTCACCCGGGCGCCGGTACCAGATGGCCTGCTCCGGCGCGGCATCGATTGCGGCCCATTTGAACGCTTCGCGCATCGGAATGTCAGCTTCATCCGTCTGATAGCCGGCGTCCTTCCGGCCGCGCATCCCCAGTTCCTGCCCGTAGTAGAGGATCGGGGTGCCCCGTAGCAGAAAAACGAGGGCCGCCGCCGAGCGCAACTTCTCAGGTGTCATCCCCGGGTCCGAGGCGATGCGGTTGACGTCGTGGTTCTCCGCGAAGATCAACTGGGCCTTGCCGGCCGGTGTGACCTCGCTGGTGCGATTGATGGCTGTAACCAGGGCCGTGCGATCCCAGCTCCGGATGGCCTCATGGATTGGAAAGGCGAATACGGCGCTGGTATCGGCCCGGGTCAGGTAGTCCTCGCCGTACTGCCAGTCCCATTGCTCGGCGATGAGGGCAATGTCGGGATTGATGGCCCGTAGTCTGTCGAAGGCCGGTCTCCAGAAGCCGGCAAACAGATCAGTAAGGATGCCCTTGGAATCGAGATCGTCCATCATGTGGTCAAGCCGAAAGCCGTCGGCGCCGTCTGTGAAATCGCCGTCACGGTTCGGATCCACCCAGTCGTGCAGATAGGCGTCAAAATAGGCCCCGACCTCAGGATGACCGAGGTTGACGGTGGTCACGCCGTGGGTGTCACGGTTGAAGTTGTGGATCTCGCGAAGACCGAAAGGCCCTTCTTCGGCGATACCTGCGGCACGGTCGTCCCACAGCATGTAGTCGGCGTAGGGCGAGTTGCGGTCGGCCATGGCGGCGGTCCACCAGGGGTGGCCTCCGGCGAGATACTGGAACTCCATGTCGAGGTAGATCTTCATCCCGGCCGCGTGGACAGACGCGACCAGGGACCGATAGTCCTCCATGGTCCCGTATCGAGGGTCGACGCCGACAAAGTCCGTGGCGAAATAGTTGTGATAGACCCGGCTGGGGTAGAGCGGGGTCAGCAGAATGGCCGTGACGCCGAGGCTTTTGAGATAGGGCAGGCCCTGCCGGACACCCGCAAGGTCGCCGTGACCGTCGCCGTTACTGTCGCGAAAGCTGCGCTGGAAAATGTGATAGACGACCTCGTTTTCCAGCACATTGCGGGGAGCCTGGACGGTGTCCGACCCGGACACGCGTGCAGCCGCAGGGTTGGCGCACAGGGCCACCAGGATCGCCAGGCAGATCAACAGGCGGTTCATTGCGGCGCGCCTTTCAGCAGGAGGGAATTGCGGGAGATCAGGGACCAGCACAGGGCCGAGAGACCAAGGAACAGACCGGAAAGGCCGAACACCACACCCTTGTCATCGGCCGCCGCCATCAGGGTGCCGATCCCCAGGCTGGTTACCAGCTGGGGCAGGACGACCGAAAGGTTGAAAAGGCCCATGAACAGACCCATGCGCGTCGGGGCCACCCGGTCCGACATGATCGCGAAGGGCAGGCTGACGATCGAGCCCCAGCCGATGCCGCAGAGAGCCATCAGGGCGTAGAGTTGCCAGGGTGAGGTGACGAACAACCAGATCGCAAGGCATCCGGCGGCCATCACGGCGATGGCCCCGACGTGGACCGGCAGCGCACCGGCACGTCGCGCCAGTCGGCCAAGCAGGAGTGGGGCGAGGGCGGCGACGCCGTTCATCGCCAGAAAGGCGAGGGCTGTCACCTGGCCGAGGGCCGCATCGTCCAGCCCGGTCATCCGGCCCTGAAGGAAGCTGACCATATAGACGAAGATCGGTTGTACACCCAGCCAGCAGAAGGCGCTTGCTGCGACGATGCGGCGAAAGCCGGTGTGTCGATCCTCCCTTCCGAAGAAGGCGTGGGTGACGAGCCCAAGGGTCGCAAGCGTGCACAGAAGCTCAGCCGTGCCGTCCGAAAGGTTCGCATCCGTCATCCGGATAGCCAGGCCGTAGATGTCATAGATCAGGATCGCCCAGAGCGGAGACAGTGATCTCACGCTCGAGAGCCAGACATTTTCCGGAATGGAGACAGGTGCGGCGGGCTGCGACCCGACCGCTGACCGGGAGGCTGCCGGTGCGTCTGCCGACAGCGCAGCGGGTTCGGTCACCAGCAGCGAAGGCACGACCGCAAAGAGCAGCACCAGCCCGACCGCGACGTAGATGAGCACGTCATTGCCGAGCAGCGCGCCAATAGCGTAGGCGGCGACGCCGAAGCTGCCCGAAACCAGCTGCATGATGCTGTAGGCACCGGCCCTTTCGGTGCCCGTCCCGGTGAGGTCGGCAATAAGCGCGCGGGTGGGACTGAAGCCGACGTTGACTGCCAGATCCAGCGCCAGTGCCACGGAAATGGCGATACCGAAGACGCCGGGCAGGCCGACTGCCTGGGAAATCACGCCAATCTGCGGCAGTAGCAGGATCGACACGGCGGCGACCGCTCCGCCGAGAATGATAAAGACCCGCCGTCGCCCGCCCCAAAGCCATGTGCGATCGCTGAGGCTACCGACCAGCAACTGGCCGACGATCCCGGCGAGGGGACCCGCCGCCCACACCAGGCCGATCTCTTCGATGGCGAGGCCATACCGGGTCGACAGCATCCAGCTCAGCACCGAAATCTGCACCGAAAGGGCGAACCCCATCGCCGTGGCCGGCAGGCTGATCAGGACGAAAAACGGGAGACCGCGGCGCCGCTGCAAGGTCAGCATCTCTGTGCTCCTTCCACCCGGAGCAGCAGGCGCGACAGATCGGCCAGTCTCGGTCTGACGATCAGACAGCCGTCGCGTTCATGGCGTGCGTGTTGCGACAAGCCGCTCAAACCCTCGCCCTCCCGAATCCTCGCGGCATTGGGTCTCAACCCCTGAAGGGCGGCCCGGCCTTGTCGGCATCGTAGTCATCCTGCGGGGCCGGGTCCGGGACGGGTTATGTCATCCGTGCGCCATATACTGTCAGAAATTTGCGCACCCGCGATTTGGTCGCGACGCCCCGTCGCCCCCCCGCCTAACCTCTGCGGATGACGACAGGATCGGCTCGAACCGACCGCTTATCAGGAGCATGCGATGCCGCAGGCGGTCACCCAAACGGCACCACCCTGGTGGAAGGGTGCGGTGATTTACCAGATCTATCCGCGCAGTTTTCTGGACACGGGCGGCGATGGGGTTGGTGATCTCGCCGGTATAACCGCGCGGCTCGATCACGTCGCCTCGCTCGGCGTCGACGCCATCTGGCTGTCGCCCTTCTTCGTCTCGCCCATGAAGGACTATGGCTATGACGTTGCCGACTATACGGATGTCGATCCGCTGTTCGGTACGCTTGCTGATTTCGACGCCCTGATTGCCCGGGCGCATGCCCTTGGGCTTCGGGTTATCGTCGACATGGTGTTTGCGCATACCTCGGATCAACATCGCTGGTTTGCTTCAAGCCGCGATGTCCCCGAGGGACCTCACGCTGACTGGTACGTCTGGGCGGATCCAGGGCCCGATGGGGCACCGCCCAACAACTGGCAGTCTGTCTTCGGCGGGCCGGCCTGGAGGTGGAATGCCGCCCGCAACCAGTATTTCATGCACAATTTCCTGGCGGAGCAGCCCCAGCTCAACTGTCGCGAACCCGCCGTCCAGGACGCCTTGCTGGAGGCGATGCGCTACTGGCTGGAGCGCGGCGTCGACGGCTTCCGGCTCGACGCGATCAACTATGCGATGCACGACCCGGCATTGCCCGACAATCCGGTACGGCCGCCGGACGGCCGGTTGCGCACCCGGCCCTTCGACTTTCAGATACATCTCCATAACCAGTCGCAACCCGAAATCCTGGCCTTTGTCCGGCGGGTTCGGGCGCTGGCGGATCGTTGTGGGGAGATTTTTCTGGTCGGCGAGATTGGCGGTGAATGGTCCGCCACCGAGATGAAGAGCTACACCGCCGACGATCTGCACCTGCACAGCGTCTACAGCTTCGACTTTCTGTCCGCTGATCGGCTGACGCCGGATCTGGTCGCACGGACCGTAGCGCAATGGTCCGGGGCAGTCGGTGAAGGCTGGCCCAGCTGGGCCTTTTCCAACCATGATGCGCCGCGTGTCGCTTCACGCTGGGCAACCGGCGAGGCCGAACTGTTTCCCGCCGGGCTTTCCATGGCGCTGCTGCTCGCGCTCCGTGGCAACGCCTTCCTCTATCAGGGCGAGGAACTTGGACTGCCCCAGGCAGAGGTGCCGTTCGCGGATCTGCGCGACCCCGAGGCCATCGCCAACTGGCCCCTTGGTCTGGGACGCGATGGCGCGCGCACGCCCATG
>JBEIJS010000045.1:0-16886 GCA_040380105.1 Caulobacteraceae bacterium | reverse complement strand
GGCGGCTGATCGCGGCATCGGGTGTCGTGGCCATGCCGCAATCAAGGCCCTATGTTGCGGCCCCATGAGCACTGACCTTTCCCATATCCGTCCCTGGCGACACATCGAGCGCCGCAAGAGCCGCCAGATCATGGTCGGATCGGTGCCTGTAGGCGGTGATGCGCCGATCTCTGTCCAGTCCATGACCAATACGCCGACGTCCGACGCGGCGGCGACGCTGGAGCAGATCCGCCAGCTGGAGGAGGCCGGTGCCGACATCGTCCGGGTCTCTTGCCCCGACGAGGCCTCGACGGCGGCCTTCCGGACCATCGCCCGCGAGTCCCGCATCCCTTTGGTTGCCGACATCCATTTTCACTACAAACGCGGCATTGAGGCGGCCGAGGCCGGGGCCGCCTGCCTGCGCATCAATCCGGGCAATATCGGCTCGGCCGACCGCGTCCGGGAGGTCATCCAGGCGGCCCGCGACCACGGCTGCTCCATGCGCATCGGCGTCAATGCCGGCTCACTGGAGAAGGAGCTGCTGGAAAAATACGGCGAGCCCTGCCCCGAGGCCATGGTCGAGAGCGCGCTCAACCACGCCCGCATCCTCCAGGACCACGATTTCCACGAGTTCAAGATCTCGGTGAAGGCCTCCGACCCCTTCCTGACCGTGGCGGCCTACCAACAGCTGGCCGAGGCCATCGACTGCCCGCTGCACCTTGGTGTGACCGAGGCCGGTCCCCTGCGGTCGGGCACGATCAAGTCCGCCATCGGCCTGGGCTCCATGCTCTGGGCCGGGATCGGTGACACCATCCGTGTCTCGCTCGCCGCCGACCCGGTAGAAGAGGTCAAGGTCGGCTTCGACATCCTCAAGTCGCTGGGCCTGCGCCACCGCGGCGTGAACATCATCGCCTGTCCCTCCTGCGCGCGCCAGGGCTTCAACGTGATCGAGACCGTCGGCATCCTCGAGGAGCGTCTGGCCCATGTGACCACGCCCATGTCGCTGTCCATCATCGGCTGCGTCGTCAACGGACCGGGTGAAGCCCTGTACACGGACGTCGGCTTCACCGGCGGCGGGGCCGGCTCGGGCATGGTCTATGTCAACGGCAGGATGGCCCACAAACAGCACAACGACGGCATGGTCGATCACATCGTTGAACTGGTCGAAGCCAAGGCCGCCGAGCTGGATGCCGCACGCTCGGTAGAAGCCGCGCCGGTGATCGCCCTGGGGTAGCAGTCGGTTGCAGCGACTTCGGACGGGGCGCATAGTCCGCCCATGCCTGCGCTCGATCCCACAGAATCCGGGTTCGCCTCGACCGAAGAGGCCGAAGC
Organism: Caulobacteraceae bacterium; assembly: GCA_040380105.1. Lineage (GTDB taxonomy): Bacteria > Pseudomonadota > Alphaproteobacteria > Caulobacterales > Caulobacteraceae > Brevundimonas. The sequence continues at coordinate 15,575 of JBEIJS010000045.1, read as the reverse complement.
CTATGACGTCTGGTTCCGGGCAAAGGTGGAGCGGTCTCTGGCGGACACCCGGCCTCCGATTCCGCATGAACAGGTCATGGCGGAAATGAAGGCCTTGATCGAGAGCTACCGCAAATAGTCGTGGCCCGGGTCGCCTGGGCCGAAGATGCGCGGTCCGACCTGCGCTCGATTCTTGCCTTCATCGCCGGGCGAAATCCCGATGCTTCCGAGGCTATGAACAACCTCTTCGAGGCCGCTGCCGACCGGCTTGCCCGGTCTCCGATGGCAGGGCGACCCGGGCGCCGAGCCGGCACGCGGGAGATGGTCGTCCATCCCCACTACATTCTGGTCTATCGCGTGGAAGAGAAACTGGTGCGGATCGTGAACGTGCTGCACACCAGCCGACAGTACCCGTGATCGGTCTCTTGAATCTGGGAAGAGCAGCATGAAACTCTACATCACAGTCCCGTCGCCCTTCGCCCGCAAATGCCGGATCGTGGCGCGTGAGAAGGGGCTGATCGACCGGATCGAGGAGATCGTGGTCGACCCCTATGCCAATGCCCCCGAACTGCTGGCCTCCAATCCGGTCGTCCAGGTCCCGACCCTGATTGCAGAGGACGGCTTGCCGCTCAACGACAGCCCTGTGATCTGCGACTACCTCGACGCTCTCGGCTCCGGCCCGCGCCTCCTGCCCGCCGACGGCGCGGAGCGTCTGCGCGTGCGGCGACTCGAGACCCTGGGCAATCAGGCGCTGGAGATGGGGGTCAAGCTGGTGCTGGAAAAGCGCCGCCCCGAAAGCGAACAGTCACCGTCGTGGATCGGCCGCTGGACCGAAAACATGGGCCGGGCGCTTGATGCGCTTGAGGCCGCACGCCCCGATCCGGCCCGGCTGGACATCGGCGTCATCACCGCCGGCATTGCCGTGACCTGGATCGGCTTCCGCCATCCCGGTTTCGACTTCGCGGCGGGTCGTCCGGGCCTGGTGGCCCTGCAGGCGGCGCTGGAGACCCGGCCGAGCTTCGCGGCCACGCGGCCGGGCTGAGCCGTCCCGGCCAGCCGCTCCCCTGCATCGACAGGCCTGCATCGACAGGGCGGTGTCCGTCGGAGTAAACACCGCCTCCCGTTTTGAAGAGGCGCTTCCCCCTTGCGACTGCCCCAGGCCCGGCTCGATCAGGTGCTCGACCGCTTCCACCAGGTGGAGGCGCGGATGGGTGCGGCCAGCGACGGCCAGGAGATCGTCCGCCTGTCCAGGGAACATGCGGAGATGAAGCCCGTCGCCGACGCCGTCATGGCGCTGGCGAGGACCCGGGCCGAGATGGCTGATCTCGAAGCCATGGCGGCGGACCCCGAGATGGCCGAAATGGCCGCTGACGAACTGCAGGCGCTCAGGGACCGGCTGCCCGACATGGAGCGCGACGTGGCCCTGCTGCTGGCCCCGCGCGACGCCGACGAGAACGCTTCGGCCGTCCTGGAAGTCCGCGCCGGCACCGGCGGTGATGAGGCCGCCCTGTTCGCGGGCGACCTGTTCCGCATGTACTCCCGCTATGCCTCCACCCGCGGCTGGAAGGTCGAGCTGGACTCGGCCACCGAGGGCGACGCCGGCGGCTACAAGGAGATCATCGCCACGGTCACGGGCGATGGCGTCTTCGGCCGGCTGAAGTTCGAGAGCGGCGTCCACCGCGTCCAGCGGGTGCCGACGACCGAGGCCGGCGGCCGGATCCACACCTCGGCCGCGACGGTCGCCGTCCTGCCCGAGGTCGAGGATGTCGAGATCGAGATCCACGACAAGGATATCCGCATCGACACCTTCCGCGCTTCCGGCTCGGGCGGTCAGCACGTCAACAAGACCGATTCCGCCGTCCGCATCACCCATTTCCCCTCGGGGATCGTGGTGACCTCCTCGGAGAAGTCCCAGCACGTCAACCGCGACAAGGCGATGAAGAACCTGCGCGTCCGCCTCTATGACATGCAGCGTCAGATGAAGGACGACGCCCGCTCCGACTCGCGCAAATCCCAGGTCGGCTCCGGCGACCGGTCGGAGCGTATCCGCACCTACAACTTCCCGCAGGGCCGGGTGACCGACCACCGTATCGGCCTGACCCTGCACAGCCTGCCGCAGATCCTTGAGGGTGACATCGATCCCCTGCTCAACGCCCTGATCGCCGAGGACCAGGCCGCCCGTCTCGCCGATCTCGAGGCGGAGTTCGGCTGAAGCCTGACCGGACCTGACTGAAACAGCGAGTCTGGTCCCGGAACTTGCCCAACAATGCTCCAGACCGCCGAATGCCCGGAGACCCCATGACCCCGACCCTGCTGACCGCCTGGAAGGCCGCGACCGCAACGCTGAAGGCCGGCCGCATCGACAGCCCTTCCATTGACGCCCGCCTGCTCCTGGAAGTCGCCACCGGCGCGAGCCGCGCCGACATCCTGACCGACCCCTATCGCGTCGTGACCGCTGACCAGCAGGCCGCCCTGGACGGCTTCGTCGAACGCCGCCTGCGCCGCGAGCCGGTGTCGCGCATCCTCGGCCGCAAGGGCTTCTGGAAGATCATGCTGAACGTCACCCCCGACGTGCTCAGCCCCCGCCCGGACACCGAGGCCATCCTCGACGTGGTCATGCTGGCCTTCCCGCCAAATCAGGCCTTCGAGATGATCGACCTGGGCACCGGCTCCGGCGCCATCCTTCTGGCCACCCTGGCCGAGCGGGCCGGGGCCCGCGGCGTCGGCACCGACATCTCCTTCGAGGCCCTGGCCGTGGCGAAGGAGAACGCCACCAACCTCGAACTGGACAACCGCGCCACCTTCCTGCGCACCGAATGGGCCGCGGGTTTCGGCGACGCCAGCTTCGACCTGGTGGTCTCCAACCCGCCCTACATCCCCTCGGGCGACATCCCCGGCCTCGATCCCGAGGTGCGCGAGCATGACCCGCATCTGGCGCTGGACGGCGGTCCCGACGGCCTCGTCGCCTATCGCGAACTGGCCCCGGAGATCCGCCGCATCCTGCGCCCCGAGGGGATTTTCGCCGTCGAGATCGGCTGGGACCAGGGCCCGCAGGTCAAGGCCCTGTTCGAGGCCGCGGGCTTCGAGCACGTCATCATCGTCAAGGACCTGTCCGACCGCGACCGCGTCGTCACCAACGGCCCGGACCCGAGGACAAACCCCATTCCGAAGATGTAGGGATCCTCCCCTATCGGGGGAGGGGGACCGCCCGAAGGGTGTTGGAGGGGTCTCAAACAAACCCCTTGGAAACGGCCCCATGCCGCGCTAAGTCTTCGTTTGTCTCCCACCCAAAACGCACGCCTTGGACCGCTTCAGGCCCATCCACGCGCGCTCAGGGCATGTGAAGGTCGGGCCCGGTCGCCCGGCGGACCACGGGGCGGCACGGATTTCCGATCACATCGTCAGCGGGGATTGGCCCCGGAACGAAGCGGAACGACCCAACGGACAGCACCGGCGGCCATCGCCCCGGACCGTCCCTCATACAAAGCACGGTAGCGTCGGATGAGAGATTTCAAGGGCATGAAGCGTCAGCGCGGACGCAACAGAAAGCCCGGCAGCGGCGGCGGAAACAGCAACGCCAACGCCACCAATCCGAACCGTTCGTGGGACTCGCAAGGCCCCGAGAACATCAAGGTCCGCGGCAACGCCCAGACCGTCTATGAGCGCTATATGCAGCTGGCGCGCGACGCCTCGGCCGCCGGCGACCGCGTCCTGGCCGAGAACTATACCCAGCACGCCGAACACTATTTCCGCGTCCTTCGCGCCCTCCAGCCCTCGCGTCCCGTGTCCGAGATCGCCCAGCGCGAACTCGCCGGACAGGGCTTCGACATCGATTTCGAGGACGAGACCGGCGCCCAGGCCGCCGCCATCATGGCTGCCGAAAAGGTCGAGGCCGACCGTCTCGCCCAGATCGAGGCCCGCCAGCGCGAGGCCGAGGAACGCCAGAACGACCGCCAGAACGACCGTCCCAATGACCGTCAGGGCGAACAGCCCCGTCGCGAATGGCGCGACCGCGACGACCAGCCGCGTCAGGACCGCGAGCCGCGCGAACCCCGTGAGCCCCGCGCCGAAGGCGAGGGTGGCTTCAACCCTGACGGCAGCCGCCGCGAGACCCGCCGCGAACGCTGGGAACGCCGCCAGCTGGAGCGCAACGCCCGCTTCGAACGCGAAGGCGGCGAGCCGCGTGCGGAAGACGAAGCCCCGCCCGCCGAGACGACCGAGGCCGCCCCGGACGTCCGTTCCGAACGGGCCGAGCGCCCGGCCCGCCCCGAACGTCCCGAGCGCAAGCCCCGCCGCGATGCCGGCGTGGCCACCGACGACGGTCCCTCGGCCCTGCCGGGCTTCCTGACCCGTTCGACCGCATCGGCACCGGAACCCGTTGAAGCCGCCGAAGAGGCCGCCGCGCCCAAACGTCGCGCGCCCCGCCGCAAGGTCGAGGCCGCAGCCGCCGAGGACTGACCGGGACCCTGCCCGTCGCGCGAGGTCGCTTGACGTCGCCTCGCTTCGCTGGCCCAAGGGGGCCTCGATCTCTCCCGGAGCGCCCATGTCCGGCCTGTCGCGGTCTTTGGCCCTGAGCCTTTTGGCGAGCCTCGTGCTCGCCGCCTGTGCCTCCGCGCCACCCCCGCCACCACCCCCGCCGCCGCCCGCCGCTTCCGGAGAGGCCGCCGGACCGGTGGCGCTGCGCGACTGGCGCGGCATCGTCACGGCATCCGACCGCGACCGCTACAGCCGCCGCGATGCGGCCTGGTCTCTGGCCCTGCAACAGGCCCGCCGTCAGCCCGGCTCGGGCGACCTGACCGGCCTCGGTGACCTGATCGAGCCACGCGCCGCCCGGTCATCCGTCGCACCGCCGCCCGGCGACTATCGCTGCCGCACCGTCAAACTGGGGTCCCAGGGGGGCGAGGACGGCCTCGGCTATGTTGTCTACGGCTGGTTCGCCTGCCGCATCGAAGCCACGCCGCGGGGTCTGAAATTCTCCAAACAGACCGGCAGCCAGCGCCCCGGTGGCCTGCTGTTCCCCGAGAACGATCGTCAGATGGTCATGCTCGGCTCGCTGGCCCTGGCCGAGGAGCCGCCCGCCAACTCCTACGGCCAGCGGCCCGACCGCGACCTGATCGCTGTTCTGGAGCGGATCGGTGACCGCCGCTGGCGGCTGGTCATCCCCTGGCCCCAGGCCGAGTCCAACCTCGACCTGATCGAGCTGGTGCCGGCCTGACAGGGCATCTTTCCGCCCTTGACCCCGCCCGCCCGGACCGCAAATCTCGCACGGCGGGATGGTCCCGCTCCTGTCAGGAGGTTCCCATGCGCGGCGTCAGCATCACCATCGGCTCGGTCATCGCGGTCGTTATCGTCCTTGTCGTCGTCATGATCGGCCTGCCGACCTACAACGTCTATTCCAAACAGATGCAGGGCAAGGCCGCCTATGAGCAGGCCGTCCAGGACCGCCGCATCCGCGTGCTCGAAGCCCAGGCCGCCCTCGACTCGGCCCAGCTGACCGCCCAGGCCGAGGTCGCCCGCGCCCGCGGCACCAATGAGGCCAACCGCATCATGGCCGAAAGCCTCGGCGGGCCGGAGAACTACCTGCGCTGGGCCTATATCGACATGCTCAAGGAAACCGCCGGCAAGTCCGGCCGCGAAACCATCTACATCCCCACCGAGGCCGGCATGCCCGTCCTCGAGGCGGGCCGGGTCTCGCGGCGTCAGACGGAGTAGGGGCTCAAACCTTCGTCAGGCGCAGGTTATGATAGTCATAGCTGAAGTCCGCATCCGGACTGACGGCCTTCATGGTCGCTGATACGGGCCGGCCGTTCTCCAGCCTGAAGGTGATGAAGGCATCCTCCTCGCGCCGGTCGGTGAACCGGGTCCGCAGGGTGTCGCCGTCATACGGCTCGACCGGGCCCTGTAGCGACGGGGTCCGGCTGAAACTCAGCCACAGCTGGAGGTCCCGGGCCTGGATCGTGATGTCGCCGTACCAGGGATCGCGCCAGGTTCCGGCATAGGCCGACAGCGGCAGGGACGGTGGTGCACCTGCCGCCTGTTTTGCATCGATCTCCGCCGCCGCCTCGATCGATTTCGCATCCCCTTCGTCCCGCAGCCGCACCCCGTCCGCGACCCAGTCGAAGCCGGTCTTGCCCATCACGATGTCGGTGATGCCGCTGCGCAGGGCGCGGGTCAGGAAGCTCTCCTCGGCATTGGTGAAATAGGAGAAGCCCGCATTACGCCCCGGGATCAGCACGGTGCCCGAGACATAGCCCGGGGCTCCGCCGCCGTGGGTGATCATCCGCTCGCCGCGATAGTCCTGCACCTGCCAGCCGGTGGCATAGGTCGAGGCGATGGCCCGCCCGGGCAGGGTCTCGGTCGGCCCGGCCGAGTTGGAGATGATGATGTTGGGCCGCCACATCTCATTGGCCCGGGCTTCGGAATACAGCCGGGTCCCGTCGGGCAGTTCGCCGCGCGCCAGCTGCACCGCGATCCATCTGGCCCAGTCGACCGGGGTGGTGACGAAGCCACCGGCCGCCCCCGCCGAGGACCAGTTCCAGACCTCCTGGATCGACTGGCCGATGGTCCGCATCTCGCCCTGGTAACGCAGCGGCGGCCCGACCCGCCCGTGTGGCAGGGCTGATTTCGCCGGATCGGCCCCGATCATCAGCGGCAGGGTCGCGGTCATGCCCAGCCGGTCGAGGATGCGGGTCTGGATGAAGTCTTCCCACGCCATGCCCGAGGCCGCCGCGATCACCTCGCCGGCCACCACGAACATCAGATTGCAGTAGTGGTAGGTGGTCCGGAAGCTGTCCTCGATCGGCACATGGGGCACGGCGGCCATGATCTCGGCCCGGGTCCGGTCGCTGTTGGGCCAGAACAGCAGGTCCCCGGCCCCGAGGCCGAAGCCGATCCGGTGGCTCACCAGATCGCGCACCGTCACCATCCCGTTCAGCTCGGGCCTGGACAGGCTGAAGCCCGGCAGATAGGTCCGCACCGGCTCGTCCCACTTCACCTTGCCCTCATCGATCAGGATGGCGAGGGCGGCGCAGGTCACCGCCTTGGTGTTGGAGGCGATGGCGAACAATGTGTGCTCATCCACCGCCGCGCCGCCGATGGCCCGTACGCCATAGCCGCGCGTCAGCACCGCCTGCCCGTCCTTGACCAGGGCCACCGACACCGCCGGCTGGTCCGGAAAACCGGCCATGACCCGTCTCACATAGGCGTCGACCTGATCGGCCAGGGAGACGCTGTCATTTGCCGCGGCCTGCGCCCAGCCGGTCGAGGGCAGGGCGGCCGCCCCGGCCACCGAGGAAACCAGCGCCGCGCGGCGGGTCAGGCGAAGGGACATGGAAGGGCTCCGGACAGGGTTCGGCGCGGACGCTAGAGCAATCGTCTGCCGAGTTGAACCGGCCGTCGCGTCTTTGGCGGGATGCGGCGGTTGTCAGGTTCATCACAACGGACACAACGAAGGGCACAACGAACACCACGGGACCGGAGCTCCGTTGAGTTCGGTGTAATCTCCGGCGGACTTGAAATCGCGGCGTACGCCGCATTGATCCAACCCAACCCCGGTGGGTGCGGACATTGCCCCCGGCCGTGACGGCCAGCTCGGTCAGGGCATCCGCACAGCACCCGTTGTGTCCGTTGTGCCCTGCGTTGTGTCCGTTGTGACGAACCAGCCCTGTCCGGCTCAGCTCCCGCCCTGACCCCGCGTCTCCCACGCCATCCATACGGCCACCAGGGCGATGCCGCCGGCCATGACGGCGCGCAGCACCGGCCCCTGCACCCGCCCCACAACCGCGCCGCTCGCCCCGGCCGCGCCCAGCACGATCAGGGCATGCACCACGACCGCCACCACCAGATGCAGGCCGCCCAGGGTCAGCGCCTGCACCAGCGGCGATCCGTGATCGGGGCGCATGAAGGTCGGCAGCAGGGCGACATAGAAGACCGCCGCCTTGGGATTGAGCAGATTGCCGGTCATCCCGCGCAGAAACAGGCCGCGCATCGTGCTGTGGTCGGGACCGTCCGTCGCAGCGGGATCGCTGTCGCCGCGCCAGGCCTCCCATGCCAGCCACAGCAGGAAGACCACCCCGGCCCAGCGGATGATCTGGAACAGCGGCGGCCAGATCAGCAGGACCTGCGTCAGGCCGAAGGCGGCGGCCAGCATCCACACCGCCAGCCCGACCGTCACCCCGGCCACCGCCGCAAACCCCGCCGGCCGTCCCCGCCCCAGTGACACCAGCGCCAGCCAGCCCATGTTCGGCCCCGGCGTCAGCTCGATCAGGGCCACGGCCAGCAGGAAGGGGAGGATGACGGCGGGATCGACGGGCCAGGCTGTGTGGGGGATCAAGCGGACGCTCCGGCGACCATGGCGGACTGTTTCCGACCTATCCCGCTACCGGGGAAGGCGCCATCCAATTCCGGACGTCAGCATGACGAGGAAGTAACTGTCCGCGCCGCAGCAACACTGTTACCGGGCGGGAAAGGGAGCGGGCCGTGGGGCGGCTCCATGAGGGGCTCCGTCATGACTTCCATCCGCTTCCTGCTGCTGGTCGGCACGGCCCTGGCCACCTCGTCGGGCGCGGCCTTCGCCCAGACGCCGGCCCAGAATCCGACTCCGCCATCCGCTCCGGCCCCGGCCCCTGCACCGCAACAGGAGACCCCTGCCGAGGATGCCGAAAAGCCCGCCGAGGCCGCGTCGCTCGATGAGGTGGTCGTCACCGCCCGCCCCAATGACATCCGCACCTCCAGCGAGGGCACCAGCTACAGCCTCGCCAACGATCTCCAGGCCCAGACCGGCACCCTGGCCGAGGCCCTGCGCAACATTCCCTCGGTCGAGGTCGATCCCGACGGCAATGTCAGCCTGCGCGGCGACGCCAGTGTCACCATCCTGGTCGACGGCCGGCCTGCCAGCCAGTTCAACGGACCCAGCAGGGGCCAGCTGCTGCAGCAGATTCCGGCCGCCCAGTATGCCCGTATCGAAATCCTGACCAATCCGTCCGCCGCCTACAGCCCCGAGGGCTCGGGCGGGGTCATCAATCTGATCTCCAAGCCGACCACGGTCCGTCCCGGCCAGACCACGACCGGCTCGCTGCGCGCCAACATCGGCGACACCGGCCGCTACAATGTCGGCGGCAGCCTCTCTCATGTGAACGGCCCCACGACCCTGTCCGCCGATTTCGGCGTGCGCCACGACGCCTATCTGCAGGAACTCGAGCGGCTGCGGACGCGGTTCGACGCCGGGTCCGGCCGGTTCCTTGCGGCCCGCCAGAGCCAGAATGTCGAGGGCGATTCCGACAGTGTCTTCATCCGCCTGGCGGCCGAGCACAATCTGGACGCCAAAACCCAACTGACCGGCGACGTGCGCCATACGGACGTCGACAGCTTCGCTGACAGCCTCGACCTGTATGAGGCCGATGCGGCCGGCGGCGGCATCGCCTCGGCCTATCGCCGGACGGCGGGGGGTGGCTTTGCGGGCCAGTTCTCCGGCGCGAGCGCGCGTGTCCTGCGCCGGTTCGACGCGGCGGGCCATGAATGGTCCAATGAGCTGCGCTACGACCGTAACCGCTTCGGTGTCGAGCTCGCCACCCGGGCCGACCGGCTGATCCCGGTGGCGTCTCCTTTCAGCGAGTTTCTGAGCAACCAGAACCGCCAGGACCAGATCGGCTTCACCAGTGCCTATGTCCGGCCGATGGCCGACGGCGGCCGCCTGCGGCTGGGCTATGAGCGTCAGGCCCTGACCCTCGAACAGGACAACCTCTTCGCCCGCGGACCCACCCCGGCGAGCCTGGTCCCGGACCCCGTCGTGTCCAATGAGTTCCACCTCGATCAGACGGTGCATGCCGTCTATGCGACCCTGGAGCGGCCTTTCGGCGAGAAGCTGACCGCCCAGTTCGGCCTGCGCCTCGAACAGGCCGACCTGGAGCTGGACCAGATCACCACCGGCCTGCGGTCGTCGCAGGACTATTTCCGCGCCTATCCGACCCTGAACGTCTCCTGGCAGCTGGACGATACCCAGACCCTGCGGGCCAGCTATGGCCGTCGGATCCAGCGTCCGGGGCCCGGCGACCTCAACCCCTTCCTGACCTATCAGGACGATCTGAACCGCCGCTCGGGCAATCCCGACCTGCTGCCGCAGGAGACGGATGCGCTGGAGCTGATCTGGAGCTATCGCCAGCAGCAGACCTTCTACCAAGCCACCCTCTACTACCGTGACACGCGCGACGCCTTCACCCCGGTCACCTCCGAGCTGGGCGGCGGCGTCTTCCTGACCCGGCCCGAGAACCTCGGGGCCAGCACCTCGACCGGCCTTGAACTGGTAGCCAGCGGGGCCCTGCACCCGACCCTGCGCTACAATGCCAGCCTCAACCTCTTCCGCCAGCAGATCGATGCTGCCGGCCTGGTCGGCACGGTCGACAGCGAGGGCGAAAGCGTCGCCGGCCGTCTGACCCTGAACTGGACCCCGACGCCGGAAGACTTCCTGCAGGTGTCCGGCATCTGGGGCGGCGAGCAGCTGCTGGCCCAGGGCAGCCGCGAACAGTCCACCCTCGTCAATCTCGGCTATCGCCGCAAACTGAGCGACGCCTGGTCCCTCAATGTGACGGTCCGCGATGTGTTCGACGACTTCGGCTCCACCACCACCCTGAGCACCCCGACCTTCACCGACCAGGCGGACCAGGTGTTCGGCGGTCGTGCGGCCTTCATCGGCCTGACGTGGAATTTCGGCGGCGGCCAGCGGCGGCCGGAACAGTTCGACTTCTCGGCCCCGACCACAGGAAGCTGATTTCGCCGGCTTCGGCCGGCCCCTCAGCCACCCCCTTGCGTGATGTTTCGGTCACACCCACCTGAGTTGCAGCCGCACGGCGCGTTGCTTGCATCAGAGGGCGCGACGGCGGAGTCCGCCATCAGGGGATAGCCAAGTGAATCTCGACCTCTACTCCGACCGCGCCAAACAGGCCGTCCAGTCCGCCCAGTCGCTGGCCCTCGCCCGGCGGCACCAGCAGTTCGCGCCCGAACACCTGCTCAAGGTGCTGCTGGAGGAGCGCGACGGCCTCGCTCGCAATCTGATCACCGCCGCCGGCGGCGACCCGGCCAAGGCCGAGGTTGCGACCGAGACGGCCCTGAAGAAGCGCGCCCAGGTCACCGGCGGTAATGGCCAGATCTATCTCGACGGCGACACCGCCCGGGTCTTCGCCTCTGCCGAGGAAGCCTCGAAAAAGGCCGGCGATGCCTTCGTCACCACCGAACGCCTGCTCAGCGCCATCGCGCGTGAGGGCGGGGTCGCGGCGGAGGTACTGAAATCCGTCGGTGCCAATCCGGCCGCCCTCGATGCCGCCATCGCCGATGTCCGCAAGGGCAAGACCGCTGACAGCGCCGGGGCCGAGGACGCCTATGACGCCCTCAAACGCTATGCCCGCGACCTGACCCTCGCCGCCCGTGACGGCAAGATCGACCCGGTCATCGGCCGCGACGAGGAGATCCGCCGCACCATCCAGGTCCTCGCCCGCCGCACCAAGAACAACCCCGTCCTGATCGGCGAGCCCGGCGTCGGCAAGACCGCCATCGTCGAAGGACTCGCATTGAGGATCGTCAACGGCGACGTGCCCGAGAGCCTGCGCGACAAGACCGTCATGGCGCTGGACATGGGCTCCCTGATCGCCGGCGCCAAATACCGCGGCGAGTTCGAGGAGCGTCTCAAGGCGGTCCTGGCCGAGGTCACCGCGGCCGAGGGCGGCATCATCCTGTTCATCGACGAGATGCACACCCTGGTCGGCGCCGGAAAGGGCGACGGGGCCATGGACGCCTCCAACCTGCTCAAGCCCGCCCTCGCGCGCGGCGAGCTGCACTGCGTCGGTACCACCACGCTCGATGAGTACCGCAAACACGTCGAGAAGGACGCGGCGCTCGCCCGTCGCTTCCAGCCCGTCTTCATCGAGGAGCCGAGCGTCGAGGACACCGTCTCCATCCTGCGCGGCATCAAGGAGAAGTACGAAGTCCACCACGGGGTGCGCATCTCCGACAGCGCCATCGTCGCCGCCGCCACCCTCTCGCACCGCTACATCACCGACCGCTTCCTGCCCGACAAGGCGATCGATCTGATCGATGAGGCCGGCTCTCGCGTCCGCATGGCCGTCGATTCCAAGCCCGAGGCGCTGGACGAGATCGACCGCCGTCTGGTCCAGCTGAAGATCGAGCGCGAGGCCCTGAAGAAGGAGACCGATGCCGCGTCCGGGGCCCGGCTCGAAAAGCTGGAGGACGAGATCGCCGACCTCGAGGGCCAGTCCGACGACCTGACCTCGCGCTGGAAGTCCGAAAAGGAAAAGGTGGGGCAGGGGGCCCAGCTGCGCGAAACCCTCGACCGGCTGCGCGCCGAACTGATCGCCGTCCAGCGCGCCGGCGACCTTGGCCGCGCCTCCGAGATCGCCTACGGCCAGATCCCCCAGATCGAGAAACAGCTCGCCGACGCCGAGGCCGCCGAGGCCGACAAATCCGGCCCCCTGACCCCGGAAGTCGTCGACGCCGAACAGATCGCCCAGGTCGTCTCCCGCTGGACCGGCGTCCCCGTCGACAAGATGCTGGAGGGCGAGCGCGAGAAACTGCTGGCCATGGAGGACGCCCTGCGCCGTCGCGTGGTCGGTCAGGACGAGGCCCTGACCGCCGTCGCCGACGCCGTGCGCCGCGCCCGCGCCGGTCTCAACGACCCCAACCGCCCGCTGGGCAGCTTCCTCTTCCTCGGCCCCACCGGCGTCGGCAAGACCGAGCTGACCAAGGCGCTCGCCGCCTTCCTGTTCGACGACGAGGCCGCCATCACCCGGATGGACATGTCCGAATATATGGAGAAGCACAGCGTCTCCCGCCTGATCGGCGCCCCGCCCGGATATGTCGGCTATGACGAGGGCGGTGCCCTGACAGAAGCTGTCCGTAGGCGCCCCTATCAGGTCATCCTGTTCGACGAGGTCGAAAAGGCCCACCCCGACGTCTTCAACGTCCTGCTGCAGGTGCTCGACGACGGCCGCCTGACCGACGGCCAGGGCCGCGTCATCGACTTCAAGAACACCCTGATCATCATGACCTCCAACCTGGGCTCCGAAGCGCTGGCCAACCAGGGCGAGGGCGACGATGTGGAGAGCGTACGGCCCTACGTCATGGAACAGGTCCGTGGCCATTTCCGCCCCGAATTCCTCAACCGCATCGACGAGATCATCCTGTTCCGCCGCCTCGGCCGCGACCAGATGGCCGGCATCGTCCGCATCCAGATGGCCCGGTTCGAGAAACTGCTGGCCGACCGCCGCCTGACCCTGTCGCTGGACGACAGCGCCTGTGCCTGGCTCGCCGACAAGGGCTACGACCCGGTCTATGGCGCGCGCCCGCTGAAGCGCGTGATCCAGAAGGACCTGGTCGATCCGATCGCGAAGAAGCTGCTGGCGGGGGAGATTGAGGACGGGAGTGTGATTGCGGTGTCAGCGGGGGAGGGCGGGCTGAGCATCGGGAAGGCGCGGGTGCACTAACCCTCCCTTTCGTCATCCCGGGGCAAGCGGCGGAGCCGCGCCGACCCCGGGACCCAGCGGCGCCGAAGACGACCTGTCCAGCCGCGCTCCCGGCAGGTTCGCGCGCCCGCGCACGCTGGGTCCCCGAGAACAAGCCGAACTGGGTCCCGCTGGAAGAGCCAGACTGACGACCCACGCCGACAGCTCCCTCAAACCGCCGTATAGCCCCCATCGACCAGATAGTAGCCGCCGGTCATGAAGGCGGCGTCTCCGGACAGCAGGAAGCGGACCACCGTCGCCACCTCTTCCGGCCGGCCCAGCCGGCCCAGGGGATGGCGTTCGACCAGCGCCTTGCGGAACTCCCCGGTCAGGCCGGCCAGCAAGGGAGTGTCGATATAGCCGGGGCCGACGCAGTTGATGCGCAGGCCCTGCGGCCCGTACTCCGCCGCCGCATTCTTCGTCAGGCCGACGACCCCGTGTTTGGCTGCCGTATAGGCCCCGTTGCCGATGGCCGCGACCATGCCGTGGATCGAGGCCATGTTGACGATGGCGCAGTCGCCGGCCCCGGCCTTGAGCATGGCCGGGATCTGATGGCGCATCCCGTACATCACCCCGTTCAGATTGATGGAAATGACCCGGTCCCAGTCGTCCAGATCGACCTCGCCCGCCGGGGCCTGTTGGCCCCCGATGCCGGCGTTGTTGACCGCATGGTTGAGCGTGCCGAAGGTCTCGACCGCAAAGGCCACGGCCCGTTCACTGTCCCCGGGGTTGGCGGTATCGCCGATGAAGACGGCGGCCTCGCCGCCCTTGCTCCGCAGCAGGGCGGCGACCCGTTCGGCGCCCGCCTGATCGATGTCGGCGACGACGACCCGGGCTCCGAGCCCGGCCAGTTCCACCGCCACCGCCTCGCCGATGCCCGAGCCCCCGCCGGTGACCAGGGCGACCTTGTTTCTGAATGTCATCGTACGTCTCCAGTCAGGTAAGGGGCGGGTCCGTGCCCGCTGTCAACGGAACCGGAACGACCGCGCGTGCCACGGGTTCCGGCGGTCGGGGGGGCGGCACCGATTCCACCTGCCCCCCACATCCGGCCCGACGGGCCACCTTCTCCCAATGGGAGAAGGGACCGGGCCTGCTTGACGTCGCTGCCCTCCACCCCACACTCTCCGCGCATGAAACACGCCCTCCTCATCGTCACCGCCGTCGCCTTCGCTGCCGCCGCCGGAGGATGCGCATGGCTCATGAGCCGGTATGCGCCCGGCTATTCAGTGGCGGAGATGGTCATGAACGCCGACGTCATCGCCAAACTGGTGATCAAGCTGGTCCTGCTGCTCACGTTCGGTGCCCTGTTGCTCGGGGTGATCGGCCTGTTCGCGCGCGGGGCAGCCGCTCCTGTCCGGATGCTGCTGATGCTGACCGCCGCCGCTTCGGCCGGGCTCGGCCTGTTCGCCGCCCTCTACGGCTGGATGAACATCCAGACGGCGGTCCGCGCGATTGGCCCGGTCTCCTTCGCGGCCATTGCCCCGTCCCGGGCCGAGACGCTGTTGGTCCTGTCCTTCGGCCTGTTCGGTGCCATTGTCGCCCTCGGCCTCCGCGCCCTGATCGGTCGCCGGGGCCGGGCGTAGCCCTCATCCTTCGACAGGGAAACCCGAACCGGAGCCCTGCATGACCCGCCAAAGTGCTGCGATCACCGCCACCTTTCCCGCGCGTCGCCTGTGGCTGCTCGCCGCCGTCGGGGGCGGCACCGGTCTGGCGCTGGCGTTCGCATCGATCACCGCCCGCGCCCCCGACTGGTCCCTGCTGGCCCGACAGCCGTGGGTGATACAGCTCCATATCGTCGCCGCCCTCGGCGCGCTGCTGCTCGGTACGGTCCAGCTGATCGGGATCAAGGGCACGGGCGTCCACCGGCTGATCGGCTGGAGCTGGGTCGTGGCCATGATCACCGTTGCGGTCAGCTCACTGTTCATTCGCCAGATCAATCCCGGCTCCTTTTCCTGGATTCACCTGTTGAGCGGCTGGACCCTGATCGCCCTGCCCATGGCTCTGTTTGCCGTCCGCCGGGGCCGGATCGCGAGCCATGCCCGCGGCATGACATGGACCTTCATCGGTGGCCTGATCGTCGCCGGGGCC
>JBEIJS010000044.1:0-16979 GCA_040380105.1 Caulobacteraceae bacterium | reverse complement strand
GGTCATGAAGCCCGGTGCCGCCCTGGTCTTCGCCCACGGGCTGTCGGTCCGCTTCGGCCTGGTCGAGCCGCGCGCCGACCTCGATGTCATCCTCGCCTCACCCAAGGGTATCGGCCCGCGTATCCGCGACCTCTATGAGGAGGGGCAGGGGGTTTTCTGTCTGTTCGGGGTGCACCAGGACGCCTCGGGCACCGCCCATGCTCTTGGCCTGTCCTATGCGGCGGCGCTGGGCTGTGGTCGTAAGGGCATTCTCGAGACCACCTTCGCCGCCGAATGCGAGAGCGACCTGTTTGGCGAGCAGGTGGTGCTGTGCGGCGGGGTGGCCGAACTGGTCGACGCGGCCTTCATGAAACTGGTCAAGGCCGGCTACCCGCCGGAGGTGGCCTGGTTCGAATGCTTCTATGAGGTCAAGCTGGTCACCGACCTGATGTATGAGCGCGGCGTCGCCGGGGCCTTTACCCGCATCTCCAACACCGCCGAATACGGGGCCTATCTGACCGGGCCGCGGATCATCGGTGAGGCCTCGCGGGCCGCCATGGACACGGTGCTGGAGGAGGTCCAGTCCGGCGACTTCGTGCGCAAGCTTATGACCGACTATGACGCCGGTTCGCCCGATCTTCTGGCCCGGCGCAAGGCCCTGGCAGGCCGCACGATCGAGGCGGTCGGTGCCCATCTCGGCGAGGTCGCAGCCCGGGCCGTCGATGGCGCGGACTAAAGGCCGACCAGCCTCGCCCGGTTCATGTCGGCACGGACCGACACGGTCTCGCCGACCGAGGGAGCCGGGCCTGAAAGATGTAGCTGCAGCACCTGCTCGCCGAGCAGGACCTCGACCTGGCTGAATACCCCGGCAAAACCCCGGCCAACGACCCGCGCTTCCGCCCCTCCGTCGGCGAGGCTCAGATCATGGGGCCGCAGCAGCATCAGCCCCGGGCCGTCCTCAAGAGTCGCGGCGACGACCGGACCCCAGGGCGTCCGGGCGACCCCGTCTTCAACCGTGACCGGGATCACATTGACCTCGCCCAGCAGCCGGGCCGCGGCCACCGAGACAGGGTCCTGATAGCAGTCGACCGGGGTGCCGGACTGGATCACCCGACCGGCCTCCATCAACACCAGCCGGTCCGCCATCATCAGCGCCTCGCCCGCGTCATGGGTGACGATCAGGGTGGCAGTCCCCGCGGCCCGCAGGGTCTCCGTCAGATCCCGGCGAACCCCGGCCTTGAGGTGGGCGTCGAGTCCGGAGAAGGGCTCGTCCAGCAGCAGGGCCTCGGGACCCCGAACAAGGGCCCGGGCGAGGGCCACGCGCTGCTGCTCACCGCCGGACAGCCAGTGCGGCCAGGCGGAGGCCCGATCCGCGAGCCCGACCCGTTCCAGAGCCGCTCCGGCGCGGGACCGCTGCTCGCTCCGGGGCAGGCCGCTGAGGCCGAAACAGACATTGTCCAGCACCGACAGATGGGGAAAGAGGGCGTAGTCCTGAAACACGAGTCCGATCCCGCGTCGATCAGGCGCAACGGTCCGGCCCGGTCGCGAGAGCAGGCTGTCACCCAGCCGGATCTCCCCGCTGTCGACCGGTTCCAGACCGGCGATCAGGCGCAGCAGGGTGCTCTTGCCGCTGCCGGACGCGCCCAGCAGGGCGGTTATCTCCCCGGCCCGCAGGGTCAAGCTGGCCTCGGCTACAGCCTGACGCGATCCATAGGCCCGCGACACGGCCTGGACGTTCAGGACAGGGGTCTCAGGGGTCCGGTTCATGATGCCTCCGGTCGGGTCGGCGCGATCCGCCGGCTGAGCCACATCACGCCGGGAAGGGCGAGGGCGATCAGCAACAGGGCGGGCCAGCCGGCATTGGCCAGTCGCTCATCCCGGGCATAGTTGTCAGAGATCACCGCCAGGGTGTCGAAATTGAACGGGCGAAGGATCAGGGTCGCCGGCAATTCCTTCAGGATGTCGATCAGGACAATCAGGCCTGCGGTGAACAGGGCGGGGGCCGCGACCGGCAGCTGCACCCGCAGGGCCGCGGCCATGGCATCAGCGCCGAGGGTCCGGGCCGCCTGGGTCATGGAGGGCGTGACCCGCGCCAGTCCGGCCTCAACCGGCTCGAGCGCTGCGGCCATGAGGCGTGCGGCATAGGCATAGATCAGCAGCAACAGCCCCGCTGCGACATTGGCCGAGCCACCCGGGACCACGGACCAGAGCCATCCCGCCGGGATCAGCAGGCCGATCGCCATCACGGCACCGGGCGTGGCATAGCCGAGGCTGGCCATCCGGGTGGCGATCGGGAACCGTTGTCCCGACAGGGCCAGGCTGGAAGCCAGAATGACGGTCACAACCGCGCCTGCCATTGCAAGTCCAAGACTGTTGCGCGCGGCAGCGGCAAGGCGGGGCCAGTCCGGAACCACATCCAGCGAGGTCCAGACCAGCCAGCCCGTCGGCAGGAGCAGGCCGAGGCCCACAAGCGTCAGGCAATAGCCGGTGGCCGCGATCGCCCTCGCGCCTGTCAATCGGGTGACCGGCAGGGACTGCCCCCGCCCGCGGCCGTCGTTATAGGATCGCCTGCGGCGGCTGCGGCGTTCGATCCAGAGCAGCAAGGCCGCGACCCCCAGCAGGGCCAAGGCGAAGAGGGCGGCCGACGCCAGGGAGCCATAGACGAACCAGGCCCTGACCACGCCGGTCGTAAGGGTCTGGACGTCCAGAAACTGAACCGCGCCATAGTCCGCCAGCGTCTCCATGACCGCCAGCGCCACCCCGGCAGCCAGGGCGGGACGCGCCATGGGGACGGCGACCCGCATAAGGGCCTGCTGTGCTGTGCAGCCCAGAAGCCGGGCGGATTCAAACGCCTCACGCGGCAGGGTCACAAAGGCCGCCCTCATGGCCAGATAGACATAGGGGTAGAAGGCACAGGACAGGACGAAGGCCGCGCCGGGCAGGCTGCGGAGGTCGATCGCCAGGTCAAATCCGGCCGTGGCCCGCATCCAGACGCGAAGATCTCCCGCCACGTCAAACAGATCGGCATAGGCATAGGCCATCGCAAAGGCCGGCATGGCAAAGGGCAGGGCCAGGGCCCAGGCCAGGATACCGTGCCCCGGAAACCGGTACATCACCACCAGCCAGGCCGCGAGCGTCCCGGCAAACGCTGTGATCACGGCCACGAGTCCGGCCAGGGCCGTCGAGGTCAGGGCATAGCGGATCAGGTCCGGGCCTGCGATGTCGGCGGTGGAGCCGGACGCCGAGACCGCCACCACCCCGGCGAGGGGCAGGATGGCAATCAGGGCCGCGATCAGGCCCAGGAGCGCCAGCGGGGAGGGGGCTTCCCGCCGCATCGCCCTCACCGGAGCTGAGCCCTTCGTCAGCGCCAGCCGGCGGTCGTCATCAGCGACTGCGCCTCCGCCTGCCGCCGGCCAAAGACGGTGACCGACATGGGATTGGCCCGGAAGCCGTCATAGGCATCGACCGGCGCGGGATTGGCCACACCATTGGCCGCCGTGAATTCGTTATTGGCTGTGGCAAAGATGGCCTGCGCCTCGGGCGTCGCCAGGAATTCGAGGAAGCGGATGGCATTGGCCCGGTTCGGCGCATGCTTTGCCACCCCGCCGCCCGAGACATTCACATGGGTCCCGGCTTCACCGAGGGACGGGAAGGCCAGCTTGACACGCTGGGTCACGGCCCGGTCTGCCGCATCCTCACCATTGGCCATGCGGATATAGTAGTAGGTGTTGGTGACGGTGATCTCGCACACCCCGGCCGCCACGGCCCGGATCTGGTCACGGTCGCCACCCTCGGGCGGACGGGCCATATTGGCCACCACACCCCTGACCCAGTCCCCTGCCTTTTCGGCCCCCCAGCTCTCGATCAGGGCTCCGACGAGGGACAGGTTGTAGACACTGTCCGACGAGCGGATGCAGAGCTTGCCGCGGAAACGGGGCGAGACGATCTCCTCATAGGTATCGACCTCGTCCGGACGGACCTTGGTTGTGTCGTAGGCCACGACCCGGGCGCGGCGCGCCAGTCCGAACCAGTGACCCTGCGGATCACGCAGATTGGCCGGGATGGCGGCCGTCAGGGCGGTCGAGGTCACGGGCTGGAGCAGACCGGCCTCCTGGGCCCGCCAGAGCGCCCCGGCATCCGCTGCGACGAAGACATCGGCCGGGCTGGTGCTGCCCTCGGTCTGCATCCGCGCCATCAGCTGGTCCGGCTTGCCGTCGATCCGGTTGATGCGGATGCCCGTCTTTTCCTCGAACATCCGGTACAGCTGCAGGTCCGCGTCGTAATGGCGGGCCGTATAGAGATTCAGCTCTCCTGCCGGTTCCCCGGGAGTCTGCGGCGTGGGTTCGCCACAGGCGGATACCACAAGGGCGATCAGGGTTGCGGCCAGCAGCGGGCGACGCACGAACATGGGTTTTCTCCCGGAAACAGACTTTGGCCTAACGATCTTGCGAAGCAATCGCAAGAGGGGCGCGTGGCAATGCCGCACCCGGCCCGAAAGGGCAGGCTAGTCACATTGACGAGGGTCTGGGGAAAATGGTCGGAGTGAGAGGATTCGAACCTCCGACCCCTGCGTCCCGAACGCAGTGCTCTACCAGGCTGAGCCACACTCCGACTTGAGGAGGGGGCTTATAGCGACGGCCTTTCCCGCCCGCAAGCAACGTTTCAAGGTCAGCGAAAATAGTCTCAAAGGCGGTTCTTGCATCCCCTGCGGCCTTCGCGTATCTCGACCGCCTTCCGGCGCTTCGGCCCCGGACGCGCCGGACCTGCTGGGGAATGGTGTAATGGTAACACTCCGGTTTTTGGTACCGTCATTCTAGGTTCGAGTCCTAGTTCCCCAGCCATCCGTCCCGCTGACGGCGTCAGCTCTCCTCCCAGCCCTTGTCGATGGCCCAGACCGCGAAGGCATAGTCGTGGGCGACTTCCTTCAGATAGTCGAACCGGCCCGATGATCCGCCGTGGCCCGCTTCCATGTTGATCTTCAGCAGGATGGGCTTGCCCGAGGTGGTCGCCGGCCGAAGCTTCGCGACCCATTTCTCGGGTTCCCAGTAGGTCACCCGCGGATCCGACAGGCCACCCGTCGCCAGCACCGCCGGATAGGCCATGGGCCCGACCTGGTCATAGGGGCTGTAGCTCATCATATAGTCATAGGCCTCGGGATCCTCGATCGGATTGCCCCACTCGGGCCATTCGGGCGGGGTCAGCGGCAGGCTGGTGTCGCTCATGGTGTTGATCACATCCACGAACGGCACCTGGCCGATGACGCCGGCCCACAGGTCGGGCCGCATATTGTTGACCGCTCCCATCAGCAGGCCGCCGGCGGAACCGCCCTGGGCCACGATATGGCCGGCCTTGCCGTGGCCGCTCGCGATCAGATGTTCGGCGGCGGCGATGAAGTCGGTGAAGGTGTTCTTCTTGGTGAACCGCCGGGCATTGAGGAACCAGCCCCAGCCCTTGTCCGAGCCGCCGCGAATGTGGGCGATGGCGTAGATCCAGCCGCGGTCGACCAGCGACAGGCGGTTGGTCGAGAAGCTCGCCGCCATGGGGATGCCGTAGGAGCCGTAGCCATAGAGCAGGAGAGGAGCCGAGCCATCGACCGGTGTCGACTTGCGGCGCAGCACGGTCACCGGCACCAGTTCGCCGTCGGGGGCAGGGGCGTTCAGACGCTCGACGACATAGTCAGCGGCGTTGTGGCCCGACGGCACCTCCTGCACCTTGCGAAGGGTCCGCTCGCGCGTTGCCAGGTCATAATCATAGGTCGAGGTCGGCGTGGACGGCGAGTTGTAGCCGTAGCGCATGATGGTGGTGTCGAACTCCGACGCCCCGCCCAGCGACAGGGAATAGGCGGGCTCGTCCACCGCGATCTCATGCTCGGCGCCGGAGCGGTTGCGGACGACGATCCGGGTATTGGCGTCGGCGCGTTCCTGCCGGGCGATATGGTCCTTCACCAGCGCCACGCCCTCGATGTAACGGCCCGGCGTATGCGGGACCAGATCGGTCCAGTGGGCCTTGCCCGGGGTCGCCGTCGGGGCCTCGACGATCTTGAAGTCGATCGAGTCGTCGGCGTTGGTGCGAATGACCCAGCGGTCTCCCCAGTGGTCGGCGTCATACAGCCGTCCGTTGTGGCGGGGCTCCAGAACGACCGGGGTGGCGGTCGGGGTCGCAGCCGGAATGGCCCTGGTCTCGGACGTTTCCTGATTGGCGATGGAGATCAGGACAAAGGCGTCGTCAGCGGTGCGGCCGACGCTCATGAACAGGCCGTCGTCCCCCTCCTGATAGACCAGGGTCGTTTCGCCGCCGCGCGCCGGGCGGCGGAAAATCCTGTCCGGCCGGCCGTTGTCGTCACGGTTGGTCCAGAAGATCCACTGGCTGTCGGGCGAGAAGGCGAAGCCTCCGTAGGCCGAGCCGATCGGGTCGGACAGGACCTCTCCGGTCGCGAGGTCCCGGACAAAGATCTGGTGCACCTCGGAACCCTGCGCGTCCTCTGAGTAGGCGAACAGGGCGTGGTCGGGGCTGTGCTCCGCCGCCGAGACCTCTGAATAGGCCTTGCCCTCGGCCAGCACGTTGGCGTCGAGCAGCAGCTGTGCCGTTCCACCACCCCGCGGCTGCCGCATGTACCGGGGGTGCTGATCCCCGGTCCGGTATTCGACGTAATACTCCCAGGCACCGTCGGGGGAGGGGACCGAGCTGTCCGCCTCCTTGATCCGCCCCTTCATCTCCTCGAACATCGTGCCCTGCAGCGGCAGGGTCGAGACCATCATCGCCTCGCGATAGGCGTTCTCGGCGTCCAGATGTTCCTTGACCTCGGCCTTGATCAGGGTCGGGTCGCGCAGCACGGCCTGCCAGTTATCGTCCTTCATCCACTGATAGTCGTCGGTGCGGACGCGACCCAGTTGCTCGATGCGGACCGGAATCTTCTTCGCGACGGGCGGGACGGGCGTTCCTTGGGACATCGAGGCTCCGGTTGGGCGGGCTAGGGCGGGAAGGGCGGTTGCCGCGAGCGCGGCAGCGGATGTGGCGAGAAGGTCGCGGCGGTTCATGTCGAAGCCCCTGAAATGACGCCGGACCTTGTGCCCGCCCACGGCCCGCCGTCAAATGAACAAACGACAATGAACAGGCAGGGATGATGTTCGAATTTCAGACGCCGCCCCAACCCGCCTGGGAGCAGGTGCAGGTCCAGGAACCGCCCATGGCGGAGATGGTCCCGCCGGCCTGGGACCTGACGGTCGGGCTGATCAGCGCCACGGTTCAGATCGACCAGAACAACGGCGATGGCACCCGGCGCGTCGGCACGGCATTCCTGATCGACGCACCGCGCCCCGACGGCACGCCGCGCACCGTTCTGGTCACGGCCCATCACGTGCTGGATGGCATGAGCCTTCGTGACGCACGGGTCGGCTGGCGCAGCGAAATGCCCGGGGGTGGCTGGCGCTTTGCACCGGATCCGCTTCGGATCCGCAACGATATGGGCGATCCTGCCTGGACCAAACATCCGGAACGCGACATTGCGGTAATGGAAATTTCGGCACCGCCGGTGTTCGCCCGGGCAGCGATCCCGCTGGCCTGGCTGGCCAGTGGTGAAGACCTCGACAATTGGCAGGTGGGTCCGGGGGATGAGCTGCTGACCCTCGGCTTTCCTCGCGGCTATTCCTCGAACACAGCAGGATTTCCGATTCTGCGGACTGGACGCATTGCCTCCTGGCCGTTGACGCCGGTTCGGAGCTTTCCGACCTTTCTTCTTGATTTCCCGGTTTTTCCGGGAAATTCCGGCGGGCCAGTTTTCTGGACGCCGGCGGCGCGAAAACTGCCGGGGACGGTACAGCCGGATCATCCGTTCATCGCCGGTGTGCTGACGTCAGAGGTGCGGCCGTCGGACGAGCCGCTCGGAATCGGCGTCGTGGCCCATGCCGTCTATGTCCGTGAGGCGATTGCCTTGCTGGATGCAGCCCCGACCGTGGGACAGGCCCGGTAGGCAGGATCTCTACCCCGGCCCGGTTGTCGCATAAGTTATATTATGCGAAATGATGGGCCAGTGCTCCGCGTCAGTGAGGCCTGGACCGGGCCTGTAGCCGGGCCGCAAGGCTTGACGTATCCCAGCGCGCGCCGCCCATGGCCTGCACCTCGGAATAGAACTGATCCACCAGCGCCGTCATGGCCAGATGGGCTCCGTTGCTCCGGGCCTCATCCAGCACCAGCCCCAGGTCCTTGCGCATCCAGTCGACCGCAAAGCCGAATTCGAACCGGCCTTCGGCCATGCTCCTCCAGCGATTGTCCATCTGCCAGGACTGCGCGGCACCTTTGGAGATCGCCTCATAGGTCGCGCTGGTGTCGAGCCCCGCAACCTCGGCAAAATGCACGGCCTCGGCCAGTCCCTGTACCACGCCGGCGATCGCGATCTGGTTCACCATCTTGGCCAGCTGACCGGAGCCGGATGGACCCATGCGCTTAACGGCCTTCGAATAGGCCATGAGCGCAGGCTCGACACGCGCCAGGGCGGTCTCGTCGCCGCCTGCCATGACACTGAGCTGACCATTCTCGGCCCCCGCCTGCCCGCCCGAGACCGGGGCGTCGATGAAGGCCCTCCCCGAGTTCGTCGAAAGGTCTGCCATTTCGCGCGCAATCCGGGCCGATGTCGTCGTGTGGTCGACGACAATCGCGCCGGCCGACAGATGTGACAGCGCCTCTGTCACCACCGTCCGAACATCATTGTCATTGCCCACACACAGGATCAGCAGCTCGGCACCATCCGCCGCCTCCGCCACTGTGGCGGCGAATCGGCCGCCGGTCGCTTCAGCCCAGGTCCGGGCCTTTTCCGGCGACCGGTTGAAGCCTGTGACTTCATGTCCTGCCTGAAACAGATGCCGTGCCATCGGTCCGCCCATGACACCCAGACCTGCGAATCCGATCTTCATACGTCAGGCTCCTCGGCGACCCCGTAACGTCCCCGGAAATAGGTCAGGCCGGCTCCCTTGCGGGTCTCAAACCCCTGTACCGCACCGACGATCGTCAGGTGATCGCCCATCACGATCCGATCAGCCGTTACGCAGTCCAGTCGGGTCAGGGCATTCTTCAGACGCGGCGGCTCCGGACTGGAGCTGTCGAACTCATCGGACGACAGACGGCAAATCCCCC
The DNA here is from genome assembly GCA_040380105.1 of Caulobacteraceae bacterium. GTDB lineage: Bacteria > Pseudomonadota > Alphaproteobacteria > Caulobacterales > Caulobacteraceae > Brevundimonas. The sequence continues at coordinate 7,871 of JBEIJS010000044.1, read as the reverse complement.
AGGCGAAACGGTCCGACATCTCCCGATCCTCGACCGGAAGCATGTGCACCGCGAACCGGTCGGCGGCAGCAAAGGCGTCATGGCGCTCAGAGCCGCGGTCCAGGCACCAGAGTACCAGTGGCGGCCTCAGGGAAACCGAGGTGAAGGAGTTGACCGTAATCCCGAATGGCCCGTCCGGCGTATGGGCCGTCACGACGCAGACCCCGGTCGCGAATCCTCCAAGGGCCCGGCGATAGGCGGCAAGGTCGAGGACAGGGGTTTCGGAGGTGCTCACGTCTGACGACTAGGCGACCGACTGCGTCCGGGCAAGGCGCGACATGGGAAACGGTGCCTTAACCCGGGTGCCCCTACTCTGCTCAGGAGTTTTTGCCAAAGGTGCGCCTAGCCATGTCCCTGAGTGATCGCCCGATCCTCATCAAGAAGGTCAAGAAGGTTGTCGGTGGTGGCCACCACGGCGGCGCGTGGAAGGTGGCCTATGCCGACTTCGTGACCGCCATGATGGCCTTCTTCCTGCTCATGTGGCTGATCAACACGACCGATCCCGAACAGAAGAAAGGGATCGCCGAGTATTTCGCCCCGGCCAGCGTATCCGCGACCACATCGGGCTCCGGAGGTATCCTCGGCGGTACCGCGCTCGGCGATGAAGGGGCCAAGGGCGATGGATCGCAATCGGTCGTGACCGAGCTGGCCCCCGACGCGCCGACTGATTCGGCCCAGGCATCGGGCCAGAGTGCGAGCCTCGATGCCTCCAGCGCAGAAGCCCTGCGTGAGGCCGCGGAATTCTCGTCGGCGGCAGAATCCCTGCGTCAGGCGATGCAGGCGATGCCCGAACTGGCTGAACTGTCCAAGCAGTTGATCATCGACCAGACGCCGGAAGGCCTGCGCATCCAGCTGGTCGACCAGGAAGGACGCTCCATGTTCGAGCAGAACTCTGCCCGCCCCAACCCTCGCGCCCAGATTTTGCTTCGGACGATTTCGCGGGTCATCAACCAGCTGCCCAACCGCATTTCCATTACGGGCCACACCTCGGCAGCGCCCGGATCGAATCGCGCGACCCAGCCCAATGACTGGCCCCTGTCCTCGGCACGGGCCAATGCGTCGCGGCAGATCCTGCAAAGTGCCGGCGTCGATGCCGACCGGGTCTATCAGGTGTCCGGCAAGGCGGGTTCCGACCCGTTGTATCCCGACGATCCCACCCTTGCCGGGAACCGCCGGATCGCCATCGTCCTTCTGCGAGAGGCTCCGGTTCTGCCGACGGATACCAGTCTTTGACCGTCGGTCGTGGCTGCATCTGGACGGGTAACAGCCTTGCTTCGGGGACTGCCCCGGGTGCAAATCAGGCAATGGGGCAGTCGCTTCTCTTCTGTGGTCGAAACTGGATGCGGATCTGAGGCCGTGACCTTCGTTCCCCAGCGCCAGCTTCGCTTCTACATGACGGCCGTGGCCCCCTGCCCCTATCTGCCCGGCCAGACCGAGCGGAAGGTATTCGCCAATCTGCCGTTCAGTGAAGGCGTCCACGTCAATGACGAACTGACCCAGGCCGGCTTCCGCCGGAGTCAGAACATCGCCTATCGGCCGGCCTGCGAATCCTGTGACGCCTGCGTGTCTGTTCGCGTGCCGGTACCTGAGTTCTATTTCTCAAGATCACAACGCAAGATTCTGAAACGGAATGCGGATCTGTCTCGCGACCTTGTCGAGGCAGAGGCCACGACCGAACAGTTCGACCTGCTGCGTCGCTATCTCCAGGGCCGCCATCCGGGCGGTGGCATGAGCGATATGGGCTGGCCCGACTATGTGGCCATGGTCGAGGATACGGCCGTTCGTACCCATCTGATCGAATACCGCCTGCCCTCCTCCGACGGCGGGCCCGGCGACCTGGTCGGCGTCTGCATCACCGATCTGCTCGGTGACGGTCTGTCGATGGTCTACAGCTTCTTCGACCCGGCCCGCGAGGCGCGCAGCCTCGGCCGGTTCGCCATCCTTGATCATGTCCGTCAGGCGCAGATCGTTGGCCTGCCCTATGTCTATCTCGGCTACTGGGTCCAGGGTTCGCGCAAGATGGACTACAAGGCCGGCTTCCAGCCGATGGAACGACTGACCCGAATGGGTTGGGCACGGATGGCTGCTCAGCCGGCGACGGGCGTCGAGGTCGCATAGGCGACGGACGGGCGGGCCGGATCATCGGTCCAGACGCCGGGATCAACACCGCCACCGAATTTCACCAGGGCGTCGATGCGCTTCTGTATCGGCGGATGGGTGGCGAACAGGCCTTCCAGCCCCACGCCGTCTGCCTGGTTGTCGAGAAACAGCTGCTGGACCTCGTCCGGCCCCTTGAGGCTGGACCGGCCCTCGACCTTGCGCAGGGCCGAGATCATGGCGTCAGGGTTCTTGGTCAGTTCGACCGCCCCGGCGTCAGCGACGAACTCCCGCGTCCGCGACAGCATCATCCGGATAACAATCGCCAGGGCGAAGCCGACGGCGGCAAAAGCCAGGCCGATCAGGATCAGGGGGGCCGCGTTCTTGTTGTCCCTCCGTCCGCCGCCGCGGGAATGGAGCAGACCCCGGAACACCAGTTCCGCGATGACGCTGATGATCCCGGCGAAGATCGAGGCGATCACCATGGTCCGCACGTCCCTGTTGATGACGTGGGTCAGTTCATGGGCCAGAACGGCTTCGAGCTCGTCCCGGGTCAGGGCTTCTACAAGGCCGCGGGTGACCGTGATGCTGTACTGGCCTTCATGCAGGCCGGTAGCGAAGGCGTTCAGGCTGTCATTGTCGATGATGCGAAGTGTTGGCGTCCTCAGGCCGCGAGAGATCGCGAGGTTTTCCAGCAGGTTGTATATCTCAGGCTCGGATTTTCTCTCAACCTTGCGGGCCCCGGTCATCATATCGATCATGCCCTGGCTCCCGAAATAGGAGATGGCGAACCAGGCCCCGGCGATGATGACGGCGAGAGGGATGGTGCCGCCCAGCCAGGAGGCGGCAAGGGCCATGTCGTCGCCCAGCCCCCGGCCGGACCCGGGCAGGACCCCGAACCCCATCAGCACCAGTTGCAGTCCGTAGATGATCAGGATCATCAGGACGGGGAATCCCGCCAGCAGCAGGATCGAACGGGTGTTATTTGCCCAGATATGGGTCTGGAGCCCGACGGCACCCATCAGTGCGACCCCTAAGCCGTGAAGTTGACCTTGGGCGGAGCCGCATTCATCGCGGCGCGGTCACCCTCACCCACGTCGAAGAAAGGCTTGTCCGTCGCAAAACCGACCATGGCTGCGAACAGGACGGTCGGAAACTGCCGACGCACCGCGTTGAACTCGCCGACGGCGCTGTTGAAGAAGCGGCGCGCGGCAGCCAGCTTGTTCTCGATGTCGGAAAGTTCGCGCTGCAGTTCGAGGTAGTTGGTATTGGCCTTGAGGTCCGGATAGGCCTCGGCCACGGCGAACAGTCGGCCGAGGGCCCCCGTCAGCATATTCTCGGCCTGAACCTTGTCATTGACCGAGGTGGCACCGGCCGCCGCAGCCCGGGCCTGGGTAACCGCATCGAGCGTGCCGCGCTCGTGCGAGGCATATCCTTTCACCGTCTCGACAAGATTGGGGATCAGGTCCTGCCGCTGCTTCAACTGCACATCGATGTCGGCGAAGGACTGGTCCGCGCGCTGATCCAGAGCCACCAGCCTGTTGTAGGCGCCGACCACGATGAACAGCACAAGGGCAACGATGACGGCGATAACGATCAGGGTGACGATCATTGGGGTTCTCCAGCCTATGCAAGGAGTATCGCTCGCGTCAGGCCGACCGGATAGTGAAATCGCGGCAACATGAGGTTTCGCGCGCTTGATGGAACTGATTGATGCGCATGTCCGCCACGGATAGGCTACCGCCCGTCAAATAGGGTCTCCCATGTTCGCAACGCTCCTGGCCGCCGCTGTTGTTCTCGCCTCCGCCCAGGACGCCGCCCCGCCGGCCGCGCCGTCTCCGGCGACGTCAGAACGCTACGAACAGGCCATGAATTGCGCGGGCGTGATGGCTGCGACTTCGTCTCTTCATGCCTTCACCGGCAATGCCGAGGCCAAGGCCAGTTCCGACCGGAATGGCAGGGGATTCATTGCGGCGGCGACGCTTTTCGCCCAGCCGCTCGGCCTGACCGAGGCACAGCTCTCGGAGGCCTTTACCGCCAGCACGAGCCGGGCTCTGGGCTCGGTCACCCGCAATAGTGACCAGGCCACCGCCGACGCTGCAATTGACCGCCTGAATGCGGAACACGACGCCTGCCTGCGGCTGGTGCAGCGCTGGATGGCCGAGTCTAACGGAACTTCCTGAGCCCGCGGGGGCCCTGACGCCCGGCCCCTGCCCGCTTGCCCAGCCAGTCCTTCCAGTCGGGCCAGTTGCGCCGCCGTCCACCGCCATCGACCCATTCGGGGCCGTGGGCACCGTCAAACACCGACACATCAGCGAGCCCGCCCTGCTTGTAGTTTTGCAGTTTGACGCCCTTGCCACGCGCCATCTCGGGCAATTCCGCGAGGGTGAAGATCAGCGCCTTGATGTTTTCGCCGATCGCGGCGACGTGGTCGCCATTCACCCGGATGGCGGCGATCATGTCACCGTTCAGCACCTGTTTGCCGCCACGCTTCTGGGCCAGCAACTCGTCCTCCGGCGCAATGAAACCGTAGCCGGCCCTTGAGGCGATCAGCAGTTTGCCGCCCGACTGATGCGCCAGCAGATTGATGATGTCGGCCTTTTCGTCGAGGTCGATCATCAGCCGTAGCGGCTCGCCGTGGCCGCGCCCCGAAGCCAGTTTGTCGGCCCCGACGGTGAAGATGCGACCGTCCGAGGCCGCGACCAGGATCTTGTCGGTCGTATAGCAGGGGACGAGGAAGGCGAGACTGTCCCCCTCCTTGAATTTGAGCTCCGAAGGGTCCTCGACCTTGCCCTTGGCCGCCCGGATCCAGCCGCGCTCGGACAGGATGACGGAGATGGCCTCGCGCGGGATGAAGGCTTCTACCGACACGAGGGCCGACGAATCCACGGCTTCGGCAATCAGTGTCCGGCGCGGCGAGACCAGCGCCTTGCGAACCGTCTCCAGGTCTCTGCCGACCTGTTTCCACTGTTTCGCGGGCGAGGAAGACAGCGACTGCAGCGCGGCAAGTTCTTCTGCCAATATCTTGTATTCATTCTCGATCGTCATTTCCTCGATCCGCGCCAACTGGCGCAGGCGAGTGTCGAGGATGAAGTCGGCCTGAAGCTCGGACAGGCCAAAACGGGCGATCAGGACGGCCTTGGGCTGCTCCTCTTCGCGGACGATCCGGATAACCTCGTCGAGGTTGAGGAAGACAATCCTCAGGCCTTCCAGCAGGTGCAGCCGCTTCTCGACCCTGTCGATGCGCCAGCCGGCGCGGCGCACCAGCACCTCGCGGCGGTGATCGAGGAAGGCCTGCAGACAGGCCTTCAGACCCATGACCCGCGGCGTGCCGGTGGCGTCCAGCACATTCATATTGACCGGGAAGCGGATCTCGAGGTCGGAGAGCTTGAACAGGCTCTCCATCAGCACCTCAGGCTCGACGGTGCGGCTCTTCGGTTCGATGACCAGCCGGATGTCCTCAGCCGATTCATCGCGCACATCACCCAGCAGCGGGGCCTTCTTGTGCTCGATCAGGTCGGCGAGGTCGGCGATCAGCTTCGACTTCTGCACCTGGTAGGGCATCTCGGTGACAATGATGCGCCAGACACCCCGGCCGAGATCCTCGGTTTCCCAGCGGGCGCGCAGACGCACCCCGCCCCTGCCCGTCTCATAGGCCTCGAGAATGGAGGCATGACCCTCGACCGCGACGCCACCCGTTGGAAAGTCCGGGCCCGGGACGATGCCGGCCAGGTCTTCCGTCGTCGCGTCCGGGCGTTCCAGCAGCAGATGGCAGGCGTCGATCAGTTCGCCGACATTGTGTGGCGGTATCGAGGTCGCCATGCCCACGGCGATACCGGACGAGCCGTTGGCCAGAAGATTGGGGAAGCCTGCCGGCAGGACGATCGGCTCTTCATCCTGATCGTCATAGGTGGCCTTGAAGTCCACCGAGTCCTGGTCGATCCCCTCCATCAGCAGGACTGCGGCAGCGGTCAGCTTGCACTCGGTGTAGCGCATGGCCGCAGCGTTATCGCCGTCGATGTTGCCGAAATTGCCCTGACCGTCGACCAGCGGATACCGCTGTGAAAAGTCCTGCGCCAACCGCACCAGGGCGTCATAGATCGAGGCGTCGCCGTGCGGGTGATAACCGCCCATGACCTCACCGACGACCTTGGCGCATTTGCGCGCCGCCGCCTGCGGGTTCAGCCGCATCTGGTGCATCGCGTACATGATACGCCGGTGCACGGGCTTGAACCCGTCGCGCACATCCGGAAGGGCGCGATTGGTGATGGTCGACAGCGCATAGGCCAGATAGCGACGCGACAGCGCTTCGCTCATCGGCTCATCGACGATGCGTCCGCCTTCCGGCGGCGGGGTATGAACGGTCATGGGCCATCGAATCGGGTGTTTCGGTCCCGGAGTCTAGGGTCCCGGTGCCCTAAACCCACACCCCCTAGCGTCAGCCCACGGCCAGATCGCCGACCCGGATCGCCTGCTCCAGCCGAACCATGCCGTTGACGTCCCGAATCTCGGCCAGCACCGTCGGACCTTCGCCGCCCCAGCCGATCGTCAGCAGCCCGAAATTCTGGTCGCGGAACACTTCGCCGACCCTCAGGGCGTTCGGCGGGGTCACCGGCCAGACCTCGGTCAGGCCTGACGAGGTAATGTCCCACAGCGGATACGGGGTGTTGACGTCCAGCCGCGAGATTTCGCCGTAATGGGTGTCTCCGGACAGACAGATCAGGCCGTCGGCCTTGCGGTCACGGATGGCGGCGATCAGGCGTTGGTGATCGTGGGCGAAATTGATCCAGCCCTCCCAGCCGGCGAAATCGGCAAGGACTTGCAGGCTGGAGCCAAGCACACGCACGTCGGCCGGGACCGAGAGCTGTTCTTCCAGCCAGCGCCATTGGGTCTCGCCCAGCTGGGTGGCCGTCATGTCGGGATTGCGGGCATAGGGGCCAGGCGTCGATTCCCCGGCCTCGGCGCGTTTCCGGACCCAGGCTTCATAGCCCTGGTCACCGAGTTCGAGCGGTAGCAGGGGCGTCCGGTTCCAGCGCAAGTCCGGCAGGATGATCTGCACCCGACGGCCCGGCGGGCCGAAGACATGGGCGGTGTAGATGCCGTCGCGCGTCCGTCGCGGGCTGTCGGCCGGCGCTCCGAAGAAGTCCAGAAACTGACGGCGGCTCTCCTCCTTCATCGGATAGTCGGCGCCGGCGTCATTCTCGCCGAAATCATGGTCGTCCCAGATGGCCAGGATCGGGATCCCGCTGGCCTTCAGCCGCTGGAATCCCGGCTGGGCGGCCAGCTCGGCGTATTTCCGGCGCATCACCGCCGGGTCGCGGGTGTCGAGATAGACATTGTCGCCGAGGAAGATGAACAGGTCCGGCCGGGCGGCCAGGACGGCGTCCCAGATCGGCTGGGGCTTGTCGCTCTTGGCGCAGGAGCCGAAGGCGATCCGGGTCAGGGTCCGGTCGCTCTGCGAATGGGGATCGGGCTCCGCGCGGACGGCACCGGCGATCAGACCGGCACCCACGGTTCCAGCCATCAGGCCACGTCTCGAAAGTCTGTTCATTTCGCCATCCCCGGACTGAAAAGGGAAACGGGGCGCACCGTCACGATGCGCCCCGTCCTTGAACGCTACTGGCAGGCGATCAGAAGCTGCGACGCAGGGTCACGAAGGCCTGACGGGGTGCGCCCGGCAGGAAGGTCTGACGACCGGCCCCGTTCTGGAAGCCACCCGAACCGACCGTGGAGAT
>JBEIJS010000043.1:0-17239 GCA_040380105.1 Caulobacteraceae bacterium | reverse complement strand
GATCGGGTCGATGCGGTTTTCGACATGGGTGATATCGTCATCGATGAAGCAGCGGGCGACGAAGGCGACGGCGTCGCAGTCGCGGATATTGGCCAGGAACTGGTTGCCCAGGCCCTCGCCCCTGGACGCGCCGCGCACCAGGCCGGCGATGTCGACGAAGGTGATCCGCGACGGAATGATTTCCTTCGAGCCGGCGATTTCCGCCAGGGCGTCGAGGCGCGGCTCCGGGACCGCCACATCGCCGGTGTTCGGCTCGATGGTGCAGAACGGATAGTTGGCGGCCTGCGCCGCCGCCGTCCTGGTCAGGGCGTTGAACAGGGTGGACTTGCCGACATTGGGCAGGCCGACGATCGCGACTTTCAGGGCCATGGTCTTGGGGAGCTTTCGAGTGAGCGCGAGCCTTTAGCCTGTCGCGACCGGTTTGTCAGGTTCAGGCGTCAGTTCGCGGCGGGGGCGGCGGCTGTTTCCCCGTCCGGGGCCGGGGGCTGGCCGACGGCTGCCGTCACCTCGACAGGCGGCGAGGATTCGAAGGTCAGGGTCAGGGCAACGGTATCCCCCGCCACCAGCGGCTCCTTGACTCCCAGCAGCATCAGGTGATTGCCGCCCGGCGCAAGGGCCACGGCCTCTCCGGCGGGCAGGGGCAGGCCGTCCCGAAGCTCGCGCATCATCATCATGCCGCTCTCGATCCGGCTCTCGTGGATCTGGACCAGATTGGCCCCGGGGCTGGCGACGCTGACCAGCCGATCAGCGGTCGCGGCAGTCAGGGTCAGATAGCAGCCGGTCATCTGGCGGCCCACCGGCGTCGGCCGGCAGATCGCGCCTGAGACCTGAACCGTCGCTGCATCGCCCGCGCCGGAGCCGGAGGGGCTACAGGCGGCCAGGGTCAGGAGGGCGAGGGCGAGGAGGGAAGGACGGGTCATCGGATCGGGCCTTTGCGGCGGCAGTCAATGTCGTCCCGGCGGTACAGCGGGGACGGTGGCGAGGGAAGGGCGGCTATTCGCCCCGGTCGGCGCCCCGCGCCGCCTTCTCCGCCGCCTGACGGGGGCTGAATTTGGGGGCGGGGGCGAGGCGCATGACCTCGGCCTGGTAGCGGTCGTCGTCGCCGGCGAGGGCGAAGGGCAGTGCACCGGCGACGGCGTCCAGCATCGGCTCCAGCCAGGTCCGGTCGGCCTTGTGGAAGTCGCTCAGCACATGGCCGTGCACCAGTTCGGGCGCGCCGGGGTGGCCGACGCCCATGCGGGCGCGGCGGAAGTCGGGGCCGAGCTGGCTGATCAGGCTGCGCACACCGTTCTGGCCTGCCGCGCCGCCGCCGGTCTTCATGCGGAAGCGGCCGGGGGCCAGGTCGATCTCGTCATGGAAGATGATGACCGCGCCCGGCTGGACCTTGTAGAAGCGCGCCGCCTCGGCCACGGCCCGGCCGCTCTCGTTCATGAAGGTCTGGGGCTTCATCAGCAGGATCTTGACCGGCCCGGCGGCGGTGGCGACCTCACCCTCGCGGGTCACGGACTGGAATTTGGCCCGCTCGGGCCCGAACGACCAGCGCTGTGCGATCTCGTCGACGGCCATGAAGCCGATGTTGTGGCGGTTGCCCTGATATTTGGGGCCCGGATTGCCCAGGCCGGCGATGATGATCATGGGGCGAAGTCCGGATAAGGAAACGGCCCCGTCCGTTTCCGGAAGGGGCCGTTCCAGTAGCATCTTGCGGGAAGGCGATCAGCCCTCGGCGGAGCCTTCGGCATCGGAGCCGTCGGCCGCGGCCGAGACGGCGGCCGAGGACGACTTGATCAGGGCGATCACGAAGTCACGGTCGGTGATGACCGGCGCGACGTCCTTGGGAGCCTTGAGGTCGGCCCAGCGGATGGTGTCGCCCATCTTGTGGCCGGCCAGATCGACGATCAGGTCTTCCGGGATGTGATCCGCGCGAACCTTCACCTCGACGGCGTGACGGACGACTTCCAGAACGGCGCCCTGACGGAAGGCTTCGCACTTGTCCTGGTTGATGAAGTGAACCGGGACCTCGATCTTGATGGTCTGGCTCTCATCGACCCGCATCAGGTCGAAATGCAGCGGGCGGTCGGTGACCGGGTCGAACTGGACATCGCGCGCGATGACCGGCTGCGATTCCGTGCCGTATTTCAGCGTCACCAGGTGACCCAGCAGCTTGCCGGTGTAGAGCGACTTGCGGAAGTCGCGCTCGTTCACCGAGATGGCCACGGGGGCCTTGTCGCCGCCGTACAGCACGCCCGGGACCATGCCAGCGCGGCGCGCGGCGCGAGCGCCACCGGTGCCGACGCCGCTACGGACGTCCACGTTCAGAATGATCTCGGCCATCGCCTCGCCTCAACAACACAAACGCCGCGCTGACCAGTCAGCCCTCGCGGCGGGGTCTTGGGGACCCTGAATTCAAGAGCGCGGGTCATTACACGCCAACCGGCGCGGACGCAACCGCTCCCGACGTCATTGCGACGCCGGAGTGAAAACCTGCGTCAGCGCCCGTTGTTCAGGGCCGCCGCCGCCGCCTCGGCGACGGGGGTCTGCACCGGGGCGGAATCAGCCGCTCCACTCGCGACAGACGTCGACGGGACCTCGACGGGGACAGGGGTGATGTTCTGGGCGGTGCAGGTGGCGAGGTCACGCGCCACATGGCGGCCGACGCAGAACATGTCCTCATAGCTGGGGCGTGAGGCGGCCAGGCACTGGAACAGCATCAGCTTGGACATGTTGAGGCAGAATTCGCTGTTCTGCTCGACGGTCAGGGCCTCGGTATTGGCCCGGGCGTCCTCGCCACCGGCCCCCAGCGCCGCCAGGGCGGCCACAGCCAGCGACCGGGTGACCGCCGGGGTATAGGGCGGCCCCGAGCGTGCGGGGTTCAGCGTCAGGCCGGTGCCCGAGTTGGCTGCGGCGAACAGACGGGCCGATTCCTCGGCCGAGGGCAGCATCTGGACAGCGGACAGGGCCTTGGCACCCTCCAGTCGCCTGACGCGATCGGTGATGTGGGCGGTGGCCCAGCGGCGGCGGGGGTCGTTGCGGGCCTGGATGGTGTAGGCGTCCTGCTCGACGGCGTCCGCGATCAGCAGCATGGCCGCAGAATCCCGACCGATGGTGTCGACGATCAGGCCGGCGGCGGCATCGGCACCCGGCAGGTTGGCGGCATAGGCGGGATCGGCGACAAGACGGGCGATGATGTCGCTGCGCACCGCCGGATCGACGGCGAGTGCACGAATGCCCTGGACGAACTCCGGCGACTGCAGCGCCAGGATCGAGCCATAGGCGATCATGCCGCGCGACAGCTGGGCCGGTTCATAGGAGGCTCCCCGGCGGATGGCCGCCTGGATCGCCTCGGCGCTGGTGAAGCCGGCCTGGATGGTTCCGGCCTCGCGCATGAAGGCGACATAGATGGAGGCCGCCTGGGCCACCCCCTCGTTCAGGCTGACCGCAGGCAGCGGCGGATAGACGGGTGCCACCGGCGCGGGCGGCGCAGGGGCGGGCTCCGGCTCCGGTGTGGCGCAACTGGCCAGAAGGGCAGCAACGGCAACGGCCGCCAACGAAAAGCCACGACGCGGAATAGCCTGAAGCATGCGAAATCCTCACAACGAAGCCCGGCGCCGCGAGGCCCCGGGGTTCCAGCCCCTTATAACGCGCGGAGAAGCGTTTTCCGACCGTTAATCGAACAGCTTGGAAACGGACTCTTCATTGGCGATTCGCCGAATCGCCTCTCCGATCAGCGGGGCGACGGAAACCGTCCGGATTTTTCCGCAGTTCAGAACTTCGTTGGGCTGCTCGATCGAGTCCGTGATCACCAGTTCCTTCAAAGGACCGTCGGTGATCCGCTGAACCGCCGGGCCCGAGAGGACACCGTGGGTGATATAGGCCGAGACCTCGGTTGCGCCCTTTTCCATCAGGGCCTTGGCGGCATTGACCAGGGTGCCGCCGGAATCGACGATGTCGTCGAACAGGATGCAGCGCCGGCCCTGGACGTCGCCGATGATGTTCATGACCTCGCTTTCGCCGGCCCGGGCGCGGCGCTTGTCGACGATCGCCAGATCGGCGTCGAGGCGGGAGGCCAGCGAGCGGGCGCGAACCACGCCGCCGACGTCGGGGGAGACGATCATCAGGTCGCCGCCGCGCGGATAGTGATCCTTGATGTCCTGGGCCAGCACAGGCGTGGCGACGAGATTGTCGGTCGGGATGTCGAAGAAGCCCTGGATCTGGCCGGCGTGCAGATCCATCGTCAGCACCCGGTGCGCCCCGGCCCGGGTGATCATGTTTGCCACCAGCTTGGCCGAGATCGGCGTCCGGCCGCCCGTCTTCCGGTCCTGCCGGGCATAGCCGAAATAGGGCATGACCGCCGTGATCCGCCGCGCCGACGCCCGCACCAGGGCGTCGGTCATGATCAGCAGCTCCATCAGATTGTCGTTGGCCGGATAGCTGGTCGACTGGATGATGAAGACATCCTCGCCGCGGACGTTTTCCTCGATCACGGCGAAGACCTCATTGTCGGCGAACCGCTTCACCTGGGCCTTGGTCAGGGGCATGTCGAGGTGGGCCGCAATGGCCTGGGACAGGGTCCGGTTGGAGTTGCCAGAGAGCAGCTTCATGTCCGGTCATCCTTTCGCCGTCATCGCCGGGCTGAGAATGGATCCTCGGCGCTGGCGCGCTTCATACCAGTGGATGGCCCGGCCACAAGGCGCGGCGCGCCTTTTTGGCGTTCTTCTTCGCGGATTGGCGTGGGCAGGTTCGCTGGTGTAGAGATCGCCTCTCGTTTTCCGGGGGCGCCGACGGGTCCACGCCCGCCGGCATTTCAAGTTGAGGTCGTCCTTGCCTGCTTCCAAATTCCGTTCCGGCCTGGTCCTGGCCACGGTGGCTGTGTCGGCCCTGACGCTCTCGGCCTGCGGTGCCCGCACCGATCGTCCCCGTCTGGCCTATGAGGAGCGGCCGGTCGAGGCGCTCTACAACACGGGCTACCAGCGCCTGCAGAGCAAACGCTGGGCCGATGCGATCGACTATTTCCAGGAGGTCGAGCGCCAGCATCCCTATTCGGAGTGGTCGCGTCGTTCGATCCTGATGCAGATCTACGCCTATTATCAGAACAACAACTACGCCGAGGCCATCGCCGCCTCGGACCGGTTCATCCAGCTGTTCCCGGGCAATCCCAGTGCGCCCTATGCCTTCTACATGAAGGCCCTGTGCAATTTCGAGCAGATCACCGACGTGGGCCGCGACCAGGGCTATGCCCAGGCGGCGCTGGACGGGCTCAAGGATGTGCAGCGCCGTTATCCGGGCACGTCCTATGCCATCGACGCCACGGTCAAGATCGACATGGTCAATGACCAGCTGGCGGGCAAGGAAATGGCCATCGGCCGCTACTACCAACGCGCGGGCCAGCCGCTGGCCGCGATCAACCGCTACAAGGCGGTGATCGACAACGAAGCCTATCAGCGCACCTCGCACACGCCCGAGGCCCTGTTCCGCCTGGTCGAGGTCAATCTGGTGCTCGGCCTCAAAGAAGAGGCGACCCGCAACGGTGCCGTGCTCGGCTTCAACTATCCGGGCAGCCCCTGGTACGCCGAGGCCTATGCCCTGCTGTCCGAAGAAGGCCGCGCGCCCGAGGTGGCTCCGACCGCCCAGCGCGAAAGCTGGCTGCGCCGGATCATTCCGGGCTGACGTTTCCTATATGTTCCGGTAGTCTCGGGCTTTACCCGGGGCGCGAATGGCCAGCATCCTCCGGCGTCGCCAGAGAGATCGATTCGCCTTGCCTCATCCTGATCCCTGCGTTCCCGGCCCTGTGACCCTCGACGGATCGCGTCCATGCTGACCGCCCTGTCCATCCGCGACATTGTGCTGGTCGACGCCCTCGACCTGGAGGTTCACGGCGGCCTGACCGTGCTGACCGGCGAGACCGGGGCGGGCAAGTCGATCATTCTCGACGCCCTCGGCCTGGCCCTGGGCGCGCGAGCGGACGCCGGTCTGGTGCGGGCGGGTGCCAAACAGGCCTCGGCCACCGCCGTCTTCACCGCCCCCGACGATCCCGCCCTGATCGCCCTGATCAGCGAGAGGGGCTTCGACGTCGTGCCGGGCGAGGAGCTGATCCTGCGCCGCACCCTGGCCGCCGACGGCCGCAGCCGTGCCTTCGTCAATGACCAGCCGGCGGGGGTCACGGCCCTGCGCGAGATCGGCCAGGCCCTGGTCGAGGTCCATGGCCAGCACGAGACCGTAGGCCTGCTGGACTGGAAGACCCACCGCGCCCTGCTGGACAACTACGGCGGCCTGCAACCCCAGCTGGACGGGGTGGCCCGGGCGGCCGACCGGCTCAAGGCCGCCGACCGCAACGTCGCCGACCTCAAGGCCGCGGCGGCCGACGCCGCCTCGCGGGCCGAGGAGCTGACGCAGAACCTCGCCGACCTCGATGACCTCGACCCGCGCGCCGACGAGGAGACCGAACTGGCCGGTGAACGCGCCCTCCTCGGCGCGGCGGAAAAGGCCGTCGCCGACCTCGCCGACGCCCGCGCGTCGCTGGGCGGGGACAAGCTGTCGCAAAAGCTGTCGGCGGCCCTGCGCGCCGTCGAGCATGCGCGAACCCGGGCGGGCCAGGCGGGCACCGACCCTGAACACCCCCTGTTGCAGAAACTGGCCGCCGCCGCCGAGGCCATCGACCGCACCATGGTCGAGGCGGAAGAGGCCATCGCCTGTGTCGACGCCGCCGCCAATGCCTTCGACTTCGAGCCCGGCCGTCTCGACAAGGCCGAGGAGCGGCTGTTCGCCCTGCGTGCCGCCGCCCGCAAGCTGAACGCCTCGGTCGACAGCCTGCCGGCCCTGCGCCTGCGGTTCCGCGAACAGCTGCGACTGATCGAGGACGGGGCCGAGGCCATCAGCGCCGCCGAACGCGCCGCCTCCGCCGCGCGCGAGGCCTATGACGCGGCCGCCATCCTGCTGACCTCCGCCCGTAAGGCCGCCGCCGACCGGCTGGGTGCCGCCGTGATGGAGGAACTGGCCCCACTGAAGCTGGAGCGCGCCCGCTTCCGCGTCGCCTTTGAGCCGGTGACCGAGGGACGTCGCGGCCCGCTGGGCGTCGAGACGGTCCGGTTCGAGATCGCCACCAACGCCGGCACCCCCTTCGGCCCGCTGGACGCCATTGCATCCGGCGGCGAACTGGCCCGCTTCGCCCTGGCCATGAAGGCGGCCCTGGCCGGGCGCGAGGACCAGCGCCAGCCGGTGATGATCTTCGACGAGGTCGACCAGGGCGTCGGCGGTGCCGTCGCCTCCGCCGTCGGCGCGCGGCTGGAGCGGCTTTCGAAGGGCGCCCAGGTCCTGGTCGTGACCCACAGCCCCCAGGTCGCCGCCCGCGGCCACGCCCACTGGAAGGTCCGCAAGGCCGACGCGGGCGGTGTCACGACGACGACGGTCGATGCGCTGGACGACGAGGCGCGGCGCGAGGAGATCGCCCGGATGCTGTCCGGCGCGGTGGTGACGGACGAGGCCCGGGCGGCGGCGAGAAGCCTGATCGGGTGAGGATGACGCGCCGGGGTGGGCCGCTGGAAGCGGGCGTTCCGGAGGTCGGCTACGGGTGGTTAGCGGACCTTGGGTTTCCGGCTACTCGCAATGTTCCACCAGAAGGTCAGCCCCGACGCCAACATCATGACGAGAACGAAAAATCCCCACAGCTTCACCGCGGTGAGGGTAGCCGATGGTGCACCGAGAAGCAGTTGCCGTGACGCAATCGCGTTCTCGATGATTAAGGGCAGTGGGTTCAGGACAAGCAACAACCCGCCAATTGGCCATGAAAACAATATGACCTTGCCCATCAGGATAAGAAAAATAACTGGGTTTGACTGAGGGTCGAACGAGCGGCTCATTCTGGCAGCTTACTCGATCCAACATTTGCCGCGAAGTAATCCAAGGTCCGCAATGGGTCGGGAGTGGTCAAAAGCATCGCGCCGGTTTCCGGCCTCCGGGAGCCAATGTCTGCGTCCGAATCCCCTCCGTCTTCCCCCGCTTGCGGGGGAAGTGTCGCGTCGATCGCGCAGCGATCCAGCGACGATGGGGGAGGTGTCGAGAGAGGGAAGACAAATTCCCTCATCGTCCCTGCTCTCGCTTCGCTCGAGGGCGGGACACTTCTCCCGCAAGCGGGAGAAGGCGACTACCCCCGCAGGACCTTCAGCAGCTGCGGATGCAGGTCCGAATTGGTGGCCAGGATCTGCGCTCCCGTCTCGGGGCGGCCCTCGCCGTCGATGGTGGTGACGATGCCGCCCGCCTCGGTGACGAACAGGATGCCGGCCGCCACGTCCCAGGGCTGGAGGTTGCGCTCATAGAAGGCGTCGTAGCGCCCCGCCGCGACCCAGGCGAAGTCCAGCGCCGCCGAGCCCAGACGGCGGATGCCGGCGACGCGCTGGCCGATGGCGTGGAGGTCCTTGATGGCCTGGGCGTGGCCGGTCTTGCCGATGAAGGGCAGGCCGGTGGCGATCAGGCTTTCGGACAGGTCACGGCGGCCGGCGACGCGGATGCGGGTGTCGTTCAGATAGCAGCCCTTGCCCTTTTCGGCCCAGAACAGCTCGTTCATCACGGGGTTGTAGGTCACGCCCGCCACGATCTCGGAGCTGCCGTCCGGGGCGGTGCGCTGCAGGCCCACCGTGATGGCGAAATGGGGCATGGCGTGCATGAAGTTGGTGGTGCCGTCGATCGGGTCGACGATCCACATATGGGACTTGTCGGTCCCCTCGATCAGGCCGCGCTCCTCGCCCAGGAAGCCGTAGCCGGGGCGGGCCTTCATCAGCAGTTCGAACAGGGTGTCCTCGGCCTTGATGTCGGCGGCGGTGACGAAGTCGCCGGGCCCCTTGCGCGACACCTGCAGCTGGGCGACCTCGCCGAAGTCGCGCAGCATCGGGCGGGCGGTCTTGCGGACCGCGTCGATCATGACGGAAACGAGGGCAGAGGCGAGGGCCATGGGGATCTCCTGGTCCGACTATCCTGAAAAGGCGCTGGGGCCCGGATAGGCGGAGAAGTTCAACGGCTCCGGATGGAGCCGAGTGGTTGGTGATTGGTGATTGGTGATTGCAGGTCAGGTGCCGTCGAGGACGAAGCCAACCACCAATCACCAACCACCCGCGTAGCGGCTACTCGGCGCGCCGGACGTACTCGCCCGTCGTCGTATCGACGACGATCCGCTCGCCCACGCCCATATAGGGCGGGATCATGATGCGGACGCCGTTGTTGGCGATGGCCGGCTTGTAGGAGGACGAGGCGGTCTGGCCCTTCACGGTCGGCTCGGTCTCGACGACTTCCAGGGTCACCTGATCGGGCAGGGACAGGCCGATGGGACGGTCCTCGTGCATTTCGATGACGACCTTCATGCCGTCCTGGAGGTAGGCGACGCGGTCCTCGCCGACCCAGTCCTTCTGCAGCTCGGTCTGTTCGTAGGTGGCGTCATCCATGAACACCAGGGCGTCGCCCTGCTCGTACAGATAG
Source organism: Caulobacteraceae bacterium (assembly GCA_040380105.1). Lineage (GTDB taxonomy): Bacteria > Pseudomonadota > Alphaproteobacteria > Caulobacterales > Caulobacteraceae > Brevundimonas. The sequence continues at coordinate 7,777 of JBEIJS010000043.1, read as the reverse complement.
GAGAACTCCTTCTGCTCCAGGGTCACGCGCTCGACCTTGTCTTCCGAGCGGAAGCGTTCGCTCAGCTTGTTGCCGGTCTCGAGGTTCTTGGCCTCGATGTTGGCGAAGGCACCGCCCTTGCCCGGCTTGACGTGGCTGGCCTTGGTCACGACCCACAGGCCCTTGTTGTGCTCAAGGACCATGCCGGGCTTGATGTTGTTGCCGTTGATTTTTGCCATGGGGGATCGCCGGGGCTGGGGCGCAGCCAGGAGGGCGCGCGAATTCGGTCGCGATCCCTAGAGGAAGCCGCCCGGCTGGGCAAGGCGGGGGCGTCGGTGGAAGGGCGGGGCCGTCAGTTCCCCGTCGCGCTCTTGTCCGGGGCGATCTCGGTCATGGCGGACTGCAGATAGTTCTGCTCGCCCAGCTGTTCGATCAGTTTGAACTGGGCCTCGAGGAAGTCGATGTGCTCCTCGGTGTCGTTGAGGATGCGCATCAGGATGTCGCGGCTGACGAAGTCGCGGGCGGCCTCGCACTGGGCCACGCCGGCCATGACTGTCTCGCGCCCGCCCAGCTCCAGCTGCAGGTCGGCGCCGAGGCATTCCACAGCGGTCTCGCCGATCTTCAGCTTGTGCAGGTCCTGCATATTGGGCAGGCCGTCGAGGAACAGCACGCGCTTGATCAGCATGTCGGCGTGTTTCATCTCGCCGATCGATTCGTCGTAGATGATCTGGCCGAGATGCTTCAGGCCCCAGGACTCGAACATCCGGGCGTGCAGGAAATACTGGTTCACGGCCGTCAGTTCATTGGTCAGCACCGCGTTGAGGGTGCGGATGATCGCGGGGTCGCCCTTCATCGTCATTCTTTCCGTCAGCGGCGCGGCGGTCGGCCCGACCGCCCTGAATCACCGGCTGTGAGCAAGGGTTCTAGCACGCAAAACCGCCTTGTGTTCACCTGCGAACACTTCTCACAACATTGAAAATGCGAATGAATCTCCCGTGGGGGAGGGCAGGGCCTATTCGGCCGCCATGGCGAAGGCCTGGCGCGTTTCCTGGATCATCTCGCGCATTTCGCAGACGCATTTGGCGCATTGGGCCGAGCACTGGTTGCGAGCAAAGACGTCGCGCGGCCGCGTCGCACCGGCCTCGATGGCGGCGGCGACATCCCGTTTGCGAAGGCCGTTGCAGTTGCAGACGTACACGGTGGGGCGGACCCGGTGATTGCGAATGGTTCTCCATAGCAGCGGGCGGGCAGAGAATGCAAGTCGTTCGCAGCAGGCGGTTGACCGCGCGGTCCATCCGTCGCACTTCCCGCCCATGTCCAGGCCCCCCGTCGTTCCCGAGCGCCCGCCCTGCCGGCTGTATCTGATCACGCCGCCGGCGATCCCGGATCTGGCGGCCTTTGCGCGCGATCTGGAGGCGGCGCTGGACGCGGGGGATGTGGCGGCGCTGCAGATCCGGCTCAAGGATGTGGACGATGCCGCCGTGCTGGCCGCCGTCGCGGCGCTGAAGCCGGTGGCGCAGGCGCGGGGGGTGGCGGTCATCCTCAACGACCGGGCTGATCTGGCGGTGCGTTCGGGCTGTGACGGCGTGCATCTGGGGCAGACCGACGGCACGGTCAGCGCGGCGCGCACCATGATGGGTCGCGAGGCCATGATCGGTGTCACCTGTCACGACAGCCGCGAACTGGCCATGGACGCGGCCGAGGCGGGGGCGGACTATGTCGCCTTCGGAGCCTTCTATCCGACCGCCACCAAGACGACGGTTCACCGGCCCGACCCGGAGATCCTGACCATCTGGCAGGAGACGGTCGAGGTGCCCTGTGTCGCCATCGGCGGGATCACGGCGGCGAACGCGCGGGAACTGGCCCGGGCCGGTGCCGATTTCGTGGCCGTCAGTGCGGCCGTCTGGGGTCACCCGGAGGGACCGGCCGCAGCCGTTCGGGCGCTGGAGCGGGCCCTGGCCCCGGACGCCTGAGCTTCAGGGGATATTAGGACGGTGTCGGCTATAGCTGGCCATCTCTATGCCGACGTCCGGATCCGAACCGACCATGAGCCATGCGCTCGATACCTTGCAGCCCGTACTCGGAGCCGGCACCCCCGCCAGCACCCCGAGAGGCACGGCTGCGCGCGCTCCGGGTCCCGGTCAGCCCATGGCTCCGGTCTTCACCGCGATCGTCGTGCTGGTCCTGGTCGTGCTGTCCCTGACGTTCGCGCGGTCGGCCGGCGTGGTGGCCGCACTTTGGGGCGCGGCCGGAGTCGCCCTTGCGGTCTGGCTGCGAACATCGCGCGGCCCCCTCTATGACCTGTCATTCGGCGGGCTGATCGCGGCCGGTATCGCAGCGGGCAATCTGCTGGCCGGAAACTCGACCGCGCTGACGTTGATGTTCACCGCGGCCAACATGCTCGAAATCTGTCTCGCCGTCCTTCTGCTGCGGCGGTTCGCACCGACCTTGAGCCTTGATTCCGTGCAGGGAGCCTGCCGTTTCCTCCTGGCCGCTGCCGTCGTGGCGCCCCTACCGTCGGCTGTCCTGGCCGGTGGCATGCTCTGGTGGATGACGGGCGCGGATTTTCTGGAAACCGCCCGGACGTGGTGGTTCGCCCATGCGCTCAGCATCGCCGTGCTGTCGAGCCTTGGCCTGGTACTGACCCGGCGGGAGCTGGCCCGTTACCGGACCCCCGCGCGCGCCGCCGAGGCTGTTCTGCTGCTGGGCAGTCTGGCAGCCCTCACATATGCCGTGTTTTTCCTGCAGCGGTTGCCGATCACTTTCGCCCCGATGCCGCTGCTGCTGCTCATCGCGGTCCGGCTGCGCATGCCCGGAGTCACGGTCGGGCTGATGATCATTTCCCTCCTTGCGGTCGGCGGCAGCATGCAGGGGCTGGGGCCCTATGCGGTGGTCCTCGAAGGCGGCGATCGCGCCCTGATGGCCGAGTTGCTGGTCCTGTTCGGCTATCTGCCGATCATGCTGGTCGCGGCACTTCTGGAGGAGCGCGACCGCTTCGCAGAACACGCCCACCTGGGTCAGGTCCGGGCGGAGAAAGCATCTGCGGCCAAGTCTCGCCTGCTCGCCAATGTCGCCCATGAGATCAAGAGTCCTGTCGGGGGCGTGATCGGCATCGGGGAGTTGTGGAAGGCCGGGCAGCTGGGACCGGTTTCGGCCAGCCAGGCCGAGATGGCGGATATGCTGGTCAGGACGGCGCGCCAGGTCGAGGCGCTCGCTCATGATCTGCTGGACCTGGCCCAGGCCGAGTCCGGCGCAGTCAAGGTCGAACTGCGGCCGACCGACGTGACCGGCGTGCTGGAGGATGTGCGTCGCGCGACCGCTCTTCGGCCCGATGCCAGGGATATCCAGCTGGACGTGGTGAGCGAAAGCGATGGCCTTGTGGCTCTTGCGGACTCCCAACGCCTGACCCAGGTCATCGCCAGTCTGGCCTCCAATGCGGTCAAATACGGGGGATCCGGCGGTGTGGTCGTGTTCCGCGCCAGCAGGATCCGCGATCAGGTCAGGATCGAGGTCGTCGACCGCGGTCGCGGGCTTTCGGTCGAGAAGCAGACCCAGTTGTTCGAACCCTTCAACCGCCTTGGCCTGGAACGCTCGGCCGTCGAGGGCCACGGTATCGGCCTGGCCCTCGCCAAGCGGCTGGTCGAACTGCAGGGCGGCTCGATCGGCGTGACCTCCACACTCGGCCAGGGTGCCACCTTCTGGGTCGAACTTCCGGCCGCCTGATCCGGGCCTTGCCGTTGGCGGGTTGAAGGGGGATGGTCGTCTCCATGAACATCCTCGTCCCCGCTGCCGCCGCCCTGCTGCTCGCCGGAGCCGCGCATGCCCGGACGTCTCCGGGCCAGACCCCACCGGGCCAGACCCCACCGGGCCAGACGCCTGCTCCGTCGGCGTCTCCCGCCCCTCCGGTCAACACCCTGACCCGTGATCTGAACAGCGGCCCGCCCGCCCCGGCGGTGTATCTGGCTCCGGCCCCCGCGCCTGCGCCCGTGGTCGCGCCGCCTGTGGCACCTTCGCCAGCGGCGGCGGCGATCACCCCGGCCCCGCGACCGACGACTCCCGCGCCCTCCGTCGCGCCGAATCCCCAGCTGCCGCCGTCGGGGTCCTTTACGCCCCCACCCGGAACCTTGCCGCCACGCCTGACGCCGATCCCGACCACTCCGGTGCCTCAGCCCCGTATGGTTCCCATCACGCCGCCCGGGGGAACTGTCGTTCCAGCGGCTGTTGCGCCGCCATCCGCACCCTTGACGCTGCCGGGCGGGTCCCCCGCACCCGCGCCGACGGTTCCGCTGGAGGCGGTCGTGGCGACCCCACCACCGCCCGCCGCACCGGTTGTTACAGTGCTGGACAGCGCCGCTCGCGCGGCCCTGCCGTTCACCGCTGACCTGCCGCCGGGCTTCGAAATCGTCACCGGCCGCCCGGGTCCGGACTTCCGCATCTATACGATCCGGCGCGGTGCCCGGTCATTCGTCATGGTCTATGCCGGACCGTCCTCGCAATTCCCGATCTACAGCGGCCAGATGGTCGAGGCGGCGGGCCGAGCCTCCATCCTCGCGACCGAGGACGGGGTGCGCCATGCGGTGGAGCATCTGTTCCAGCGGACGGCGGCCCCGCGTGAAATCCACGTCTGGACCATGAGCCTGGACGGGGCGGACCGCGACCTGGCCGAACAGATCGCCCAGTCGGTCGACGTCCGCTAGACAGGGTTCAGGCCCGACGAACCGGCGTGTCCGGCTGGCCCAGCCGCACGCCGCGCGAGCCGGCGAAGACCAGGACCTCCTGGCCCTCAGCCGCGGCCCAGCGGCGCAATGTCGCGTCATAGGGTGGGCGCCGCCAGTCGTGCGGCCGGGCGGGATCGCATTCGACCACCAGCCGCGCTCCGCCCATTTCGCTGTGCAGCACGAAGCCGGCCGTGGTCGGCTTCCAGCTTTCGTCCAGCGCCTCGGTCAGCAGCCAGAGGCAGTTGAAGACGCGGCAGTCGTCGGGCCGGTCTTCATAGATGGCGCAGCCCGACGTTTTGCTGAACTGCCGGCACCATTTTCCGGCCGGCTTGCCCAGAGCCGTCACGCCCATCAGCTTGCAGCAAAGGCCGCAGTCGCCGCAGCTTTTTTCCGCCGTCTTCAGGCGCCGGCTTCCGCGAAGGTCACGGTCTGTGCCGCCGATCCCGGGCGGAAGATCACGGTCCGGGTCACCCCGTTCATCCGCACATTGACCTGCTGCTCCTGGTCGTCATGGACGCCCGGGAAGAAGTCGAGGTCGATGGTAACCGATGCGATGCTGCGGTCGCTCGTCTCGCCGACGAAGTCGACACGGACATTGTCGCCCGCCAGATCGGTGCGGGCATGGGTCACCGGGATGGCGGCCCCGTCGATGTCGAGCCGAAACCGCTGGCGCAGATGGGTTTCAAGCTCCGCCACGGCGCGGGGGTCGTCGAGGCTGGGCTGGGCCCCGGGGGCGATGGAGACCAGGGCCGGCTCGACGTCATGGGCGGCGAAGCGATGCACCACGCTGACCATGCCGGAGGCCGGATCGATCTCGACCACCGTCAGTCCGGCATGGCCGCGGTGGGCGAGGACCGGCGTGGCGAGTCCCGCGACCAGCGCCGCAGCGAGCATCGCCCGCCGCATCACCGGGCCGCCGCCGGGGGCCGAACCCGGGTCGCCGTCGAATCCGGGCTGACCTCGACGTCGGAGTCCCGCATGCGGTTCTCGCCGGGCGGTGGCGCGGGCGCCAGGCGCAGGGTCCGTTCGTCGATCTGGCGTGGGAACAGGTTGTTGGGACGGTTGGCGTCTGCGGTCTCGCGCAGGGGATCGACCTCGGCCGAGACCAGGGTCTTCGACGACACATGCTGCCAGATCACCTGCTGGCTGTTGCGGCGCCAGATCTCGGCCGGGATCCGGATCGTCTCGTCCGAGCCGTCCGACCAGGTCAGTTTCAGGATCACCGGCATCACCAGGCCGCCGACGTTCCTGAAGGTGAAGCGGTAGATGTTGTCGTCGAAGCCCTGCGCGGCACGCCGGTCGGCATCGGCACGCCGGGCGGCGCTTTCGGCGTCGCGGCGCTGCTGGGCCGTGGTCGTGAAGCGGTCGGTCGCATTGTAGAAATCCCGCGTCGCCGGATCGCGCTCGACCACTGTCTCGATGCCGCGGTTGTTCTCGACCGTGCGCGAGATCGGCTCCTGTTCGAAACGCTCGCGGGCCGCGCGGTTGCGGACCTCGGGATCAGCCGATTCCAGAGTCGCCGCAGTGACGCTTTCCAGCGAGATGTCGACGTGGTCGGTGGAATAGAACCAGCCGCGCCAGAACCAGTCGAGATCGACGCCGGAGCTTTCTTCCATGGTGCGGAAGAAGTCGTACGGGGTCGGGCGTTTGAAGGCCCAGCGCTGGGCGTATTCGCGGAAGGCCCGGTCGAACAGTTCGCGGCCCAGAATGGTCTCGCGCAGGATCACCAGGGCCGTCGCCGGCTTGGCATAGGCGTTGTTGCCGAACTGCAGCAGGGAATCCGACTGGGTCATGATCGGCACCTGGTCCTGGCTGATCATGTATTCGATGATGCTGGACGGCTCGCCCCGGGCGGGGAAGTCGGCGTCCCAGAGCTTTTCGGCCTGGAACTGCAGGAAGCTGTTCAGTCCCTCGTCCATCCAGGTCCACTGGCGCTCGTCGGAGTTGACGACCATCGGGAAATAGATGTGGCCGACCTCGTGGATGACCACGCCGATCAGGCCGTTCTTGGCGCGTTCGGTATAGGTCAGGCGGCCGTCGTCACCCCGCACCGGGCGCGGCCCGTTGAAGGTGATCATCGGATATTCCATCCCGCCGACCGGACCATTGACCGACTGTGCCGTCGGATAGGGATAGGTGAAGGCGAACTGGTTGTAGACGTCGATGGTGTGGGCGATCGACCGCGTCGAATAGGTGTCCCAAAGTGGCCGGGCCTCCTTCGGATAGAAGGACATGGCCATGACCACGGGGTGTTCGGCACTCTCCTGGTCGACGCCCATGGCGTCCCAGATGAATTTGCGGCTCGAGGCCCAGCCGAAGTCGCGGACGTTGTCGGCGCTGAAATTCCAGGTGCGGGTACCCGAACGGGCGGGGCGGGCCTCGGCGGCTGCGGCCTCAGCGGGCGTCACGATATAGACGGGGGCGTCGGCGGTCCGGGCCTCGGCCAGTCGGGCCCGTTGTTCGGCGCTGAGGATGTCGGTGTTCCGGAGCTCGCCGGTCGCGGCCACCGTATGGTCGGCGGGCGCGGTGATGGAGACGTCATAGTCGCCGAACTCGAGGGTGAACTCGCCGGAGCCCAGGAACTGGGCGTTATGCCAGCCCTCATAGTCCGAATAGACGGCCAGACGCGGGAACCACTGGGCGGCCAGGAACAGGCAGTTGCCGTCCTGGCCCGGCCTGGTGAAACATTCATAGCCGCTGCGGCCGCCGACCACATTGGTCTCGGGCAGGGGCAGGCTGAAATCGATGGTGAAGGCGAAGCTCTCGCCGGTGGCGAGCGGCCGCGGCAGTTCGATCCGCATCATGGAATCGACGATGGTGAAGGGCAGGTCCCGGCCGTCGGGGCCGGTCACCTTCAGGTCGTTGAAGCCGCCCTCCCAGTCCTGCATGCGCTGCACGCGCAGAACTTCATTGACGCTGACCGTGTCCGAGGCGGTGTAGGTCCGGCTGCGCTCGGCCAGGGAGTCGCGGCGATAGTTCTGCTGGTCCAGCAGCAGCCACAGATAGCCGAGGGCGTCGGGCGAATGGTTGGTGTAGGTCACCGCCTCGCGGCCGGTCAGGGTGCGGCGTGCCTCGTCCAG
>JBEIJS010000042.1:0-17415 GCA_040380105.1 Caulobacteraceae bacterium | reverse complement strand
CCGTTCTTCGCCTCGGGACCGATGGCGGCCGAGCGGCGCGACTTCACCGAACTGTCCCAGCGCGTGCTGGAAGGCCGTGCGGCGATGATCGCGGGTGATGCCGACGCGGCCATCACGGCCTTCACCCGCGCAGCGGCGATTCAGGGTCAGGGCGAGGAGGGCGGCGACCCGCCCATCATCTGGTACCCGACCCGCCGCAGCCTCGCCGCGGCTCTCTTGCTGAAAGGGGATGCAGCCGGTGCCCGCGCCAAGGTGCTGGAGCTGATCGAGGACTGGCCGAATGATCCGTACAGCTATTTCGTGTTGGCCGAGGCCGAAGCCGCCCTCGGAAATGTGACCGCCTCGGCCGAGGCTCGTCGCCGGTCGCGCGTCGAATGGATCGGCGGAGACATGGACCTGAAACTGGCCTGAGACGGATCAGGCCGGGATGGCGACGGCCATATTGTCGATCAAACGGGTCCGCCCGAGCCAGACGGCGGCCAGAATCCGGGCCGGCGCCTCCACAACGCCGTTCCGGAAGGCCGCGAGATTGTCCGTGCGCCGGATCGCCACATAGTCGATCCGCTCGAACCCGGCCTTGAGCAGGGCTGCATGGGCGTCGCGCTCCACCGCTGCCAGTGGCCGCCGGGCGGCGGCCTGGGCCGCGGCCTCAGCCAGCACTCCGTTCAGCCGCCGCGCGACCTCAAGTTCGCCTTCGCTCAGATAGGCATTGCGTGACGACAGGGCCAGGCCGTGGTCGTCCCGCATCGTCGGCGAGCCGATGATGTCGGTGGGAATATCCAGATCGCGGACCAGCCGTCGCACGACCATCAACTGCTGCCAGTCCTTCTCGCCGAACACCGCCACATCCGGCTGGACCTGATTCAGCAGCTTGGTGACCACCAGGGCCACGCCGCCGAACATCTGCGGCCGGAAGGCGCCTTCAAGTCCCTCGGCCGGCCCCCCGACGTTGATGGTGGTGGTCGCTCCCGCCGGATACATTTCCTCCACTGTCGGCGCGAACAGGAGATCACAACCCGCCCCGGCCAGAAGTTCCGCGTCCCGTGCCTCCTGCCTCGGATAGGTTCCAAGGTCCTCATGGGCGGCGAACTGGGTCGGGTTGACGAAGATACTGGCGACGACCCTGTCTGCGCGCTGTCCGGCCTCCCGCACGAGCGTCAGATGACCTGTGTGCAGGGCCCCCATGGTCGGCACAAAGCCGACGGTGAGGCCCTGCCGCCGCCAAACGCTCAGGGCCTCGCGCAATGCCGCGATGCTGCGGACCACCGGAAGGACGCCAGTCTCGGTCATGATGAACGGATTAACCCTTTGGCTTAAGCCTGATTGTGAACCGTGCGGCAGAACTTGCCGTGCCAGTATCGGCTTATGAAGCCCAGTCTCATCACTCGTCCAGTCGCGGTGCTTGCCGCGGCCCTCGGCCTGAATGCCTGTGGCATGGTCGACACCGATCCGCACCGTTTCGAGAACCTGGCCAACACCGTGGCCGCCATCGAGGTTGAGGGCGGGCGCGCTGCGACGGCACCGCAACGGACCGCCGCCGGTGCCGGACTGCGTCCGGCCCTTCGTGTCGAGGTCATGGACCCCCACGCCCTCTGGGATGCCCGTGAGGGTCTGGAAGGGGCCGTCGAACAGGCGGCTCCGCGGTTGGTCGCGGCCGCCGCGCCCATGGTCGCTGAGGCTGCCGTGCGCCAGGTTTCGGCCCGGATCGATGCCGCTTCGTCGGACGCCGGCTTGCGACCTGCCATCGCGAGGGCTCGCCCGCCCGCCCAACGGCCCGACCGGGGTCTTGTCCAGCTCGGGGCATACTCAAGTGAAGCGGCTGCCCGCTCGGCCTGGGCCCGCCTGAAATCCGGCGAGGCGGCTCGGGCGCTCGACGGCCTGTCACCGGTCTATGAGAGCGTCGAGCTCGGTGGACGCCGCCTGGTAAGGCTCAAGGTGGCCGCTCCCGCCGCCGGAGCCGCTGCTGTCTGCGCCGCGGCCCGGGTTGATGACCCGTGGTGCAATCGCGTCCTCTGATCGACGCATCCACAGTCCTCGTCCATCCTTCCGTTGACGTCCGCCGCCATGGACGCGAATCTGCACGACTGATGCCGCGCATCTGAGTCGTCGGTCGTCTGAGGGGCGAGAACATCCATGGCTGACCCAGCGGTCATCGTCGTCGGCAACGAAAAGGGCGGGGCGGGCAAATCCACCCTCGCCATCCACATCGTCTGCGGCCTGCTGCACGCCGGCCGGCGTGTGGCGATCATTGATCTGGACCTGCGGCAACGTTCGATGTCCCGGTTCTTTGCCAATCGAGCGGCCTGGATGACCGGCAACAATCAGGTCCTGCCGATGCCGGTCGAGCCCGACATGGGCGACGGCAAGGCCTTGGCCCGGGCCGACGAGCAGGAACAGCTGGCCCGCTTCCAGACGGCGTTCGCCCAGGCGCGGACCGAGGCGGATGTTATCCTGATCGACACGCCCGGCGGCGACACCCTTCTGTCGCGCACCGCCCATGGCCTGGCCGACCAGATCGTCACCCCGATGAACGACAGCTTTGTCGATTTCGATCTGCTGGGTCAGATCGATCCGGTCACCCTCGACCTGCTCAAGCCCTCAATCTATTCCGAGAGCGTCTGGGAGGCCCGCAAGCACCGGGCAATCACCGAGGGTCGCCAGGCCACGATCGACTGGATCGTGGTGGTCAACCGCATGGCCGTCGCCGCCGCCCGCAACCGCCAGCGGCTTGAGGACCGGATGGAGAAGCTGTCCCGCCGGGTCGGCTTCCGCATCGGGCCCGGCCTGCGCGACCGGGTCATCTACCGCGAGCTCTTCCCGTTCGGCCTGACCGTGGCGGACCTGTCCAATGAGGTCCGGCCGGTCGCCGTCTCCCTCGCCCATGTCGCGGCGCGGCAGGAGATGCGCAATCTCATGCTGGCCCTCGGGCTGGACGGCAGCGCGCTGGACGCCCCGCTAGACGCGGCGGCATGAGGTCTTGACCTTTATCTGGCTGGCCCTTGCCGCGATCGCAGTCTGGGCACTGGTTCGGCTGGGCCGCCAGGGCGAGCGACGGGGTCGGGGCCACTGGCGCGTCACAGCCACACTGTTCAGTGCCGTAATGATTGCCGGTGCGGTCCTGCTCGCCGCCCGCGGGGCCTGGCTCCCGGCCGCGGCTCTGGCCGGAGCCGGGGTCTGGCTGACCCTGTCCTCGCGCCAACGCGCGCCGCTCCCCCGGAGCGAGGCGATGAGCCCTGCCGAAGCCCGCGCCCTCCTCGGCGTCACGGCCGAGGCGACGCCACAGGAGATCAACGCCGCCTGGAAGCGTCTGATGGGCCGCGCGCACCCCGACCAGGGCGGCACGGAAGGCCTGGCGTCCCGGCTCAATGCGGCGCGTGACCGGCTGTTGAAGCCCTAGGTCCCGGCCGGCTTCTTCGCCGGAGCCTTCTTCTTCGCTGCGGGCTTCTTCGCCGCCGCCTTCGGAGCGGCCTTCTTCGCCGCGGGGGCCTTCTTGCCCTTGGCCGGTGCGGCTGCGGCGCGCGCGGCCAGAAGCGGCAGGGCGATCTCCATCGTCATGTCCTCTGGGACAGTCCCCTTGGGCAGGGTGGCGTTGATCTTGCCAGACTTCACATAGGGGCCGAACCGGCCGGCCATGACATGCACCGGCTCGCCCGATTCCGGGTGGGCACCGAGGTCCTTCAACGGCGCGGTCGCCGCGCCCCGTCCCGCGAACTTGCCTGCCCGCTTTTCGGCCAGCAGCACAACGGCACGGTTCAGGCCGATGTCGAACACCTCATCAATGTCGGCGACATTGGCGTAGGTGCCCGCGTGGAGGACGAAGGGCCCGTAGCGGCCGAGACCCGCCGAGATCGGCTTGCCGTCTTCCGGATGGATTCCGACCTCGCGCGGCAGGGCCAGCAGACGCAGGGCCTGTTCCAGCGCCAGGGTCGCCGGCGACCAGCCCTTGGGCAGGGAGGACCGCTTCGGCTTCTCCTCGCCGGCCACCGTCGTTTCCACATAAGGGCCGAACCGGCCGATCTTCAGCGCCACCGGCGCCCCGGTCACGGGATCGACGCCCAGGTCCCGATCGCCGCCATCCTCGACGCCCGTGGCTGCCCCGAAGCCGCGCGTATAGCGGCACTCCGGATAGTTGGAGCAGCCGATGAAGGACGACTTCATCTTGAAGCTGGCCTTCAGATGCAGCCGGCCCTGTTTGCAAAGGGGGCAGAGCCGGGCATCTGCCCCGTCACCCTTGTCGGGAAACAGGAAGGGCCCGATCGCCGTGTCCAGCTCGTCGATGACGCCCTGCCGCGCGGTAACGGCGTCCGTCGCCGGCTTCAGCTGGCTCCAGAAGTCACGCAGCACGACCTTCCAGTTCAGATCGCCCGCTGAAACCTCATCAAGCCGGGTCTCCAGCGCCGCGGTGAAGTCGTACTGGACCCACCGGGTGAAGAACTGTTCGAGGAAGGCCGTGACCAACCGCCCGTTGTCCTCGGGAATGAACCGGTTCTTGTCCATGCGGACATATTCGCGGTCGCGCAGGGTGGTCAGGATCGAGGCATAGGTCGACGGCCGGCCGATGCCGAGCTCTTCCAGCTTCTTGACCAGGGTCGCTTCCGAGAAACGCGGGGGCGGCTCGGTGAAATGCTGGTCGGTGCGGATGGCCTCCACCCTAGCCACAGCGCCTTCCTTCAGCGCGGGCAGGCGGGTCGTGTCGTCCTCATCGTCGACGCCGTCCTTGGGCTTGTCGTCGCGACCCTCTTCGTACACCGCGATGAAGCCGTCGAAGGCGACGACCTGGCCGGTGGCGCGCAGGCCGGTCTGGCCGTCCGGAGTCTCGACCTCGACCGTGGTCCGGTCCAGCCGGGCGGACTCCATCTGGCTGGCGATCATCCGTTTCCAGATCAGCTCGTACAGACGCGACAGGTCGCCCTCGAGCCGCAGGCTGTCGGGGTGGCGGGTCAGATTGGTCGGCCGGATCGCTTCGTGCGCTTCCTGGGCGTTCTTGACCTTGGTCTTGTAGTATCGGGGTTGCTCGGGAACATAGGCCGGGCCGAACCGGTCGGTGATGACCTCCCGGGCCTGGGCGATGCCCTCCGGGCTGACCGACAGACCGTCGGTCCGCATATAGGTGATCAGGCCGCCGGTATCGTCGACGCCCTCATACAGTTTCTGCGCCGCCTGCATGGTGCGCTGGGCGGTGAAGCCGAGCTTGCGCGCGGCCTCCTGCTGCAGGGTCGAGGTGGTGAAGGGCGGCGAGGGACTGCGCTTGACCGGCTTCTTCTCGATCGACCGGATGGTGAAGCTGCCGGCCTTGATGGCGTCGCGCGCGGCGCTGGCCATGGCCTCGGAGGTGATGTCCAGCCGCTGTACCCGCTTGCCGGCGTGTTTGACCAGTCGGGTCGTGAAGTGCGGGCTGTCGGCGGCTAGGTCGGCTTCGACCGACCAGTATTCCCGGGGTCGGAACGCCTCGATCTCCATCTCGCGGTCGACGACGATCCGCAGGGCGACCGACTGCACCCGACCGGCCGAGCGCGCGCCCGGCAGTTTGCGCCACAGCACCGGCGACAGGGTGAAGCCCACCAGATAGTCGAGCGCGCGGCGGGCCAGATAGGCCTCGACCAGTTCCATATCCAGCTGACGCGGATTGGCCATGGCCTCCAGCACAGCTGACTTGGTGATGGCGTTGAAGGTGACCCGTTCGACGGCCGTGTCCTTGAGCGCCTTCTTCTTCGTCAGGATCTCCAGCACATGCCAGCTGATCGCCTCACCCTCGCGGTCGGGGTCGGTGGCCAGGATGACGCGGTCGGCCTTCTTCGCTGCCTCGGCGATCTCTGACATCCGCTTGGAGGCGCGGGCGTCGACTTCCCAGCTCATGGCGAAATCGTCGTCCGGCAGGACCGAACCGTCTTTCGACGGCAGGTCGCGGACGTGGCCATAGGACGCCAGGACGGTGAAGTCCGGGCCCAGGTATTTGTTGATGGTCTTGGCCTTTGCGGGGCTCTCGACAACGACGAGGTTCATGCGGGGAGGGGGCCTTGCGCGGGCTCGGAAAGGGGGCGGAACGTGGTTGGCGGGAGGGCTGCTGTCAATCGGCGCTGGAATTCAGGGTGATCCTGTCGCGGCCAGACCGCCCGGCAGAAGCTCGGCGCGGCCCATCAGATTGAGCTCCAGCAGGGCCGCTGCGACGGTCCCGATCGGTAATCCCAGCGCGCGGGCCAGCTCGTCGCGGGGTGTCGGCGTGGGGGACAGAAGGGCCGCGACCTGTTCGATCACCGCGGCCTCGACGTCGTCGGGCGCGCCGTCGAAGGGATTGAGGGGGGACGGTTCGCGCAGGGTCCGCAAGGTGTTGAAGGCCCGCTCCACGTCCTCCAGCCCCTCGCAGAGTATGGCACCCTGCCGCAGCAGTTCGTTCGGTCCCTGTGACCGGGGGTCGAGGGGCGAGCCGGGGACGGCGAAAACGTCCCGGCCCTGTTCACCGGCCAGCCGGGCGGTGATCAGCGAGCCGGACCTCAGTTCCGCCTCGACGACGATCACACCGCGCGACAGGCCGGAGATGATGCGATTGCGTCGCGGGAAGTCCTTCGCCTGGGCCCGGGTGCCGATCCGGCTCTCCGAGACCACACAACCCTGTTCGACGATCTGCGCATAGAGGTCGGCATTGTCGGGCGGATAGACGTCGTCCACCCCGCCGCCCAGCACCGCCACGGTCCCGGTCGGCAAGGCCCCGGCATGGGCCGCGGCGTCGATGCCACGCGCCAGTCCCGAGACCACGACATGACCGGCCTCTCCCAGCTGCTGCGACAGGCCTCGGGCGATCCTCTGCCCGCCCGCCGAGGCGATGCGCGCGCCGACCACGGCGATACAGGGGCGGGCCATCAGGCTCGCGTCACCGAGCGCCCACAGCAGCGGCGGTGGCGGATCGACGGCCGCCAGCATGTCGGGATAGTCGGCTTCGCCCAGCACGATCAGCCGTGCCCCCAGCCGCTCGCCTGCCTCCATCTCGGCGGCAATATCTTCGACCGGCGGGATCGCATGCCCATGGGTGCCACCGCGCCTCGTCAGGTCCGGCAGGGCCTCAAGGGCCCGTTCGGCAGAACCGAACCGTTCCAGCAATTGGCGAAAGGTCACCGGACCGATCTGGTCGGTCCGCGCCAGACGCAGGCGCGCGAAACGCTCTGCGTCCGTCAGGGTCACCGCTTCTTCGCTCCTATTCGGGGCTCGGTCCCCTTCAGGATGCGGGCGATGTTCTCGTGGTGGCGGATCCAGATCAGGATCGCGGACGCTGCCGTCAGGGCCAGGACCGGTCCCGACGCCGGCAATCCTGCCGGCGGCAGGGGCAGCAGGGCCATCAGCGGCGAAGCCAGGGCTGCGACCAGGGCAGCGAAAGAGGACATGCGGAACAGGACCGCCACGATCAGCCAGGTCGCTATGGCCATCAGGCCCAGCGGCCAGGCCGCAGCGAGCAGCAAGCCCATGAAGGTGGCCACACCCTTGCCGCCCTTGAAGCCGAGCCAGACGGGGAACAGGTGGCCGAGGAAGGCTGCGCCGCCGGCTATGGCCGAGATAGCCGGGACGCCCGGGAACAGGGCCTGGGCAATCAGGAAGGCGGCCGCGCCCTTGCCGGCGTCGAGGATCAGGGTCGCGAGGGCCAGATCCTTGCGTCCGGTCCGCAGGACGTTGGTCGCGCCGATATTGCCCGA
This sequence comes from Caulobacteraceae bacterium, assembly GCA_040380105.1. GTDB lineage: Bacteria > Pseudomonadota > Alphaproteobacteria > Caulobacterales > Caulobacteraceae > Brevundimonas. The sequence goes on along the minus strand of JBEIJS010000042.1, from coordinate 9,733 downwards.
GCCGATGCTGCGCACATCCTCGCCCGTCACCAGCCGGGTCAGGATCACGCCAAAGGGAATGGAGCCCAGCAGGTATCCGCCCACCGCTGCGAGTGCGAGCGTTGCCAAGGTTGGGCCGACCAGATCCTGCAAGTGATTCGCTCCCTCTTAGCGTGTGTTGTGTACGATGCGGCCGCCGACGACGGTGAGCAAGACCTTGCCCTGTAATCGCCGTCCGTCGAATGGCGAGTTCTTCGACTTGCTCTTCAGCGCATTCGCGTCGACCACCACCGGCGCGCCGGGATCGAACAGGATCAGGTCCGCCGGTGCTCCGACCGCCAGCACACCCGCGTCCAGACCCAGCAGGGTTGCTGGCCCCTGGGTCAAGGGCCGCAGGATATCGAGCAGCTCCAGCCCGTCCTCATGATGCAGGGTCAGGGCGGCAGGCAGCAGGGTTTCCAGCCCGACTGCGCCGGGTGTCGCCTCGGCGAAGGGTCGGCGCTTGTCCTCGGCCGGAGCCGGGGCATGGGCGCTGGTGATGGCGTCGATCAGGCCCTCACGCACAGCCTCGATCAGCGCCTGCCGGTCGTTCTCGGGCCGAAGCGGCGGGTCGAGGCGGTAGAAGGTGCGGTAGTCGCCGATGTCGATCTCGTTGAAGCACAGGTGGTTGATCGACACCGAGGCGGCGACCTCCAGCCCCCTGGCCCGGGCCCGCGCCAGCGTCTCAAGAGCGCCCCCGGTCGAGATCTGGTCGACGAGGAATCGCGCCCCGGTCTGTTCGACGAGCGCCAGATCGCGCTCCAGCTGGATGCGCTCGGCGATGGCGGGTGCCGAGGACAGTCCCAGCCGGGTGGCCAGCTCGCCCGAGGTCGCCACCGCGCCCTCGCTGAGCCAGGGATCGGCGGGGCGGCAGGAAATCAGGGCGTTGAAGGCGGCGGCATAGCCCATCACCCGTTGCAGGGTTCGGGTGTTGGCGATGACCCGGTCCACGTCGGTGAAATACAGGGCACCCGCCTCATCCATAAGGCCGAGCTCGGCCATGTGGACGCCGTCCCGCGCCTTCGTCGCCGCCCCCGCGGCGCGCACATTGACCAGCCCGAGGGCCGCGCCGCGTCGCAGGATGAACTCGATCATCGCCGGGTCGTCGATAGCCGGGTCGGTGTCGGGCTGGATGACGATGGTGGTCACACCGCCCGCCGCCGCGGACAGACTGGCCGATTTCAGCGTCTCCTTGGGCTCGGCACCCGGCTCGCCGGTCTTGACCCGGATGTCGATCAGACCGGGGGACAGGCACAGGCCGTCGGCGTCGATGACCGTGACCCCCGCCGGAGCGACCGCGCCGACGCCCCGGATGACCTCGATGATCCGCCCGTCCTCGACCAGCACCGCGCCCGGACCGTCATAGTCCGTGGCCGGGTCCAGCAGCCGCGCGTTCAGGATCGCCAGGGTATTGGAACGGGGCGCGCTCATGACGTCGGTCCATCCAGCCGCGCCGACAGGGCTGCCAGTACGGCCATCCGCGCCGCCACCCCCATCTCCACCTGATCCTGGATCAGGGAAACGCTCAGATCATCGGCCACGTCGGAATCAATCTCGACGCCCCGGTTCATCGGCCCGGGGTGCATCACCTTCGCGCCCGGATTGGCCCAGGACAGCTTCTCGCGGTCCAGCCCCCAGAAGCGGAAATACTCGCGGGTCGAGGGCACCAGCGCGCCTTCCATCCGCTCCAGCTGCAGCCGCAGCATCATCACGACGTCGCAGCCCTTCAGGCCTTCGCGCATGTCGTGGAAGACTTCACAGCCCCAGCGATCGGCGTCACCCGGTACCAGGGTCGGCGGCCCGATCAGCCGCACACGCGCCCCCATCATCGACAGCATCGAGACATTGGACCGCGCCACCCGGCTGTGGGCGATGTCGCCGCAGATGGCGACGGTCAGCCCGCCGACATCGCCGAACGCGCGGCGCAGGCTCAACAGGTCCAGCAGGGCCTGGGTCGGATGCTCATGCCGCCCGTCCCCCGCATTGACCACGGCGCAACCCACCTTTTGCGACAGCAGGGCCGCGGCACCCGAGGCCCCGTGGCGGACCACCAGCACGTCGGGCTTCATGGCGTTCAGCGTCGCGGCCGTGTCGATCAGGGTCTCGCCCTTGGCCGTGGACGAGGTGCGGGGGCTCAGCGCGGTCACATCGGCACCCAGCCGCTTTGCGGCGATCTCGAACGAGGCGCTGGTGCGGGTCGAGTTCTCGAAGAACAGGTTCATGACCGTGCGGCCGCGCATCAGATCCAATGACTTGGACGACTGGCGATTGAAGTCGACGAAGGCGTCGGCCAGATCAAGCAGGGGTGGCGCGGTCGCGGCGTTCAGGTCGCCGGCTGACAGGAAATGGCTGCGCGGGAACGGCGACAGCCGCTCGAGAATCAGTTCGGTGAGTGCGGCAGGCTGGCTCATCGAGGCCCGCCTATAGGGCCGTGTGCGGCGGAACGGAAGCCGCCCATGTTCAGTTCCTGTGTTCAGATGTAGTTGAACACCACCAGCAGGCTCGGAATGGTCAGGGCGCTGACGACCGTGGTCAGGGCGACGACCCCCGCCATCAGGGGCGCATCACCGCCCATCTGCCGTGCCATGACATAGCTGGCCGCGGCACCGGGCGAGGCCCCGGCCAGCAGGGCCAGCCCCTGCGCCATCCGGTCCCCGCCCAGCACCCCGGTCAGCCAGTACATCCCGACCGGCAGGACGATCAGCTTGATCACCGTCACGGTCAGCATCAGCACGGGCCGCGACGCGGCATAGCGGAAACTCAGGCCGGCCCCGGCCGTAATCAGACCCAGGGCGATGGCACCCGGCCCCATCAGGTCGAACACGCCCATCAGAAGATCCGGTCTCGGTACGCCGGTCAGATTGAGCGCTGCGCCGGTTCCGCACGCCCAGATGATCGGATTGCGCGCCAGCGACGACAGGGCCAGCCGCCAGCCTCCGCCCTGGCCGGCACCCCACCGCGCGAGCACCAGCACACAGACGACGTTCAGCGCCGGGGCCAGCACGCCGAAGGCCACGGCCGCAATCCCCAGTCCCCGCTCGCCGAACACCGCGCCCGCGACCGGCAGGAAGACGAAACCGTTCCACCGGATCACGCCCTGGAAGACGCTGGTGAAGGCGGGATCACTGATCCGCAGCATCGGTTTGGCCAGCACTGTCAGCAGGGCCACGGTCAGGGCCACCGCCACGGTCGCCACCGCCACGGGACCTGCCGCACCCCCGGCAAAATCCGCGCGCCAGACCGCCGGGATCAGGAAGGCCGGATAGAAGACGAAATAGGTCAGCCGCTCGACCGCCCGCCAACCGCCATCGTCCAGGAAGGCCCGCCATTTCAGCCCCCAGCCGAGGGCGATCATGGCGAACACCGGGACAATGCCGGTGAGGAGGGCGGTCATGGCCTCAGCCGGTCCAGTGCGCCCTGCAGGATCCAGGCGGCGGCGGTGCGGTCGACCACATTGGCGCGACGCTTCCGGTTCAGGTCCAGCTCCTCGATCAGGAACCGCTCGACCGCACTGGTCGACAGCCGCTCGTCCTGGAAGGCGCAGGGCACGGCCCGGATGCGCTGCAAATTGCGCGCAAAGGCCCGGCACGACTGAGCCCGCGGCCCCTCGCTGCCGTCCATGTTCAGCGGCAGGCCGATGACCAGCCCCGACGCCTTGCGCCCGTCCATCAGCTTGAGGACCGCATGGGCGTCGTCGGTAAATTTCGTCTTGCGGACCAGCGACAGCGGGCTGGCGATCATCCGCGTCGTGTCGCTGACCGCCACGCCGATGGTCTTCTCGCCCAGATCCAGCCCCAGCCACGGGGTGCCCGGCGGGGTTGAGGCGGCGAGGTCTTCGAGCGATAGAACTGTCACGCTGTGGCGGTAGGACTGGCGAGCCGCCCTGTCAAAGTGCAAGCTGCGGTAACGCTGATACGAGTCTCATCCGATGAAACCTGTGACATTTCTCATTGTCCTGCTCGGTTTGTCCGCCTGTGACCCCCAGGTCGAGAGCCGCAAGACCGCCCTGCCTGCCGGACAGGCGGTACCGGCCCCTTACGCCCCCCTGACCGCCACCGGTCCGGTCACTGTGACGATCGCGCCCGCGCAGTAGTGTCAGAATCCTTGTGAAACCGTGGCTGGAACGCTAATCCCGCCCCTTCTGGTTTCGCCCAGCGTTCAATAATGTGGAGGGCCGCATGGCCATCGACGCCGCGACCGTGCGCCGTGTGGCGCACCTCGCCCGCATCAAGACCCCGGAAGACCGGCTGGAGCCGCTCGCCGCGGAGCTGAACGGCATTCTTGCCTGGATCGAACAGCTCAATGAGGTCGACGTCGCCGGCATCGAGCCCATGACCTCCAACGTCGCCCAGCCGATGCGCCTGCGCGACGACGTCGTCACAGACGGCGACAAGGTCGCTGATGTCCTGGGCAACGCCCCGCGCTCCGCCGATGGCTTCTTCGTCGTGCCCAAGGTGGTCGAATAGAATGTCCGACCTCACCAAACTCACGCTCAAGGCCGCTCTCGATGGCCTGAAGGCCAAATCCTTCTCATCGGAAGAGATCACCAAGGCCTTCGTCGCCAATATCGACGCCGCCAACCCGCGCCTGAACGCCTATGTCGTCCAGACCACGGACAAGGCCCTCGCCATGGCCCGCGCCTCCGACGCCCGTCTGACCAGGGGGGAGGGCGGTGCCCTCGAAGGTGCCCCGCTGGGCATCAAGGACCTGTTCTGCACCGACGGCGTCCAGACCACCGCCGGCTCCAACATGCTGCGCGGCTTCGTCCCGCCCTATGAGTCGACCGTCACCGCCAACCTGTGGCGCGACGGCGCGGTCATGCTGGGCAAGCTTAACATGGACGAGTTCGCCATGGGCTCGTCGAACGAGACCTCGGCTTTCGGTCCGGTCGTGAATCCATGGAAGTCAACGACGTCCAACGCCGATCTGACCCCGGGTGGCAGCTCGGGCGGCTCGGCCTCGGCCGTTGCCGGCGACCTCTGCCTCGCCGCCACCGCCTCCGATACCGGCGGCTCGATCCGCCAGCCCGCCGCCTTCACCGGCACGGTCGGGATCAAGCCCACCTATGGCCGCGCCAGCCGCTTCGGCATGGTCGCCTTCGCCAGTTCACTGGACCAGGCCGGCCCGATCACGAAGACGGTCGAGGACGCCGCCATCCTGCTGCGCTCGATGTGCTCATACGACCCGAAGGACGCCACCAGCCTCGACGTCGAAACGCCCGACTGGACCCGGTCCCTGAACAAGGGCGTCAAGGGTCTGCGCATCGGCGTGCCCAGGGAATACGTCGTCGACGGCATGCCCGCCGAGATCCAGGCCCTGTGGGACCAGGGCGTCGCCTGGCTCAAGGCCGGCGGGGCCGAGATCGTCGAGATCAGCCTGCCGCATACCAAATACGCCTTGCCGGCCTATTACATCATCGCCCCGGCCGAGGCCTCGTCCAACCTGGCCCGCTACGACGGCATGCGCTTCGGCCACCGCGCCGAGGGCACGACCAGCCTGGCCGATCTCTATGAGACCAGCCGTGCCGAGGGCTTCGGCAAGGAGGTCCAGCGCCGCCTGACCATCGGGGCCTATGTGCTCTCGGCCGGCTTCTATGACGCCTATTACGTCCGCGCGCTCAAGGTCCGCCGCCGCATCGCCATGGATTTCGACGCCGTCTGGGACAAGGTCGACGCCATCCTGACGCCCTCTACGCCGTCAGCGGCATTTGCGATCGGCGACAGGCAGATCGATCCGCTGCAGATGTATCTGAACGACATCTTCACCGTGACGGCCAACCTCGCCGGCCTGCCGGGCATTTCGGTGCCCGCCGGCCTCGACAAGGGCGGCCTGCCGCTGGGTCTTCAGGTCATCGGCAAGGCGCTGGACGAGGCGACGGTCTTCCAGGTGGCCAGCGCTCTGGAAGACGCGGCCGGGTTTGTGGCCCGGCCGGAGAAGTGGTGGTAGCGACCCCGTCTCTCGCGGGTGTCACATGGTTCATTGCCCCGCGTTGGTGGCGCCCCGGGGAACCGGGGTGAAATCCCGGACAAACTGGTCCAGCAGCCGCACGCCGTAGCCGGCCGCGCCGGCGGGTTTCCAGTCGCTGGGACCGCCGTAGGCCATGTTTGCAATGTCGAGATGGGCCCAGGGAATGTCGCGGCTGATGAACTCGCCGATGAACCAGGCTCCGGTCCCGGCCCCGGCTCCGCCTTCGCCCGAGTTCTTGATGTCGGCGATGGTCGAGGACGTATCCTGGGCATAGCTGGGATGCAGGGGCAGGCGCCAGACATCTTCACCGGTGGCGTCAGCGGCGGCTTCGATCTGGGCAGCAAGCGCGTCATGACGGCTGAACAGACCGGCATAGTCGTCGCCGAGGGCGCCGCCGACGGCCCCGGTCAGGGTGGCGACGTCGACGATGACCGACGGGTTCAGGTTGCGCTCGATCCAGACCATGGCATCGGCGAGAACCAGCCGTCCCTCGGCGTCGGTCGAGATGATCTCAATGGTTTTGCCGTTCATGGCTGTCAGAACATCGCCGGGACGAATGGCGGTCCCGTCTGGCATGTTCTCGGCCAGGGCCGCTACGGCCACCACATTGACCGGCGCTCCCGAGCGGGCCAGCGCCAGGGTAGAGCCAACCACGGCTGCGGCCCCGGACATGTCCATCTTCATATTGCCCATGCCGGCAGAGGGCTTGATCGAGATGCCGCCGCTGTCGAACGTAATCCCCTTGCCCACCAGGGCGATCGGTCCGCCCTCGGGCGCTCCGGCCCCTCGATAGCGCACCACCAGCAGTCGCGGCGGACGTTCGGATCCCCGCCCGACGCCCAGCAGCGCGCCCATCCCCAGCCGCTCCATGGCGGGGACATCCAGAACCTCGATCGTCACCCCGCGAAGGCCGGCGAAGGCCGCCCGGGTGCGTTCGACAAAGGTCTCGGGATAAACAACATTGGCGGGCTCATTGGTGATGTCGCGGGCCCAGGCCATGGCCTCGACAAGGGCTGCGCCCCGCCCTTCGAACTCTGTGCGCGCGGCTGCACCATGGTCGGTCACCAAGGTCAGGGGGCCGACCGGAGCCGCACCGGTTCGCGTGCTGGTGTAGAGATCGGAGCGGTAGTGGCCGATGCCCATTCCGGTCGCAAAGGCCGCCACCCTTGGGGCCGGGAGGGCACCGGTCATCACGGTGACGGGGCCCTCCTCGCTCAGCAGGGTCCGCCCGGCCACAGCGCCGGCCCATTGTGTATCACGCGTGTCCGATGCAGTACCGACACCGACCAGGAGGATCCGGTCCCAGCTGCCGATTCCGCGCAAGGTCAGGGTCTGGCGCGCGCGATAGCTGAAGTTCGCTGAGGCGATGGCGCGCTCAACACCGAGCCGGGTTGCCTCGTCCAGCCCGCTGCCGGTGCTTTCCAGATCGGCGGCTGATCCCAGGGGCAGGACGAGGGTGCCACGAGCCTCGCCCGGGGTGGCGGCAAAGCTCACGGACCGCGCCGCCGACGCCGCGGCCTGGGCTGCTGCGGTGCCGGGCAGAGTGATTGCCAGGATCAGGGCACCGGTCAGGACGGCCATGGAAACGGCAAGGGAGCGAGGGCTTCGGGTCATCTGGCGACTGTCTCCGGACCGGATATGGATGTGGAATAAGGGACAAGTCTCGACTGTGACTTCCCGCTGCGGCAATGCGACCAAATGCGCCATGCGGCGGGCCGCGTTCCTGCCGGGTTCCGGAACCCGTCCCGACCTGACTGGCCGGTGGGTAGCCGTCATTGCTCTGGAAGCGGTGGGACACTTCCAGCTCGCGATCGCGCTGGAACAATCGACCGGATCTGGGTTCCGGGCGAACACGTCAAGGTCAGGGAGTAATCCCTCTCCCGTCCGGGAGAGGGATCCGGAAGCCTTAGGTAGCCGGCAGGGCTTTCAGGTCTGCATCGATCGCGGCGATGACCTGCGGCGTAACGACACCGCCCGACACCGGGGCCACCTGGGCCAGGGTCATGTCCTGGAACTGCGGCAGGGCGGGGTGTTGCGAAACGCCCGGCAGATGCTTTTCCAGCACGGCGCGAGTCTGTGCGTTGGCGATCAGATCCTTGATCGGGCTGGCGATGGTCGGCCGGGCAGCGGCCGGGGCCGACGCGGCCGGAGGGGGCGTCTGGGTCTGGGCGAGGGCGGTGCCCGCGACGGCGGCGAGGGCGAGCGAGGCGAGGGCGGCAGCGAGTTTGGACATGGTTTTCTCCCGGGTTGAGGGTCCAGATAACCGGCTTTTCGTGACGCTCTCAAGACCGGAACTTTCCTCAAGGCCGACTGGACGCTAGGACAGGGCCATGACTGACACAGCGACCTCTCCTTCCAAACTCATCCAGGGCCGCACGGGCGCCTGGGAAATCGTCATGGGCCTGGAAATCCACGCCCAGGTGGCCTCGAAGGCCAAACTCTTCTCGGGTGCCGCCGTGGGCTTTGGTGCGGGACCCAACGAGCAGGTCAGCCTCGTCGACGCCGGTTTTCCCGGCATGCTGCCGACCCTGAACGGCCACTGTGTCGAACAGGCCGTCCGTACCGGCCTTGGCCTCAATGCGCAGATCAACAAGCGCAGCCAGTTCGACCGGAAGAACTATTTCTACCCTGACCTGCCCACCGGCTATCAGATCAGCCAGCTCTATTTCCCCATCGTCGGCGAGGGCGTCGTCGAGGTCGAGGCCGAGGATGGCTCCTTCTTCAACGTCGGCATCGAACGCCTGCACCTGGAGCAGGACGCGGGCAAGCTGATCCACGACCTGTCGCCGACCGAGAGCTATGTCGATCTGAACCGCGCGGGCACGGCCCTGATGGAGATCGTGTCGCGTCCGGACATCCGTTCGCCGGAAGAGGCGGTCGCCTATGTGAAGAAGATCCGGACCATCCTGATCTATCTCGGCACCTGCGACGGCGACATGGAGAAGGGCAATCTGCGCGCCGATGTGAACGTCTCGGTCTGTCGCGAGGGCCAGTATGCGAAGTTCAAGGCGACCGGCGACTTCAGCCATCTGGGCACGCGCTGCGAGATCAAGAACGTCAACTCGTTCCGCTTCATCTCCCAGGCCATCAACTACGAGGCCCGGCGCCAGATCGAGATCCTCGAGGACGGCGGCAAGGTGACCCAGGAGACCCGGCTCTACGACCCGACGGCCGGCGAGACCCGTTCGATGCGGTCCAAGGAAGAGGCGATGGACTATCGCTATTTCCCCGACCCCGACCTGTTGCCGCTCGAGCTGGAACAGGCCTGGATCGACAGCATCAAGGCCGGCCTGCCCGAACTGCCGGACGCCAAGCGCCGCCGTCTGATGGCCGACTACGGCCTGTCGCAATACGACGCCGTGGTCCTGATCTCGGAACAGGCCAAGGCCGACTATTTCGAAGCGGCCGCCAAAGGCCGTGACGCCAAGCTGGTATCCAACTGGGTCACCAACGAGCTGTCGGCCCGCCTCGCGGCGGACCACCTCGATTTCGACCAGAGCCCGGTCCCGGCCGCCCACGTCGCCCAGCTGGTCGAGCTGATCGAGACCAATGTGATCTCGTCCAAGATCGCCAAGGAAGTCTTCGACCACGTCTGGAACGGCGAGGGCAGTCCGTCCGAGGTGGTCGAGAAGCACGGCCTCAAACAGGTCACCGACACCGGCGCGATCTAGAAGGCCATCGACGAGATCATCGCCGCCAACCCCGACAAGGCCGCCGGCGTCGCCGAAAAACCCCAGTCGCTCGGCTG
>JBEIJS010000041.1:0-17541 GCA_040380105.1 Caulobacteraceae bacterium | reverse complement strand
TCTGGCCGTTCTGGAGGGCGAGCCCGACCGGACGGCCCGCATGGCCACGGTTGCCTCCATGCTTGCCGATGCCTTTCCCGCCTTTTTCTGGACCGGCTTTTACCGGGTGGACCCGGACAAGGCCGATGAACTGGTCGTCGGCCCCTATCAGGGCACCCTCGGCTGTCTGCGAATCGCCTTCGGTCGGGGCGTCTGCGGCGCGGCGGCGGCGGATCGGGTCACGCAGATCGTGGACGACGTTCACGCCTTCCCCGGACACATCGCCTGCGACAGCCGCTCGGCCAGCGAGATCGTGGTCCCGGTATTCGACGCCTCGGGCACCCTGATCGCCGTGTTTGACGTGGACGCGACGGTAACCTCGGCCTTTGACGCCGTCGACGCCGAGGCCCTCGAACGGCTTATGGCCCGGGTGTTCGGCTGATCTTCCGGACGCAGTATATGCTTCGAGGGGTGTTTCTGGCACCGATGGCCGTGGACATTGGACGCTCCGGACACTCTGGACCGGGCTTTTTGGGTGGCGTGACATGACGGATCGGGTGATCGCAATCACAGGCGGCCACGGTGTCCTGGGCCGGGCCGTGGTCGAGGCTGCCCTGGCCGACGGTCTGAAGGTCGCGATCATCGACCATGCCCCGGGGCAGTCCGCGCCCGAAGGCGTGCTCGAACTCGGCGGCGTGGACCTGACCGATGCGGCCTCGGCGCAGACAGCGATCGACACGGTGGCGGCGCATTTCGGCCGGCTCGATGCCCTGCTCAATATCGCCGGCGGCTTCGTCTGGCAGACGACCGATGACGCCGACCCGGCCTGGGCGAAGATGTTCGCCCTCAACGTCACCACCGCCCTGAACGCCAGCCGGGCCGCCCTGCCCCATCTGAAGGCCTCGGCCGAGGGCCGGATCGTCAATGTCGGGGCCAATGCAGCCCTGAAGAGCGCCGCCGGCATGGGGGCCTATGCCGCCTCCAAGGCGGGCGTCCATCGCCTGACCGAAAGCCTGGCCGAGGAGATGAAGGACACCTCGGTGACCGTCAACGCCGTCCTGCCCTCGATCCTCGACACCGCCCGGAACCGCCAGGACATGCCCGACGCCGATCCGGCAAAATGGGTCGCCCCCGCCGACCTCGCCCGCGTCATGCTGTTCCTCGCCTCGCCCGAAAGCCGCGCCATCACCGGGGCGCTGATCCCGGTCACGGGCAAGGTCTGATGAACGTTTTTCTCTCCGCTCATCCCGGCGAAAGCCGGGACCCAGTCCTGTCCAGCCTGACGCCGGCGTGTCAGGACCTGGGCAACAGTCAAACGTCCGAAGTCACATCACCCACAGCCCTGGGTCCGGGCTTTCGCCGGGATGAGCGGCGATGAATAGCGAACTCACCCGCTCCGTCCTCTATCGGCCCGCCAGCAATCCGCGGGCGATCGAAAAGGCCCGCGGCCTGAATCCCGACGCCGTCATCCTCGACCTCGAGGACGCCGTCGCCCCCGACGCCAAGGCCGAGGCGCGGCAGGCCGCCGTCGCGGCCCTGAAAGCGGGCGGGTTCAACAACCGCCTCGGCGTCCGGATCAACGGGCTCGACACCCCCTGGGGCACCGATGATCTGGCCGCCCTCGCCGGTCTCAGCCCCGATTTCGTGGTCGCCCCCAAGATCGAGAGCCCCGAGGCCGTCCGGGCCGTCGCCGCCCGCCTCCCCGCCGACGTCGATCTGTGGATCATGGTCGAGACCCCCCTGTCGGTGCTGCGGCTCGACGCCATCGCCGGCGCGGGGGCACCGCTGGCGGCCCTGATGCTGGGCATCAATGATTTCCGCGAACAGATGAACCTGGTCCTCGGTCCGGACCGCGAGCCGCTCAAGCCCTGGCTGGCCGCCGTTGTCGCCGCCGCGCGTGGCCACGGCCTGCTGGCCATCGACGGCGTGGTCAATGCCACCGACGATGCCGACCGGCTGCGGACCGAATGCCTGCAGGGCCGCGCCTTCGGTTTCGACGGCAAGAGCCTGATCCACCCGGCCCAGATCGAGGCCGCCAACACCGCCTTCTCCCCTTCGGCGGAAGAGGTCGCCCGGGCCCGTGAGGTCGTCGCCGCCTTCGCCTCGGCCGACGCTGAGGGCAAGGGCGCGATCCGCGTCGGCTACCGCATGGTCGAACGCCTCCACCTCGACGCCGCCCACCGCCTGCTGGCCCGTCACGCAGCGGCCTCGACGCCGTCCGGACTCAGGCCTATCTAGTCACTCCAGAAAAACAGAACCCGGCGACCCGCCCTCAAGCAGCGAGCGGCCGCGCCGCGAGCGATAGGGCCCCGCCTCTTATGTCTCATGCCGTCATCGCCGCCACCGGCCTGTTCACACCCGAACAGTCGATCTCCAACGCCGAGCTGGTCGCCGCCTACAATGCCTATGCCGAGCGCTTCAACGCCGACCACGCCGCCGAGATCGCCGAAGGGGATGTCGCCGCCCTGACCCCCTCCTCGGTCGAGTTCATTGAAAAGGCCTCGGGCATCAAGAGCCGCTTCGTGCTCGACAAGGCCGGCGTCCTCGACCCCGCCCGCATGGCCCCGAACATCCCCGAGCGCGCCGACGAGGACCTGTCGATCATGGCCGAGATGGCCGTCGCCGCCGCGCGTCAGGCCATCGCCGCCTGGGGCAAGCCGGTCAGCGAGATCGGCGCCGTCCTGTGCGCCGCCTCCAACATGCCGCGCGCCTATCCGGCCCTGTCGATCGAGGTGCAGCAGGCGCTGGGCATCGGCGGCTTCGCCTTCGACATGAATGTGGCCTGCTCCTCGGCCACCTTCGGTATCAAGACCGCCGCCGACTTCATCGCCTCGGGCTCGGTCAAGGCCGTGCTGATGGTCAACCCGGAGGTCTGTTCGGCCCATCTGAACTTCAAGGACCGCGACAGCCATTTCATCTTCGGCGATGTCGCCACTGCGGTCATTGTCGAGGCCTCGGACCAGGCCGGTCCCGGCGGCTGGGACGTGATCGGCACGCGGCTGAAGACCGTCTATTCGAACAACATCCGCAACAATTTCGGCTTCCTGAACAACGCCGCGCCGGAAGGGATCGGCAAGCCGGACAAGCTGTTCATCCAGCAGGGCCGCAAGGTGTTCAAGGATGTGGTGCCGATGGTTTCCGAGATGATCATCGACCACGCGACCGACCTCGGCATCGATCCCGCGACCCTGAAGCGGATGTGGCTGCACCAGGCCAATATCAACATGAACCAGTTCATCGGCCGCAAGGTGCTGGGCCGCGAGCCGACGCCGGACGAGAACGTCATCGTCCTCGACGAATACGCCAACACCTCCTCGGCCGGCTCGATCATCGCCTTCCACCTGCGCCAGCAGGACATGGGCCCCGGCGACACCGGCCTGATCTGCAGCTTCGGGGCCGGCTATTCCGCCGGCACGGTCTTCGTGCGGAAGCGCGGCTGATGGTCGACCGCAGCGATATCGGCACCGTCGTCGACGCCATGTACGCCTGCATCTCCGGCCCCGCCGGACCGCGCGACTGGGCCACCCAGCGCGAGATCTTCCACCCCGACAGCCGTCAGGCCCGCACCGGCCTCGACGCCGACGGCCGCCCCACCCTGCTGGTCATGGGCCGCGAGGCCTATGTGGCCAATGTCACACCCTTCTTCGCAGAGAACGGCTTCTTCGAGGTCGAGATCAGCCGCCGGATCACCGAATTCGGCAACATGGCCCACGTCTGGTCCGTCTATGAGGCCCGCACCCGGCCCGAGGACGTCCAGCCCGAGCGGCGCGGGATCAATTCGATCCAGCTGTGCCGGGGCCCGGACGGCCTCTGGTCCATCCTGCACATGATCTGGGACAACGAGCGTCCCGGCCTCAGTGTGTCGTCCTAGAGGCGGCCGGTGGCCGCGATCTTCACGATCGGTGTTCTCGTCGCGTGCGGACTGACGTCGCTCGTCATGCTGGTTGCGGCGATTCGCTATCTGTCGTTCGACGAAGCGCGAAAGGCGGCGCTCAGGTCTGAACCGGGGCAGATGTATGGCTTGTCCAAGGGTGAAGACGCCCTGCGATTGATGGCCACTCTCGGCATCGCCGCCGGCCTGTTCTCCATGCCTTGGTGGCCGAGGAAGGGAGGGGGTATGCCGATCCTGTCATCGGACCTCCCCGGCCTGATCACTTGGGGCGCCGTTTCATGGCTGGCCGTAGCGGCGGTTCTTCTCCGTCGGCTGATCTACAAGCGGTGGGTTTGAGGGTCATTCCGGCGCCGGCGCATCGGCCGGATGCGTCGCCTTCCACTCCATGGCCATGCGGATGCGGTTCTCGACCGAGGGGTGGTCGTAGAACAGGAACTCCTCGATCGCCGAGGGCGACGGCGCCCGGTATTCCGCCGTCTTGATCAGGGCCTTCGACAGCCCGTCCGGCTCATTGGCATGGACCAGGGAGAACTGGTCGGCGTCCTGCTCGATCACCCGGATCATGGTGTTGGTCACCGGCGTCAGCAGCAGGCCGATCACCGCCGCAATCGCCGCCAGCACCGGCAGGCCCGCCGGATCGGAGATATCCCCCACCCGGTTCGCCCCCAGCAGCCGCTTCGCCACCGGGAACAACCGGTCGATCAGCCAGAAGACGATGGCCGCCAGCAGGATCATGATCCCGGTCATCCATAGCGAATGCATATGGACATAGTGGCCCATCTCATGGCCCACGACGCCGCGCACCTCGGTCAGATCGGCCCCCTTGGCGAACATCACATCGCTCATCGCCACCCGTGCCGAGCCGAACAGGCCCGAGACATTGGCGGTGTAGCGGTCCGACTGTTTCGAGCCGTCATAGATGAAGATCTTGTCGTCCGGCGTGCCGGTCCGCTGCGCCAGCGCCACCACCGAATCCCGCATCGGCCCGTCCGGAGCCGGGGTGTAGTCGTTGAACAGGGGCTCGATCAGGATCGGCGAGACGATCAGCATGAAGACCACGGCCAGGGCCGTCAGTCCCGCCCCCCAGGCCCACCACAGTCGCCGTGCGTGCCGGATGATGAAATACAGGCCGACGATCAGCAGGCCGGCGAACACCGTCGAGATCGCCGTACCCATCAGGGCCTCGGTCAGCCATCCGGCCAGCGGCTGACTGGTCAGGCCGTACTGTGTCTCGCGCCACCAGCTTTCGTAGATCGCCCACGGCAGGGTCAGCACGAAACTGAGCAGCAGATAGACCACGCCAACGACCAGCGAGACCAGCTTCGGCCGCCTGCGCCGCCGCTCCAGCCGGTTGCGGATACCGCTCAGAAGGCCGGAGCGGATGATGAGCCAGCTCACGACGATCGCGACGATCGCCCCCCACAGCAGCAGCCAGTGGCCGCCGCGCGTATAGGCCACGGCCCGCTCCAGATCCTCGGGCGAAAGGGTCGCCAGCCAGCGCGCGGTCTCGGCCGCAGGGTCGATGCTCATGACGGTGTCCTCCCTGACGCGCGGAGATGACGCCCGGAAGGAACCGCTGTCAGCTTAAATCGCGGTCATGTGACCCCGACCGCATCAGAACAGGAGCGTCAGGGACCCGACGATCCGGCTGTCCGCCAGGGTGTCGTCCTCGAGATCCGTGTCGTGATAGCGGACGTCGATCCAGACCGTGTCAGTCAGCGCATGGTCAACGCCCAGGTTCCAGGTGGTGTAGTCACCGAAGACGTCCAGGGCCTGATGGCCGACCGCCCCGGACACGGTCCAGTCCGTACCGACGATCACGGCGGCCCTGGCCTCGACATAGGTCGCCGTATCGTCCTCGCCGAAATAGTCGGGGGCCCAGAAGACGGCCGCCCCCAGTGTGACCGGCCCGAAGGCGCGCGACGCAGCGGCCTTCAGCTCGACATAGTCATGGTCGGCATGGTCCGGCCGGGAAGGATAGACATAGGCGACCACCCCCAGGTCGACCTCGAAGCCCTGAACCTCGCTCCGATAGCCCCCGTAGAGGTCGATCTCCCCGTCGGTGCCGTCCGGGAAATCCACGTTCGAGGCCCAGACCCCGGCGTAGAAGTCACCGGCCGTGACATCGACACTCCCGAAGACCTGACCGCCTTCATCCGTCTGGCTGTTGCCGCGAAAGACATGGTCGCTGGCCACACCGACCGTCCAACTGACCTCGGGCTGGCTTTGGGCCCGGCCAGGCGTGCTGACCGCAAGCCCCAGAAGCGCCAACGCGCCGACCATCCATGATTTCATCGCGTCCACTCCCAATAGTGTTTCCCGGGCGGCCACGCCTTCAACAGGCCTCCAACCCGGACCCCATCGTCAACAGCACGGCGATACGGAAGGCCCGACGATCGCCGTCCTCGCGGACCGGAAATACCCGGGAAGCCTATCCGGGGTTCAGTCGTGCGCAAGCGATTGTTCAGGCCGGACGGACAAATCCGCTCCCGACGACCGGACCTGCCGGAGCACGGCCGGATTCAAGGCCCCGGCGACCGATCAGACGACAGAAGCGACAGCCGCAGCGGCTCAGATCTCAAGCCTCAGCCCGTAGTCTCCTCACCACCCGGGTAGCGATCTACAGCCCCTTCAACATCCTGCGCCATCTGAGCAGCAGACCCACTCTTGGGGGCTTTCGACCTGGCGAAGATAAACTGTCAGGCCCCATAGCCGAGGTCCCGTCGGTCTGCCATCCGGTGGCCCGGCTCTACCGAAGCCCGTCCTGGCCGATCCGCCCGGCCAGATTGCGCCATGTCTCGCCGACTGCATGCAGGGCGTCGTCCACCACCTTGGGCGGTGCGGCCTCACCCTGGCTTTGGGGCGGACGTTCCGCGCGAGTGGTCGTCGGCTGCCAGCCCGTCAGCGCCAGCATGGCGGCAAAGCCGGCCACATAGGCGATCGGCACATACCAGCCATGCCGCAGCCAGCTGGCCACCGAACGCGCCTGCGGGAACAGGCCCGACAGGGCGACACCGGCCGAGGAGCCGAACCACATCATCGAGCCGCCGAAGCCAACGGCGAAGGCCAGGATACCCCAGTCATAGCCGCCCTGTTTCAGCGCCAGGGCCGTCAGCGGGATATTGTCGAAGATGGAGGACAGGAAGCCCAGGCCGAAGGCGGTCTGCCAGGAGGCGACCGGCAGACTCTCGACAGGCATCAGGGAGGCCGTAGCCACCAGCGAGACGAGGAACAGCGCCCCCTTGGCCGCCTCGGGAAGCACGCTCCACTGCGGGGCCCGCACCATGGCGGTGATCAGGACCGCCGCCCACAGGCCCAATCCCAGCCAGGGCGCGGCGTCCTGTTGCTCCGGATACCAGGCATTGCCGGCGAAATTGACCGCCAACAGGGTTGCCAGGATCAGGCCGACGATCACCGCCCGGGTCGGGTCGATCTTCGGGGAGTCTGCGGCGTTATGAGCCTGGATCGGGTGATACCGGTGCTGCTGGAGGGCACCGAGGACGCCGAAGATCGCAAAGGCGACCACCGAGGCGATGAAGGCCTTGAGCACAACGAGCGGCGAGACGCCGCTGATCCAAATCATGGTCGTGGTGGTGTCGCCGATCACACTGCCCGCGCCGCCCGCATTGGCGGCCGCGACGATGGAGGCGAGGAAGCCGATGCTGACCTTGCCGCTATAAACATGCCGCGCCACCACCCCGCCGATGATGGCGGCGGCGATGTTGTCGAGGAAGGCCGACAGCACGAACACCAGCGCCAGCAGGGTCAGGCCGCCCAGCCAGCCGTCCGGCAGGACGCGCGGCATGGCCTCGGGGATGTTGCTGCGCTCGAACTGGTTGGCCAGCAGGGCAAAGCCCAGCAGCAGCAGCATCAGATTGCTGAGGATCACCGCCTCATGATCGGCATGGGCCGCCAGGCCGGCGAAGCCCGTGCCTTCAGCGAAGCCCGTGAAGATCAGCTTGTAGACCACCGTGGTCGCGAGGCCGCACAGGGCGACGGTCAGCGTCCGGTGATGGAACAGCGCCACCCCCAGCAGGGTCAGGCCGAAGATGTAGAATTCGACCGGCACGGCCATCAGTTGCCCCGGCATCGTGGCCAGGACCGTCATCACGGTTTCCATGGATTGGCATCTCCCCCCGAAGAAGCGGCTTTTTTAACCGGCCCGATGCACCCGGATCAAGCGTCCGATCCTGCAGGGTCCGTTCCCGACCCAAAGCAGACCTCCGGACCGTCCGCCTAAGGCCCGCACCCTACAGCGGCCCAACCCTGCCCCCGTCAGGCCGCCGCCACGGCCTCGATCTCGACCCGCCAGGCCGCGTCGAACAGGCCGGTGACGATCACCGTCAGGGCCGGCTGGCGCCCCGCCAGACGGCGGATGCGGACCTCGCGGTTCTCCAGCGCATCGGCCCGGTCCGCGAGGAAGGTCGTGACCTTGACCAGATTGTCCAGGGTCATCCCCGCGGCGGCCAGCTGGGTTTCGATGTTGGACCAGACCTGTTCGCACTGGCCGGTGAAATCCGCCGCCAGCGCCCCGTCCGGCGCGACCGGGATCTGGCCCGACAGATAGAGCCAGCGGGTCGGCGCGGTCACCTCGACCGCCTGGGGATAGGACCCCTCGACCGGCGGCGAGCCGTCGCCGGTCAGGGGGCGGATACGGACCGTCACGGGCGGCCGCTCTACTGGCGCGCCGCGTCCGACCGGGCGCGGACCGAGGCGAACTCCGACGTCGGCTTCCACGCCGGCCAGTCGCGGCTGTTGGCGAGGTCGAGACCCAGCCGATAGAGCAGGGTCAGGTTCTCGACCGCCGAAGAGAAGTCCAGCTCGGCCGACCATTCGTCCGAGGCCTTGTGATAGTCGGCCGCGAATTTGGCCCGGTAGGCGGGCAGGCCGACGGCGGTGCCGCCCTCGTCCAGATCGACCCCGTGCCAGGGCATGATGGCCGGCACCCCGGCGCGGGCGAAGGGGAAATGGTCGGAGCGGTAGTAGTAGTTCTGCTCCGGCTCGCGGTCATCGGTGACCACCCGGCCCTCGGCGGCGGCCAGCACCTGCAGCCGGTCCTCCAGATCGTTCTGGCCCTTGCCGAAGATCGGCAGGTCGCGGGTCGGGGCCGACAGCGGCAGCATGTCGATATTGATGTCGGCGACCGTGGTCTCCAGCGGCCAGACCGGATTGGCCGTATAGCCATAGGCCCCCAGCAGACCCATCTCCTCCGCCGCCATATGGGCAAAGACGATCGAGCGTTTCGGCCGCGGGGCGGCGCTCAGCTGGCGCGCCATCTCGACCACGCCGACGGTGCCCGAGGCATTGTCCCAGGCCCCGTTCCAGATCTGGTCACCGACCACGCCCGGGTGCTGGGCCGCGCCGCCGACATGGTCCCAGTGGGCCGAATAGACGATGGTTTCGTTCGGACGCTCGGTCCCCGGAATCCGGGCCAGCAGATTGTGGGTGACCAGGGTTGCGATGGTCTCGGACACCTCGACCGACAGGGTCACGCCCGGCAGCTCGACCGCCCTGAAGGTGCCGTCACCGACGTTCGGCAGCCGGGCGATATCCAGCCCGGCGGCGGCGGCCCAGGCGGCGGCGATGTCATGGTTGATGCCGCCGGAGAACTCCAGATCGGCGGCCCCCGGCGCCAGGGTGCGGGTGCGGCCATTGCCGCGCACCGAGCCCTGCCACATGGACGAGGCGGCGTCGCCGGGCACCAGGGTCAGGATGCCGATCGCGCCGCGTCGGAAGGCCTCGTCGGCCTTGGCCGCGGCCGAGGCATAGGCGGTCTGATAGGCCCCGTTGAAGCGCGCATCCTCCGGCTCACCCGGCATGACGATCACAATCCTGCCGCGCACATCGACGGTGCCATAGTCGTCCCACTGACGCTCCGGCGCATGGATGCCGTGGCCGACGAAGACCAGGCCGGCGTCACGGATGCTGGCCCGGCCGTCATTGGTCGCGGCCCGCAGGACGATGTCGGTTCCGGGCGTCAGGGCGTGGACGACGCCGTCCGGGCCGGTCCAGCCGGCGGTGGCGCCCGCGACCGGCGTATAGCGTTTCAGCTCGACCGGCTGCAGCCACTGGCCGTCCGGCCCGCCCGGCTCCAGCCCCATGGCCTCATACTGGGCCTGCAGCCAGGCCAGGGTCATCCGCTCGCCCTCGGTCCCGGGATAGCGGCCCTGGTATTCATCAGCGCTGATGGTGCGGATGCCCTCACTCAGCTGCGCGGCGGAAAAGTCCTGGGCCGAAGCCATGCCCGCGGCCAGCAGCACGGCAGCGACGGCAACGCCGCCCATCATCTTGCGAAACATGTGGGAGACTCCAGCCCCGGATTGATCGCCCGCACCTTAAGGGGCCGCCCGGACCACGCCCAGTCCGTTTTTGTCATGTGAGCCATTCCCTCTCCCGAAGTGGGGAGGGACGTCGACGCACAGCGGCGACAGGGTGGGGAATTTCAAAGCCGGGTGCCGTTGGTGCGGGACTGGCCTTCCCCACCCGGTCGCTGCGCGACCCCCCTCCCCATGAAGGGGAGGGAGAAGCCTGCCGCGCCCTACCGCCGCTGGCTGGCGCTCGGCGCGCGGGCCGGACCGAACTCCGAACCCGGCATCCATTCCGGCCAGTCACGGCTGTTGGCCAGGTCGCGGCCGATGTTGAAGATCAGCTCCAGATCCTCGACCTGACCGCGCAGGTCCCAGTCGGACGACCACTCGTCATCGGCCTGGTGATAGCGGCGGGCCGTGTATTCATCGCGCGCCGCATTGCGCGCGGCGATCGGCTCGTCGCGGAAGGCACCGCCGCCGTCGACATAGGCCATCGGCACGCCGCGCTTGGCGAGCGGGAAATGGTCCGAGCGGAAATAGCTGCCCGAGGCGGGATTGGCGTCCGGCCGGGCGGTGCGGCCCTGACCCATCGCCTCGGCGGTGACCAGGGCGTCGAGGTTCGACTGGCCCGAGCCGATGATGTCGACGTCGGCCACCCGACCATAGACGTTCATGGCGTCGATGTTGAAGCCCGCCACCGTGGTGGCCAGCGGATAGACCGGATTGGCGGCATAGAATTCCGAGCCCAGCAGGCCGCTCTCTTCCGCCGTGAAGCTGATCATCACGATCGACCGCTGCGGCCGCGGACCGGCGGCCCAGGCGCGGGCCAGTTCCAGCAGGCCGGCGGTGCCGGTCGCATTGTCGACCGCCCCGTTGAAGATGGCGTCGCCATTGGCATCCGGCGCGCCGATGCCGATGTGGTCCCAGTGGGCGGTATAGAGGATGGTCTCGTCCGGATGGGTCGTCCCCGGCAGGCGGGCCAGGACGTTGCGGGTCGTGACCTGGCTGGTGGCGACGTCGAACATGCCGCTGAAGCCGGCACCGGTCAGGGCGACGGGCCGGAAATCCCGGCTGCGCGCCGCGATCTTCAGGGCCTCGAAATCAAGACCCGAGCGCCGGAACAGATCCACCGCGACGTCGCGCTGCATCCAGGCCTCCATGGCCACGCGCTCGGCAGCCGCATTGGCGCGGACGATGTCGAACTGCGGCTGCGACCAGCTGTTCTGCACCGTGGCCCAGCCATAGGAGGCCGGTGCGGTCTCGTGCACGACGATCACGCCCGCCGCCCCCTGCCGGGCCGCCTCCTCATATTTGTAGGTCCAGCGGCCGTAATAGGTCATGGCCCGGCCGTTGAAGGTGTTCAGCTCGGGCTGTTCGAAATCGGGGTCATTGACCAGCACGACAATGATCTTGCCGCGCACATCGACGTCCTTGAAGTCGTCCCAGTTCCGCTCCGGCGCATCGATGCCGTAGCCGACGAAGACCAGCGGGGTGTCGCTCAGCATCACATGGCGGCCCGGCAGGCGGGTCGAGATGGTGATCTGCTGGCCCTGGTTCAGCGGGATCGTCTCGCCGCCGGCGCGCAGCTGCAGGCCCCGGAAATTGGAGACGCTGAATCGATTGAGCACCACGTCCTGGGTCCAGGACCCGTTGGCCCCGCCCGGCTGGAAGCCGGCAGCGGCATATTGCTCGCTCAGATAGCGGACGGTCATGTCCTCCGCCGGGGTGGCGATGCCCCGGCCCTGGAAGCTGTCATCCGACAGCACCCGGGCATGTTCGGACAGGCGCCCGGCGTCAAAGGTCGCAGCGGGCGCGGCCGGGGCGGCATCACCTCCCGCGCCCATCGCGGCGCAGCCGGAAATCAGGGCGCCGGCGGCAAGCACGGCGGCGGTCGGGAACAGACGCATGAACGGAAAACCCTCAGCCGAAATCAGAAGTCCGGACGTTAGGGCACCGTCCGTCAGGTGTCGATGCGGCAGCCGCACACGAAAAACCCGCCGACGCGGTGCGCCGACGGGTCAGTTCGATGTCCCTGTGGGGAGCCCCTAGTGGGCCACACCCCTCCAGATCCGGCGGTAGCTCATGTAGGTGATGCCGGCGAAGATGAAGAGGAAGATCAGCACGCCGACGCCGGCCTGTTTGCGCTGGATCTGCCGCGGGTCCGAAGCCCAGGCGATATAGGCGGAGACGTCCTTGGCCATCTGGTCGACCGAGGCGACGGTGCCGTCGTCATAGGTCACCTGACCCTCGTTCAGCGGGTTCGGCATGGCGATGAAGCCGCCCGGCGGCACATGGGCACCATCGGGCATGAACGGCGTCAGATCGCCGGCCATATACATATTGTAGTGCTGGCCCGGCATCATCCTCAGGCCCTGCGGCAAGGCCGCATAGCCGGTCAGCAGGGAGTAGATGTAGTCGGCACCGCCCTTGCGGGCCTTGGCCATCACCGACAGGTCGGGCGGAGCCGCCCCGCCGTTGGCCGCCGCGGCGGCAGTGGCATTGGGATAGGGGCTGGGGAAGCGGTCGGCGGCGGTGCCGTCGCGCATCACAGGCTCGCCGGTCTCGGTGTCGATGTCCGCGATCTGGACCTGTTTGGCGAGCGCCTTGACCCAGCGGTTCTCGGCCGGGCTGGCCTGGTGGGAGTCATAGAAAGGCCCGCCCGGCTCGGCCAGGGTGCGGAAATGCATCAGCTCCATGCCGTGGCAGGAGGCGCAGACCTCGCGATAGACCTTGTAGCCACGCTGCAGCTGGTTCCGATCGAAGCTGCCGAACGGCCCTTCGAAGCTGAAACCACCGCTGCGCAGGGGCTTGGATTCACCCCCGGCCGCGAGCGCGGGCTGGGCTGCCAGGGTCAGGCCGACGGCGGCGGCGATCAGGACCAGGGTCTTCTTCATGGCGCGGATATTCGTCTGGAGGATCATGGTCCCGCTCAGCCCTTCTCTGCGTCGCCGCCGAGGACCGGCTCCGAGATCGTCGCCGGGATCGGTAGCGGCGTCTCGCGCAGGCCCACCAGGGGCATGATGATCAGGAAGAAGGCGAAATAGTAGGCCGTCGCGAACCGGGTCAGCCACAGATAGCTGTTCAGGTCCCCGTCGATCAGGATGAAGGTCTTGAAGGTCCCGATCACCGGCGCGTCGGGCAGCTGCGCGCCGCACCAGCCGAGGATCATTCCCACGATCACGAAGATGATGAAGAAGGTCCGCATCGTCGGGCGATAGCGCATCGAGCGCACCCTGGACGTATCCAGCCAGGGCAGGATGAACAGCACGCCGATGGCACCGAACATGGCCAGCACCCCGCCGAACTTGTCCGGGATGGCGCGCAGGATCGCGTAGAACGGCAGCATGTACCACTCGGGCACGATGTGCGCCGGGGTCACCAGCGGGTTGGCCGGGATGGAGTTGTCGGCATGCCCCAGGGCGTTCGGCATGAAGAAGACGAACACCGAGAACAGCATGAAGAACACGATCAGCACGAAGCCGTCCTTGACCGTGTAGTAGGGGTGGAACGGCAGGGTGTCCTTCTTCTGGCGTTCCTTCGGGATCAGGATGCCGACCGGGTTGTTCTGACCTGCGGTGTGCAGGGCCCAGAGGTGCAGCACCACACAGCCGGCGATCACGAACGGCAGCAGATAGTGCAGTGAGAAGAAGCGGTTCAGGGTGGCGTTGTCGATCGCCGGGCCGCCACGCAGCCAGATCAGAATGGGCTCGCCGATGACCGGAATGGCCCCGACCAGATTGGTGATCACTTCCGCCCCCCAGTAGGACATCTGGCCCCAGGGCAGGACGTAGCCGAGGAAGGCGGTGGCGATCAGCAGGAAGAAGATCAGGCAGCCGACGATCCAGATCATCTCGCGCGGTGCCTTGTAGGAGCCGTAGTACAGGCCGCGCAGCATGTGGATGTAGACCGCGATGAAGAACATCGAGGCCCCGTTGGCGTGGGTGTAGCGGATGATGTCGCCGCCGTTGACGTCGCGCATGATCCGCTCGACCGAGGCGAAAGCCATTTCGGTGTTCGGCACATAGTGCATGGCCAGGATCACGCCGGTCGCGATCTGGATCACCAGACAGACCATCAGAATGGCACCGAAGGTGTACCAGTAGTTCAGGTTCCGCGGCGTCGGCAGCGCCAGATAGTCAGCGCCGAAGCGGACGATCGGCAGACGGGTGTCGAGCCATTTCTCGATCCCGGTCTTGGGGACATAGGTGGATTCGTGATCGCTCATCGGTCTCGCCCTCAGCCGATCTTGATGCGGGTGTCGGAGAGGTAGGCATACTCCGGCACGACAAGGTTCAGGGGTGCCGGACCCTTACGGATGCGACCCGAGGTGTCGTAGTGCGAGCCGTGGCAGGGGCAGAACCAGCCGCCGTAGTCGCCGGTCCCGAAGGTCGGGATACAGCCCAGGTGGGTGCAGTTGCCCAGCACCACCAGATATTTCGAATGGCCTTCCTTGACGCGGTCGGCGTCGGCCTGCGGATCCTTGAGCGCCGACAGCGGGGTGGCCACGGCCTCCTGCAGCTCGCGCGGGGTGCGATAGCGCACGAACACCGGCTTGCCCTGCCATTTGATGACGATCTGCTGGCCCTCCTGGACCTTCGTCATGTCGAATTCGATCGACGCCAGCGCCAGGGTGTCAGCGGCCGGGTTCATCGAGTTGATCAAGGGCCAGGCCAGCATGGCTCCGGCGCCCACGGCGGCAGCGCCGGCCGCGATATGGATAAAATCTCTGCGGTTGGGATCCGGGTTGTGCGGATCGCCCTGGTCTTCAGCCACCGATTCGTTCTCCTGAGACGCCGACGACACGGCCCGTTGGGCCCGCCGTTTCAACGCTGTCGTTCCTTAGCGGCTTCCCGCCAGACTTGCCCGGCCCGGATTTGCGGCCCATCGCCGCAAGTCACGCCGCTTCCTGAGAAACGGTCGCATTTCGAGCCGCGACAAGCCCTCGGGCCGCGCGTATGAGGGCCTTAGAATGCGTCTCGCCCTTTTTCAACCGGCCATTCCCCAGAACGTCGGCGCCTGCATCCGATTGAGCGCCTGTTTCGGGGTGGAATTGCACATCATCGAGCCCACCGGCTTCCGTTTCGACGACCGGGCGATGAAGCGCGCGGCCCTGGACTACGGCCCGCTGGGCCATATGACGCGGCATGCCGACTGGGACGCCTTCCAGCGCGCCAGACTGCAGCAGGATGGGGGTCCGGGACGGCTGATCCTGTTCACGACCAGGGGCGCGACGCCCCTGAACGAATTCGTCTTCCGGCCCGATGACGTCCTGTTGTTCGGCAGCGAACCCTCGGGGGCTCCCGATTACGTCCATGCTGCCGCCGATGCCCGGGTCGTGATTCCCATCCAGCCGGGAGCGCGGTCGCTGAACCTGTCAGTCAGCGCGGGGATCGCGTTGTGGGAGGGGATGCGGCGGCAAACCTGATCCTTCTCCTGTTGGGTGGAGGAGGCTCGCATGCGAGCCGACGACGGGTGGCCCGTAGGGCCGGATGTGGGTCGGCTGATCCCGTCGGCGTAAGCCGCCGCTCCTGACAGCGACACGGCTTGCGCCGAATGCCGTCATCCGACCCTCACCCTTTCGCCTTGCCGATCGCTACGCTCCCGGAGGCTCAAGCCCTCTCCCAGTGGGAGAGGGTCTACTCCGGCGCCCCCGCCGCCGGCAGTTGCGCCAGGTTCGGCCGCTCCCCGCGCCTGCTCGCCGCCGTCGCCTCGACCGCCCGCATGACCCGCAGCACATTCTCGCCCGCCAGTTTACGGATGTCCGCCTCGGTCCAGCCCCTGGCCATCAGGGCGGCCAGCAGGCGGGGATAGTCGTCCACCCCCTCCAGCCCGACCGGCAGGGCATCCACGCCGTCGAAATCGCCGCCGATACCGACATGGTCGATCCCCGCCACATCCCGCACATGCTGGATGTGGGCCACCACATCGGCGACCGTCGCCACCGGGACCGGATTCGCCACCGTCCAGGCCGCCAGACCGGCCGTCACCGCCGCCGGGTCGCCGGGGTTCAGCGACTTCAGCCGCGCATCCTCGGCCGAGCGGGCGCTGTTCCAGCTGCGCACCGTCTCCGAGACAAAGCCGGGCACAAAGGTGACCATCACCACCCCGCCGTCCTGCGGCATCAGGCGCAGCACACTGTCGGGCACATTGCGCGCATGCCCCGTCACGGCCCGGGCCGAAGAGTGGGAGAAGATCACCGGCGCGTCCGACACCCGCATGGCGTCCAGCATGGTCTCTTCCGAGACATGGCTCAGGTCGACCATCATCCCCAGACGGTTCATCTCGCGCACCACCGCCTCGCCGAACGGCGACAGCCCACCCCATTTCGGCGCGTCCGTGGCGCTGTCGGCCCAGGTCGTGGTGCGCGAATGGGTCAGGGTGATGTAGCGGGCCCCGGCATCGAAGAACTCGCGCAGCAGGCCGAGGGAATCGTCGATCGAATAGCCGCCCTCCATGCCGATCAGCGAGGCGATCCGGCCGCGGCGATGAATGCGCTCGATGTCGGCGGCGGTCGTGGCCAGTTCGAACACGTCCGGGTGGGCGGCGACCAGCCGCTTGACCGTGTCGATCTGCTCAAAGGTCGCCACCGCCGCATCCGGCGGGGTCATGGAGGCCGGCACATAGACCGACCAGAACTGGCCCCCCATGCCGCCGGCCCGCAGGCGCGGAATATCGGTGTGCAGGTCGGTCGAGACCTCCAGATTGGTCGTCAGGTCCACCGCATGGGGGTCATTGCCGTGTTCCTGCCGCAGCGCCCAGGGCAGGTCATTGTGCCCGTCGATCAGCGGCGTCCGCTCCAGAATCCGCCGCGCCTGCGCCTCCCCCGCCGCGTCTGCGCTCTGCGCGAGGACCGGACCGGCCATCAGGACGGCGGCGGCGGTGGTCAGAAGAAGGGTGCGGATCATGACGGTCTCCCGGAAATCAAGGGCGGACAGTGGCAGAGGGGGCGGCGAAGGCAAGCCCGGGGGCGCAGCCGTCTCCTCCCCGCTTCGCGGGGAGGGGGACCGTCCGAAGCCTCGCAGAGGCGAAGGAGGGTGGAGGGGCGCCGGCCGCACGTCTCCTCCCCGCTCCGCGGGGAGGGGGACCACGCGTAGCGTGGTGGAGGGGCGCCGGCCGCACGACCCCCACCCCTCCACCATCCTTCGGATGGTCCCCCTCCCCATTCGCTGCGCGAACAGGGAGGAGACAGGGACTGCTACCAATCCGCCGATTGTCAGCATATCCCGCGCGGCCAACCCCCTGATCCCGCTTACCTTTCAAAAATCACAGCGTCACAAACCATCCGCGCCGGGGCCCGTGTCAGACTCCTCCCATCCCGTCGGTGGGGAGGGCGTCGGATCCAGCGCCCCGATGTCGGCGGGC
>JBEIJS010000040.1:0-18442 GCA_040380105.1 Caulobacteraceae bacterium | reverse complement strand
TTTTTGACGCCTTGCGATCAGCGCTGGGCAGGGCGCGCCGCTCGATTGTCATTCTGGGCTGGCAGTTCGACCCCCGTACGCGGCTGGATCCGGAGAGCGCCGACGACGATCCTCTGGCGCAGATCGGGCACCAGCTGCTTATGCTGGCGAAGACCCATCCGGAGCTGGATATCCGGCTGCTGATCTGGAAGTCGCCGCTGCTGATTGCAGCATCGCAGGACTTCTATCCCCACAGGGCACGGGCGTGGTTCAACAGGCGAATGGTGGAGTTCCGGCTCGATCCACCGCCGGCTTTGGGTGCCTGCCATCATCAGAAGGTCATTATCATTGATGATGCCGTAGCCTTCTGTGGTGGTGGCGATATCTCCACCGATCGGTGGGATTCCGAGGAGCATCTGGACAGTGACCCACGTCGCTGCCAACCGTCCGGACTGATCCCGCCGCCTCGCCACGAGGTCATGGCAGTCCTGGACGGTCCCGCCGCGAGGGCGCTGGGCGATCTGGCTCGGGAACGCTGGTTCCGGGCCACCGGTGAGCGGATCCGTGCCGATGAAGCGGACAGCGATCCCTGGCCCGCCGGTGTGCAGCCTGATCTGCACGGGGTACCCGTCGGCATCGTCCGAACCGAGCCGTCGGCCGGCGGTCGTGCGGAGGTCCGGGAGAATGAGGCCCTTCACCTGGACGCCATCCGCCGGGCGAAACATCTCATCTATATGGAGAACCAGTATTTCACCTCGCCCGTCCTGGCCGCCGCACTGGCGGCCAGGCTTGCGGAGCAGGAGGGGCCTGAAATCATACTGGTCTCTACCGGAACCAGTCCGAGCTGGTTCGACCGGATCACCATGGATACGGCCCGTTCGGAGGTTCTCTTTCGACTGGAACAGGCTGACCGGCACAATCGATTCTTCGCCTTCACGCCTCAAACGCGCGGGGGCGCGCGGATTATCGTCCACGCCAAGGTCTCGATCTATGATGACGCGATACTGCGCATCGGCTCGACGAATCTGAACAACCGGTCGTTCGGCTTCGACACCGAGTGCGACGTCGCCGCCGAACCCGCGGATGCAGCGGGCCGGGCGGCTATCCAACGGTTTCGTCAGCGCACCATCGGGCACTGGATCGGCGTCTCAGGCGAGGCCTTCGGCGTGACTGAAGCCGATACAGGCTCGGTGGGAGCGGCGATCCACCGCTTCGATACCGGTCGAATGAAAGTACTGGGCGCGACGCGGCCTTCACGAACAGAGCGCATTATCGCTGAGTTCCAGCTGGGAGACCCGACCTCGACCCGGGACGCTTTCCGCCCCTGGAAACGGCGAACCCGCTCGCATCGCGGCCTGCCCGCAACTAAAGAGCCTTTATCTCGAAATCGATGACCAGGGGCAGGTGGTCCGACGCCATGCGGGCGAGAGGTGAAAACGGCGCGCTCACCGCCGTGACCAACACCTCCGGGCTGGTGAAACAGTGGTCGATCCGGATGGCTGGAAAGCTGGACGGAAATGTCTTGATCGTAGGCCTCAGCCCCAGACTGCGCTGGCAGTCGGCCAGGTGTCGGGTGATTGTCTGGTAAGGTCGCGTGACCGAGGTCGCGTTGAAGTCGCCGGTCAACAGCGTGGGTCCGACACATGCCGGATGGTCCAGCCAGTCAGGCCCGACCAGGGCGGCCGCCTGCAGGCGTTGTTCCCGGGGAACGAGGCCGAGGTGGGTGTTGATGACATTGACCCGGTTGCCATCGAGGTCGATCGCTGCCCACAGGGCACCGCGGGGCTCCAGCCCAGGTATGCCCCGGAGGGTGGGGAGTGATCCGGACTTCACTAACCGCTCCGGCCTCAGGGTCAGGATGGCGTCGCCATACTGTTCGGCCTCAACCTTCATCGCGGCGTTGAAATGGAATGTCATGGCCAGACCGTCAGCGATTGACCGGGCCTGGTCGACATGGCCGGTGCGGGCGCGGCCGACATCGAGCTCCTGGAGACAGACAATATCCGGCTCATGCTCGGCGATGACACCCACGATCCGGGCCACATCGAGCTTGCGATCGACGCCGACGCAGCGATGCACATTATAGGTCAGCAGACGGGGCATGATGTCCTGAAAACGGGCCGGTCGACCGTCCGGCCAATACCACGGGTAATGCGACACCAAAGCGTCGTCGGACCTCCCGGGTTCAAATCAGGACCAGTCTATCCCCGATCTCGTTGGGGTTCGTTGTCCGCGGCGGGAAATGTTCGGCAAGAACGTCGCTGCACAGGCCGATCGCAGCCTCGAAACCGCCGGCCGGGTCGCCGTTCTTCATCCTCAGGGCCAGCGCCTCTACCGCGTCGCCCCAGACGGCCTGGTCGACCTTGCTGTGGATGCCCTCATCGGCGACGATCTCGACCTGATGATCGGACAGGGCCGCGAAGATCAGAACGCCCGTCCGGTCCTGGGTGGTGTGCAGGCCGTGAGCGAGGAACTGTTCCATGGCGGCGCGGCGCACCCGGGCCCGGCGAATGCTGCGCGGTGTCACCAGGCGACGAATGCCAGGGATCGAGGTCAGCAGCAGAACGATCACGAACACGACGGACTGGACCAGGGCGAAGGCGGCCAGGGACTGACCCACCACGACATCGGTGGACGACAGATGCGCGGCCTGCCAGCCGTCTCCGAGTCCTGGAATCCATGCCGGATCAAAACCGAGCGGGATAAGGCCGAGCGGCAGAAGCAGGGCCGCCGCGGCCGCCCAGCCGAGCGAGATATCGCGATATGACGAGACCTGCCGCGCCAGCACACAGAAGATTTCGCCCGAGGTTCTGACCTCGGCCGCTGCGATCGCGTCGCCGATACGGCCTTGAACCTGGGGTGTCAGCTTGATCACCATCCGCCGGACGCTCCCCCACCACCGAAACTGCCGCCGCCGCCGCCAAAACCACCACCACCGCCGCCGAAGCCGCCACCACTGCTGCCGCCGCCAATGCCGCCGCCGCTATTTTCCCGGGTTGCTGCCAACGCCGCCGCCCAGAGGAGGGTGTGAAGAACGCCGCCGGCGCGTCTGCGACCTCGCCCTCCAGCGCCGCCGATCATGGCCAGAAGCAGCAGCAGGAAGATCACGCCGATGGGCGAAATGATGCCCAGCGGGGCCGTTGAACTCGGCCGTTCCGCCGCCGCCGCCCGCGCTTGCGCCTCGACGGGGTCCAGTCTCAGCTGCCGATCAATGGCGTCAACGCCCTGTTCGATGCCGCGCTCGAAATCGCCCTCGCGGAAGGCGGGCAGGATTTCGTTCTGGATGATCAGGGCCGACAGGGCATCGGTCAGGACGGGTTCGAGTCCATAGCCGACCTCGATCCTGACCTTGCGTTCGCGGGGCGCAACGATGAGCAGGACGCCGTTGTTCTTCTCCGCCTGACCGATGCCCCAGGCCCGGCCCAGCTGATATCCGTAGTCCTCGATCTCATAACCCTGGAGGTCGGGTACGGTGACGACGACGACCTGATCGGTTGTGTCGCGTTCCAGCGCCTCCAGTTTTGTGGCCAGCGCCAATTCCCCGGCGTCGGAGACCAGGTCGCCGTGATCGATGACGCGCCCGTTCAGGGGCGGAAAGGTCGGACCGGCGGCCAGGGCCGGAGCGACCGCTGCCAGCCAGACGGCGGCCAGCAGCGCCGCGATCAGCCCTGCGGCCCGGATCACACCGTGAGCCTGAAGCGTGCGGATCACTGCGCCGCCGGAGCCGCGGGCGGGGCCGCGCCGGGCGCCGCAACCGGCGCAGCCCCGCCGGGCCGGGCCGGGTTCAGGGCGTCAAAATTGACGCCCGGTGCCGACTGCGCCGCCTCGGTGGCTGAGAACAGCTGCATCGGCTCTGACCCGCCGTGAAGGGTATTGGCCCAGATGACTGTCGGGAAGGTCCGCAGCGTGGTGTTGTAGTCCTGCACGGCCTCATTGTAGTCGCGCCGGGCGATGGCGATGCGGTTCTCGGTGCCCTCCAGCTGCGACTGCAGGGCGATGAAATTCTGGTTCGACTTGAGGTCCGGGTAGCGTTCGACGACGAGCAGCAGCCGCGACAGCGCCTGTGAAAGCTGGCCCTGGGCGGCCTGGTAGCGCTGGAAAGCGGCAGGGTCGTTCAGCGTCTCCGGCGTGACCGTCGCGCCGGTCGCCTGGGCCCGGGCTTCGATGACCTGTGTCAGGGTGGTGCGCTCGGCGATGGCTGCACCCTGCACGGTGGCCACGAGGTTCGGCACCAGATCGGCGCGGCGCTGGTATTGGGACTGGACATCGGCCCAGCGCGCCTTGGCGGCCTCTTCCTTGGTCGGAATGGCATTGATCCCGCAGCCCGCGACAGCGGGGGTCAGAATCACAACGGCTGCAAGGGCCGAAACACGGGGTGAGAAGCGGATCATCGACGTCTCCTGACTGGCCAGGAACCGACTATCGGTGTTCAGCGACGAGGGTTCAAGCGTCGAGACGTTCGGGCACGACACCGACCGAGCGACAGGCGGCGGCGTAGGTGTTGGCCAGAAGGCAGGCGATAGTCATCGGCCCGACCCCTCCGGGCACCGGTGTGATCCGCCCGGCGACCCCGGTGGCTTCTGTGAAGGCGACGTCGCCGACCAGCCGTGTCTTGCCCTCGGCGGCCTTGACCGGGTCGCGCGACGGCACTCGGTTGATACCGACGTCGATCACGGTCGCGCCGGGCTTGATCCAGTCGCCGCGGACCATTTCGGGCCGTCCGACCGCCGCGACCAGAATGTCGGCCGTGCGGCAGAGGGCCGGGAGGTCGCGGGTTCGGGAGTGGGCTACGGTCACGGTGCAGCTCTCGCCCATGAGCAGCTGTGCCATCGGCTTGCCGACGATGTTCGAGCGCCCGACTATGACGGCGTTCAGGCCCGACAGATCGCCCAGTTCGGCCTTCAACAGCATGAGGCAGCCGAGCGGAGTGCACGGCACCAGCCCCGGCAGGCCCACGGCCAGCCGTCCGGCATTGACGACATGAAACCCGTCCACATCCTTGTCGGGATCGATCGCATCCAGCACGGCCGACGCGGAGATGTGACCGGGCAGCGGCAACTGAACCAGAATGCCGTGGATATCCGGGTCGGCATTCAGTTGCTCGACGAGGGCCAGCAGGTCCGTCTGCGAGGTCGTGTCCGCCAGGCGGTGGGTGTCGGACCGCATGCCGGCGCGCTGGGTCGTTTCACCCTTGTTCCGGACATAGACCTGGCTGGCGGGGTCGTCTCCGACAATGATGACGGCCAGGCCGGGCTTGACGCCATGGGTCGATTCCAGCCGTGCCGAGGCGGCGGCGACGCGCTCGACCAGGCCGGCCGCGAAGGCTTTTCCGTCGATCAGGGTCGCGCAGGCGGGGTCGGCCGTCATGGATTTCGGCTCCGGATGTCAGGAATCGTGTGGTCGCCGCGATTTACAGACGGCATGGTTCGGCGTCTATGATCGGAGTCGCATTCAAGGGGATATCCATGCGCCGCCATACCATTCTCGCCGCTGTCAGTCTGCTGGCCCTGTCGATTGCAGCGCCGGCCCTGGCCCAGCGCGCCGAGACCCTGGCTCCCGGTCGCACCATTGAGGGGCAGATAGCGGACGGTGACGGGACGGCGGCGGACGGGGCCTATCGCTATGACGATTATCTGATCCGGGCTCGCGCCGGCCAGAGGCTCGAGGCGATCATGCGCGCCGAAACCTTCGACGCCTACCTTGAGGTCTTTCTTCAAGGCGACGGCGAGGTGATCGCCAGTGATGACGACGGTCTGGGAGAAGGCACCAATTCGCGGCTTCGTTTCACGGCAGATCGCGCCGGAACCTATGTGCTTCGTGCCCGGACGCTGGCGGGCATTGAGGGGGGTGCCTATTCGCTCGCGCTGAACCAGCGGCCGCGGGCGGCACGCCCGGGCCGTCCGGCGGCCCTACGGGTCGGCCAGTCCGTTCAGGGTGCATTGAGCGCGGGCGATCCGGAGAGCGAAGACGGTCTGTCCTACGACGCCTATGCGTTCCGGGCCCTGGCGGGCGAGCGGTTTGCCATTGACCTGACTTCGGACGCTTTCGATCCCGTGGTCCGGGTCGGCCAGACGCGGGCCGGCGAGTTCATCGAACTGGCCATGAATGACGATACACTGGAGACGGGCCTGAACTCGCGGCTGATCTTCACTGCGGCGGAAGACGGCGACTACATCATCCGGGCCACACCGCTGAGCCAGGGTGCCGAGGGGGCCTACGGACTGACGCTGGCGCAGGGGCCGGAACTGCCTGCGGCCCAGCCGATCGCGTTCGGCAGCCCGGTCGAAGGCGCGCTGACGGAGAGCGACGGCAAGGGCGTGGGCGACGCTACTGCCGATGCCTACCGGTTCGACGGCCAGGAGGGCCAGCGCATCCGGATCGACATGAGCTCCGGGGCGTTCGACACCTATATCGAGCTGTTCGACGCCAACCGTATCAGCCTGGCGCAGGACGATGACGGGGCCGCCGGCACCGATTCCCGGCTGACCTTCACCCTGCCGGCAACCGGCACCTACTACATCGAGGCGCGGGCCTTCTCCGAGGCGACGGGACCCTATTCGCTGTCGGTCTCCGAGGTCGAGCCGGAAAAGGCCCCCGAGACGCTGGCCTTCGGTTCGCAGATCCAGGGCGAGATCAGCGAAACAGACGCCAGGGATGGTGATGACCGCGGTTTTGACGTCTTCGCTTTCAGCGGCGTCGCGGGCCAGCGGGTTCAGGCGATCATGCGGTCCGGCGATTTCGACACCTTCCTTCAGGTCGGCCGGGCGGGGACGGAGTTCGAGGCCCTGGCCTCCGACGACGACGGTCTGGGCGAGGGCACGGATTCGCGGCTCAGCTACACCCTTCCGGAAGACGGTGACTATGTGCTGCGGGTCTCGCCGCTGATGTCGGACGGTGAGGGCCTCTATGCCCTGGAGCTGAAGGACCGCGGGCCGCAGCCGCTGCCGGGCAGTGTGCTGGTCGGGGCCACGGCCCGTGGCCTCCTGACCGAAGCCGACGCCACGGCTGAGGACAACAGCTACTACGACGCCTACCGCGTGACGCTGAAGGCGAATGAGAAGCTGCTGATCACCATGGTCTCCAATGAGGTCGACAGCCTGCTCGTTGTCGGTCGGGAGCAGGAGGACGGGTCGTTTGAAGTGCTGGAGTCGGATGACGACAGTCTGTCGGACACCCATGCCAAGCTGGAATGGACCGTGCCGTCGGACGGGGTCTATGAGGTCCGCGCCGGGACATTCCAGCAGGGGCAGACCGGGGCCTATGCGTTGAACGTCGAGAAGCAGCCCTGAGCGCCCGCCCGGGTGCCGGATAACGCGCAGGGTATGCCGGTGCCCGATATCGTGAACCGCAAGGATCAGCACCTCGACGTCATCCTTGCGGGATTGGCGACGCATGGTCTTGGCAATGGCTTCGCGGAGGTTCGCTTCGTTCATGAGGCCTTGCCGGATCTGGATCATGGCAAGATCGACCTCGGTATCGACTTCCTCGGACGGCGGTTGAGGGCCCCGCTGCTGATCAGTTCGATGACCGGCGGCCCGGCCCGCGCCGAGGCGATCAATGCCCGGCTGGCCGAGGCGGCGCAGCATCTGGGCATTGCCCTGGCGGTCGGGTCACAGCGGACGGCGCTGGAGGCGGACGGCGCAACGCCGGGGCTGGATATGGCGCTGCGGCTCAAGGCCCCCGACACGCCGATCCTCGCCAATATCGGCGCAGCCCAGCTGACCCGCGGCTTCGGCGTCGACGAGGCCCGGCGGGTGCTTGACATGATCGCGGCCGATGCCCTGATCGTGCATCTGAACCCGTTGCAGGAGGCCTGCCAGCCCGAGGGCGACCGCGACTGGTGGGGCGTCGGCGCGGCCCTGGAGGCGCTGGTCAAGGCGCTGGACGCTCCGGTCGTGGTCAAGGAGACCGGGGCCGGGATGTCGGCGGCTACGGCCCGGCGGTTGTTCGCCATGGGCGTGGCGGCCGTGGATGTGGCCGGGGCCGGCGGCTCCAACTGGGCCATGGTCGAGGGCGCGCGGGCCGAAGATGAGAGCGACAAGGTCCATGCCGCTGCCTTCGCCGACTGGGGTATTCCGACGGCAAGGGCCATCGCCGAAGTCCGGGCGGCGTGTCCGGGTGGGGGCATCATCGGCTCCGGCGGGATCCGCGACGGCGTCGAGGCGGCCAAGGCTATCCGTCTGGGCGCCGACATGGTCGGTCAGGCGGCAGGAGTCCTGACGGCGGCCATGGTCTCGACCGAAGCAGTCGTCGAGCATTTCCAGACCGTGATCCGCCAGATGCGGACCGTCTGCTTTTGCACCGGCTCGGCCAATCTGACGGCCTTGCGACGGGCCCCCTTGCAGGGCTGACGCGCCGCCTGCGAGGGGCGGGAAGGCGCTGTTGCTCATTCCGCTTTCGTCATCCTCCGGCGAGCGCAGCGAGACCGGGGGACCCAGCGGCGCGCGTGAGCACGAACCTGCAGGGAGCGCGGCTGGACAGGTCGCCTTCGGCGCCGCCGGGTTCCGGCCTTCGCCGGAATGACGATAGCGGGTGGGGGAGGTTACGCCGACGGCAGCAAATCCCCCGCGAACACCCGATACCGCCCTCCGCGGACGCCATCCGTCGCCCTTGCGATGTCCGGCGCGAAATAGTGGTCGGAGCCGTAGGCGGCGGCCGCCTCGCGCACGATGGCCCAGACCTTTTCCAGATCGGGTGACGAGGTCAGGGGGCGGTGGAACTCCATCCCCTGCGCGGCGGCCAGCAGTTCGATGCCGACCACGGCGGCCGTGTTCTCGGCCATGTCCAGCAGGCGGCGCGCGCCGTGGGTGGCCATGGAGACATGGTCCTCTTGGTTGGCCGAGGTCGGGACGGTGTCGATGCTGCAGGGATGGGCGACCATCCGGTTCTCGGCGACGAGGGCGGCGGCGGTGACCTGGGCGATCATGAAGCCGGAGTTGAGGCCGCTCTCCTTGACAAGAAAGGCGGGCAGTTCGCTCATCTTCGGATCGACGAGGATGGCGGTGCGGCGTTCCGAGATATTGCCGATCTCGCACAGGGCCATGGCGATCATGTCGGCGGCGAAGGCGACCGGTTCGGCGTGGAAATTTCCGCCCGAAATGACGTCGCCATCGTCGATGAAGACCAGCGGATTGTCGGTGACCGCATTGGCTTCAAGCTCGAGCGTGGCCGCGGCGTTGCGCAGGACGTCCAGCACCGCACCCATGACCTGGGGCTGGCAGCGCAGGGAGTAGGGGTCCTGCACCTTGTGGCAGCCTTCGCGGTGGCTGTCGCGGATGGCCGAGCCGGCCATCAGGGCGCGCAGCCGTGCGGCGACGGCGATCTGGCCGGGCTGGCCGCGCAGGGCGTGGATGCGGGCGTCGAACGGGGCGTCGGAGCCCTTGAGCGCATCGACCGACAGGGCCCCGGCGGCGATGCCGGCGGCAAAGGTCGCCTCGGCCGCAAACAGGCCGGCGAGGGCCAGGGCGGTGGAGCACTGGGTGCCGTTGAGCAGGGCGAGGCCTTCCTTGGGACCGAGCACCAGTGGCTTGAGGCCGACGCGGGCGAGGGCGTCCTCGGCCGACAGGGTTTCGCCGTTATGACGGGCCTCGCCGACGCCGATCAGGACGCAGGACATATGGGCCAGCGGGGCCAGGTCGCCCGAGGCGCCGACCGAGCCCTTGGACGGGATACAGGGCAGGACGTCGGCATTGACCAGGGCGATCAGGGCTTCGAGCGTCCCGCGGCGGATGCCGGAGGCTCCCTTCGACAGGCTGGCGATCTTCAGCACCATCAGCAGGCGGGTGACATTGTCGGGCAGCAGGGCCCCGACACCGCAGGCGTGGCTGAGGACGAGGTTCTTCTGCAGGGTCTCGAGGTCTTCGGTGGCGATGGAGGTGTTGGCCAGCAGGCCGAAGCCGGTGTTGACCCCATAGACGGTGCGCCCCTCTGCCACGATGGCGGCGACCACGGCCGCCCCACGCTCGACAGCGGTCCAGGCGGCATCGGTCAGGGAGACGGTCGTCGGGCCCTCGAGCACGGCGCGGAGCCGGGCGAGCGTCAGGGGGGCGGCGCCAATGGTGAGGGTGGTCATGGCTTACGCTCTCATCGAGGGCAGGTTCAGCCCGTTCTCACGCGCCGCCTCCCTGGCGATCTCATAGCCCGCATCCGCGTGGCGCATCACGCCCGTCGCCGGGTCGTTCCACAACACGCGCTCCAGCCTCTTCGCCGCCTCGGGCGTGCCGTCGGCGACGATGACCACGCCCGAGTGCTGGCTGTAGCCCATGCCCACGCCGCCGCCGTGGTGCAGGGAGACCCAGCTGGCACCCGATGCCGTGTTCAGCAGGGCGTTCAGCAGGGGCCAGTCGGAGACGGCGTCAGAGCCGTCCATCATGGCCTCGGTCTCGCGGTTGGGGCTGGCGACCGAGCCGGAGTCGAGGTGGTCGCGGCCGATGACGATGGGACCGCTGAGCTCGCCCGAGGCGACCATGTCGTTGAACATCAGGCCGGCGCGATGGCGGTCGCCGAGGCCGATCCAGCAGATGCGGGCGGGCAGGCCCTGGAAGGCGATGCGCTCGCCCGCCATGTCCAGCCAGCGGTGCAGGCCGGCATTGTCCGGGAACAGCGTCTTCATCGCCGCATCGGTCTTGCGGATATCGTCCGGATCGCCGGTCAGGGCGGCCCAGCGGAAGGGGCCTATGCCGCGGCAGAACAGGGGGCGGATATAGGCCGGGACGAAGCCGGGGAAGTCGAAAGCCTTCTCCACGCCCGCGTCGAAGGCGACCTGTCGGATGTTGTTGCCATAGTCGGTGACGGGGATGCCCATGGCCTGGAAATCCAGCATGGCCTGAACATGGTCAACGATTGATTTAGTCGCCGCTGCGGTCACGGCGGCGGGGTCGGAGACGCGCTTGTCCTCCCATTCCGCCACGGTCCAGCCGGCCGGCAGATAGCCGTTGACCAGATCGTGGGCGCTGGTCTGATCGGTCACCATATCGGGGCGGATGCCGCGCCTTATCATTTCGGGCAATACATCGGCAGCATTGGCCAACAGGCCGACTGATATGGGTTTATTGCCTTTTTTTCCCTGCTCGATCAGGGCCAGGGCCTCGTCCAGGGTTTCGGCCATGACGTCGAGATAACGGGTGCGCAGGCGCATCTCGATCCGGCTGCGCTGGCATTCGATGGCGAGGCAGGAGGCTCCCGCCATGGTCGCCGCCAGCGTCTGGGCCCCGCCCATGCCGCCGAGGCCGGCCGTCAGGATCCATTTGCCGGACCAGTCGCCGCCATAGTGCTGGCGTCCGGCCTCCATGAAGGTCTCATAGGTGCCCTGAACGATGCCCTGGGTGCCGATGTAGATCCAGGAGCCGGCCGTCATCTGGCCGTACATCATCAGGCCCTTGCGATCGAGTTCGCTGAAATGCTCCCAGGTTGCCCAGCGGGGCACCAGGTTGGAGTTGGCGATCAGGACGCGCGGGGCGTCGGCATGGGTGCGGAAGACGCCGACGGGCTTGCCGGACTGGACCAGCAGGGTCTGGTCGGCCTCGAGGTTGCGTAGCTCGGTCACGATACGGTCGAACGACGGCCAGTCGCGCGCGGCCTTGCCGATGCCGCCATAGACCACGAGGTCCTCGGGGCGCTCGGCCACCTCGGGATCGAGGTTGTTCATCAGCATCCGCAGGGCGGCCTCGGCGGCCCAGGTCTTGGCTGTCATCTCCGGGCCGCGCGGGCTGCGGATGACGCGGGTGTTCGTCTGTTGAGTCGTCATGGGAGCGTGTTTACGCTGTCGAAGTCACGATTTGAAAGGTGCCGGACAATGCTCAGAACCGTAGTCTTCGCGCTCGGGCTTGCCGCCTGTGGCGGAGCCACGAAGGCAGCGGCCCAATCAGAGCTATTCTACCGTGACGATACCAATTTCGTGTACCGCGAGGCGCAGTCCTGTGCGCTGTATGTGGACTATGCAGACGATGTGATGTTGCGGGTCAGCTACCGCCGCCACGAGGGCGCGGTGTTCGTCTCCCTGGTGGGCGGGCCCTGGAACGGCGTCTCGGCAGGGCAACAGTACATGGTGCAACTGGCCTTCACCCATGAGCCCAACTACCGACAGGCGTTCTTGGCGCAGGGCTTCGACCAACCGGGCGATGACGAGCGCCGGGGCGTCGCTGCCGAACGCGGTGAGGAACTGTTGCCGCTCTTTCGCGCCGCCGACGGCTTCTACGCCTATCTCGGATCGGACCAGATTGGGGGGTATGGGCTCGGCAACATGCCTGCGGCGATCGACAAGCTGATTGGTTGCAGCACGGCCTACTTCAGCGTGGCACCCAAATGAGCAACTCCGAAGCCCTTCGCTGGACCAGCATCGCCGATCTCGTCGGACACCATCCCGACGCCCCCGTTGCCCTGATCGGCGCGGGATTGAACGAGCGTTCGCTGACGCCGGGGCGTTGCGATCTCGGGCCGAAGGCGTTCCGGGCCGTGCTGCCGCGGTTCTCGACCTATGATGTCGAGACCGGCGAGACCCTGGATCAACAAGTCCATGACGCCGGCGATCTGGCGCTGAAGGCGGTCACCCCGGCCGACGCCTTCGGGCCCGTGCGCGATGCCGTGGCGGTGCAGGCGAAGCGCGGGCTGACGGTGCTGATCGGCGGCAACAATGCGATCACCCGGCCCGGCGTGCACGGCCTCGGACTGGCGCGGACGGGCCTGCTGACGCTGGACGCCCATTTCGACCTGCGTGACACCGACCAGGGCCTGACCAACGGCAATCCGGTTCAGGCGCTGCTGGAGGACGGACTGGCGGGCGAGCGGATCAGCCAGATCGGCCTGGCCCCCTTCGCCAATACCAAGCGCGCCCACGACAAGGCGAAGGCGGCTGGGATATCTGTTCGCACGGCGCGGGCGTGCCGCGACGCGGGGCTGGCGGTGGTGGTCGCCCGGGAACTGGAGCGGCTGTCAGGGCTGTGCGAGGTCATCTATGTCGACTTCGACATCGATGTGATCGACCGCAGCCAGTGGCCCGCCTCGCCGGGCGCACGGCCGGGCGGGGTGTCGGTGCAGGACTTCTTCGAGGCGACGCGGGTGATCGGGGCGCATCCGAAGGTGCGGGCGGTGGACCTGACCGAATACGATCCGTCGCTGGAGATCGGCGACCTCGGCTCGCTGACGGCGGGGCGGTGGTTCTGCGAGCTGCTGGCAGGGTTTCAGGGGCGATGACCCGCGCGGACAGGCTCATCACCGACTGCCGTCTGGCCACGATGACCGAGGGCGGCGCGGCCTATGGCGCGATCGAGGACGGGGCGATGCTGGTCCGCGACGGGCGGATTGTCTGGGCTGGAGCCCGCGCTGATCTGCCGGCGCACGAGGCGGCGACGACCGACCGGCTGGACGGGCGCTGGGTCACGCCGGGGCTGGTCGACTGCCATACCCATCTGGTGTTCGGCGGCGACCGCTCGGGCGAGTTCGAACAGCGGCTGGGCGGGGCGACCTATGAGGAGATCGCGCGGGCCGGGGGCGGCATCGTCTCGTCCGTGGCGGCCACGCGGGCGGCGTCGGAGGATGCGCTCTATGGGTCCGCGGTCGCGCGGCTGGCAGGGCTGAAGGCGACCGGCGTCACCACGGTCGAGATCAAGTCGGGTTACGGGCTGGATCGGGACAGCGAGCTGAAGATGCTGCGTGTCGCCCGCCGGATCGGGCGCGAGGCGGGGGTGCGGGTGCGCACCAGCTATCTGGGCCTGCACGCCGTGCCGCCGGAGTGGAAGGCGGACCGGGGTCGCTATGTCGATCTGGCGGTCGACGACATCCTGCCCGCCGCCCATGCCGAGGGGCTGGTCGATGCCGTCGACGCCTATTGCGAGCCGATTGCCTTCTCGACCGAAGAGGTCGGGCGGCTGTTCGACAAGGCGAAGGCGCTGGGTCTGCCGGTGAAGCTGCATGCGGACCAGCTGTCGGACGGCGGCGGGGCGGCGCTGGCGGCGAGATATGGGGCGCTGTCGGCGGACCATGTCGAACATACGAGCGAGGCCGGGGTGCAGGCGATGGCGGAGGCGGGAGTGGTCGCCGTGCTGTTGCCGGGGGCGTATCTGATGCTGCGCGAGACCACACCGCCGCCGATCGCCCTGATGCGGCGGCACGGGGTCGCGATGGCGGTGGCGACGGACTGCAATCCGGGCACCTCGCCGGTCGCCTCGATGACAGCGGCGATCAACCTGGCCTGTGTGCAGTTCCGCCTGACGCCCGAAGAGGCGCTGGCGGGGGCGACGCGGATCGCGGCACGGGCCCTGGGGCTGGAAGCCGGGATCGGCACGCTGGAGGCCGGCAAGGCGGCCGATCTGGCGGTCTGGGACATCGAGCGCCCGGCGGAGCTGGCCTATTGGCTGGGCAAGCCGCTGCTGGCGAAGCGGATGGTGGCCGGGGTCTGGGACGCCTGAGGCCTCAGTCGCGCCAGGTGGTCAGGGCCGCGACATCCGGACGGGGGCGTTCCAGCGACGGTTCGGCCAGGGTCCCGATGTGGATGAAGCCCGCGACCCGCTCGCCCGCGCCGACGCCGAACAGGGCCAGGGCCTCGGGGTCATAGCTGTACCAGTCGGTGATCCAGCTGGCGGCATAACCCAACGCATTGGCCGCGTGCTCGAGGTTCATGCAGACGGCACCGGCGGAGAGCTGCTGCTCCCACTCGGGCACCTTGTGGCCGGTGACGGGGACGGAGAGCACCAGAAGGGTCAGGGGCGGGGCGGTCAGTTTGGACAGGACCTTGGCGGCCTTGCCCGGATCGGGCTGCCGGGCGGCCAGCGGGGTCAGGGCGGCGGCGAGGGCGGCGCGGCTCTCCGGGCCCAGGACCACGAACCGCCAGGGAAACAGCTTGCCGTGGTCGGGCGTGCGGGCACCGAGCCGCAGGATGCGCTCGATCTCCGCCCGGGTCGGGCCGGGCGCGGTCAGGGACTGGGCGGATGCCGAACGGCGCCGGGCGAGGCGGTCCTGCATCTCTGCGGACGGAACGGGCAGGGGGAGGGCGGCTCCCAGATCGGCGTCGGTCATGAGCCAGACCTAGTCGCGCGCGGCCCTGTGCGCCATACCCGGGGCCATGAGCGACTCTCACAAATCCTTCGACGAA
Source organism: Caulobacteraceae bacterium (assembly GCA_040380105.1). Classification (GTDB taxonomy): domain Bacteria; phylum Pseudomonadota; class Alphaproteobacteria; order Caulobacterales; family Caulobacteraceae; genus Brevundimonas. The sequence continues at coordinate 3,375 of JBEIJS010000040.1, read as the reverse complement.
GACCGCCCCCTGCCCGGGTGGGACGACGGAACCGACCGGCCGCCTCCGTGGAGGGACGCGGGTTCGACCGTGACGTTCGAAAACCCCTGGCTGAGGCTGACCCGCCATGCGGCGACGGCGCCGACCGGCATCAAGGCCGACTATGTGGTGATGCGGCCGCGCAATCTGTCGGTCGGGGTGCTGCCGGTGCATGAGGACGGCACGGTCACCCTTGTGGGCCAGCAGCGGTTCGCCCTGATGAACTGGTCGTGGGAGATGCCCGAGGGCGGGGCACCGTTCGACGAGGATCCCCTCGAGGGCGCGCGGCGGGAGCTGGCCGAGGAGGCCGGGCTGGAGGCGGCGCACTGGCTGCCGGCCTGCAAGGCCGAGATGAGCAACTCCGTGACCGACGAGCGGGCCATGGCCTGGATCGCCTGGGGGCTGACGCCCGTCCCCATCGCGCCCGATCCGACCGAGATCATCCGCGTCGTCCGTGTACCGTTTGGCGACCTGCTGCGCGAGATCGGAACCGGGGCGATCCGGGACATGTTCACCCTGGCGACGGCGCTGCGGGCCTACCACATGGCGCGGGAAGGCGAACTGCCGCCCGAACTGGCGAAGGCCATGCTGTCGGGCGTATGATCCGGTCGAAGGAGCCCTCGATGCCGAAGCTCGAAATCGTCTCACGACGCCCCGACGGCTGGTCGGACCTGCGCGCCTCCGCCGAGGCGGCGACGCGGGACGAGCCGCATCTGGCGTCCCAGATGAGCGCGGTTATCCTCGCGCACGCCGATCTGGCCAGCGCCCTCAGCTTCCAGATCGGACGAAAGCTGGGCGACAGCGAACTGGGGCCGATGAGCGTGCGCGAAGTCTGCCGCGACGCCTTCGCCGCCGACCCGTCCATCGTCGCCGCCGCCGAGGCCGATCTGCAGGCCGTGGCCGAGCGCGATCCGGCGATCAAGACGCTGTTGCAACCCTTCCTCTATTTCAAGGGCTTCCAGGCGCTGCAGGCATGGCGGGTGTCGCACTGGCTCTGGACCCAGGGCCGCGAGACCCTGGCCTTCCATTTCCAGAGCCGCATCTCCGAACTGTTCCAGGTCGACATCCACCCGGCGGCGAAGCTGGGGTCGGGCCTGTTCCTCGACCACGGCACCGGCATCGTCATCGGCGAGACGGCGGTGGTCGGCGATGAGGTGTCGATGCTGCACGCCGTGACCCTGGGCGGGACCGGTGCCGAGCGCGGCGACCGCCACCCCAAGATCGGCAAGGGCGTGCTGCTGGGAGCCGGGGCCAAGGTGCTGGGAAACATCACCGTCGGTGACTACGCCAAGGTGGCCTCGGGCTCGGTGGTGCTGAAGGACGTGCCGGCCGGCTGCACCGTCGCCGGCGTGCCCGCGCGGCTGGTCAACTGCCCGACCGACGCGACCCCGGCGCGGACGATGGACCATACACTGGCCGACATGGTCTATGACTTCGTCATCTGACCTTCCCCTCGCGGACTGCTTTCTCTAGGGTCCGCGCCTTCACGAAAGACCTGAGGCCAAGCATGAACACCGCCGACATGAAGCGCGTCGAGACGCACCTGAAGCGCACCTTCAACACCGGCGGCATCATCCTGAAGCCGCGCGGTAAGCCCAATGACTCCTGCGAGGTCTATGTGGGTGACGAGTTCATCGGCGTCGTCTTCGAGGACGAGGACGAGGCCGGCAGCTTCATGTTCGAAATGGCCATTCTCGCGGAAGACCTGCCGCAGGACTGATCGGTCCGGCGAGCGCCGTCCACGAAAAAGCGCCGGTGGAGCGATCCACCGGCGCTTCGTCGTTTCAGGTCGTGGCGACTATTTGGTGCCGAAAATGAACCGGCCGAGCGCGGCGAAGAAGCCCTTGCTCTCGGCGGGCTTGGCAGCGGCCGGAGCCGGAGCCGGAGCCGGCGCGGGGGCGGCAGCCGGAGCGGCGGGTTTCGGAGCGGCGGGTTTCGGAGCCGGGGCCGGAGCGGCGGCGGCCGGCTTGGGCGCGGCGGCCGGTTTGGCGGCCGGCTTGGCAGCGGCCTTCGGCGTGGCCTTGGCGGCAGGTTTCTTCACGGCCGGCTTCGCGGCGGGCTTGGCAGCCGGTTTCGCAGCCGCCTTGGGAGCAGCCTTGGCCGCGGGCTTGGCGGCGGCCTTCGGCGCAGGCTTGGCGGCCGGTTTGGCAGCGGGCTTGGCAACCGGTTTCGCGGCAGCCTTCGGAGCAGCCTTGACCGCGGCGGGCTTGGCTGCGGCCTTCGGCGCGGCCGGCTTGGCAGCGGGCTTGGCAGCCGGTTTCGGCGCGGCGCTCGACTTTGCCGCCGGTTTCGGCTTGGAAGCAGCGGGCGCTGCTTTCGGTTTGGCAGCCGCCTTAGGCTTGGATGGTGCTTTGGCCATGAATTCCCCGACCCCTCGGTTCGATTGGTTGATGCCGGCACCCGTGAGAACACCAGCGCCTGCCTTGATTCGCAATGATAGCGGTGTTTGAGAAATGTCCGAGTCCGCAGTGCAAATAATCGCGCGGGGTCCGCGCGCCGTCGCCGAGGCCGCCGCCGTGTCGCTGGATTCCGATCCGCTGCTGGAGGGCGCGACCTATTCCATTCTCGAGGAAGACGAGGACAGGGGCATCTGGCGCATCGACGCCTTTCCCAATGACGCCGACGACGCGCGCGGCATCGAGGCGCGGCTGAAGGCGCACGACGGCCTGACCGTGAAGGTGGAGAAACTGGCCGACGCCGACTGGCTGGCCATGTCCCTGTCGGGCCTGCCGCCGGTCCGCGCCGGCCGGTTCTTCGTCTATGGCGCGCATGACGAGGGCATCGTTCCGCCCAACACCGTCAATCTGAAGATCGACGCCGGCGCCGCCTTCGGCACCGGCCACCACGGCACCACGGTCGGCTGTCTGATCGCCTTTGACGAACTGCTGAAGAAGGAACGGTTCGAGCGCGTGCTCGACGTCGGCTGCGGCACGGGGGTGCTGGCCATCGCGGCGGCCAGGACGGGGTCCAGGGTCGCCGTCGGCACCGACATCGACCAGCCCTCGGTGCGGATCGCCAATGAGAACGCCAGGCTGAACATGGCCGACGCCCGCTTCGTCCACGCCTTCGGCCTGAACGACCGCAAGGTGCGCCAGCACGGCCCCTATGATCTGGTCTTCGCCAACATCCTGGCCCCGCCGCTGGTCTCGCTGTCGCAGGATATCAAGAATGCGCTCAGCCTCGGCGGGGTGGCCATCCTGTCCGGCCTGCTGCGGACCCAGGAGCGGCGTGTGTCGGCGGCCTATCTGTCGCGCGGCTTCGTGCTCGAGCGGCGGATCCATCGCGATGCCTGGAGCGCCCTGGTGCTGAGGCGGGTGGGGTCGGGCAACGCAACGCAGTCTCCCTCCCCCGAAGTGG
>JBEIJS010000039.1:0-18506 GCA_040380105.1 Caulobacteraceae bacterium | reverse complement strand
GCTGTTCGGGACGACTGTCCATCCGACGGTCGGCGGCGGGCGGGTGCCCCTGACCCTGGCCCTTCTGTCTCCGGCGCGCAGACCGGTGCAGGTGACGAAGGATCTGCCCGGCTTCTGGGCCGGCAGCTGGGCGGCGGTGCGCAGCGAGATGCGGGGCCGTTATCCTCGACATCCCTGGCCGGAGGACCCGACGAAGGCCGAGGCCACCAGCCGGGCCAAGCCGCGCGGGACCTAGCCGGCCGACGCCGCTTGCCTTTTGCGCCCAAGCCGCCTCGAAGCCCGGCCACTTCACACGCAGGCGTGGCGCTGACGGGGAGAAATCCCGTCTGCTCCGTTCCGAGGGCCAACCGGTCTTTACAGCGCCTGCGGCGGATCAATCGGATAAAGGACTACACCATGGCTCTGCCAGAATTCTCCATGCGTTCGCTGCTCGAAGCCGGCGCGCATTTCGGCCACCAGACGCACCGGTGGAACCCGAAGATGGAGCGCTACATCTTCGGATCGCGCTCGAACATCCACATCATCGACCTGTCCCAGTCGATCCCGCTGCTGCACCAGGCCCTGGTCGCCGTGCGCGATGTCGCTGCCAAGGGCGGTCGCGTCCTGTTCGTCGGCACCAAGCGTCAGGCTTCGGATCCGGTGGCTGAGGCCGCCAAGCGCTGCGCCCAGTACTATATGAACAACCGCTGGCTCGGCGGCACCCTGACCAACTGGCGCACCGTGTCGGGCTCGATCGCCCGCCTGCGCGAGCTGGAAAGCCTGCTGGACGGCGGCGGCGACGGCCGGGTCAAGAAGGAACTGCTGAACCTGCAGCGCGAGCGCGACAAGCTCGAACTGTCGCTGGGCGGCATCAAGGACATGGGTTCGATCCCGGACATCATCTTCGTGATCGACACCAACAAGGAAGCGATCGCGATCCTGGAAGCCCGCAAGCTGAACATTCCGATCATCGCCATCCTCGACACCAACTCGGACCCGGACGGCATCACCTATCCGATCCCCGGCAACGATGACGCCGCCCGCGCCATCCAGACCTATTGCGACCTGATCGCCGACGCCGTCCTCGACGGCCTGGCCGCCGGCCAGTCTGCCGCCGGCGTCGATCTGGGTGCTGCGGTCAACCCGGACGAGCCGATGCTGCGCGAAGCCAAGGCGCCGAAGGCGGCCAAGGTTGAGGCCGAGGTCGCTCCGGCCGAGGCGGAAGCCGTCGCCGAGGAAATGATCGCCGCCGCCGAACCGGCCGCCGAAGAGGCTGTCGAAACCGAGGAAGCTGCGGTCTAAAACCGAACCGCTTCCCGACGGCGAAACTGACATACGGCCGGGCTAGATCAGCCCGGCCGTTCCCGCATACGCATATCCAAGGAGACTACCCATGGCCGAGATCACCGCCGCCCTCGTGATGGAACTGCGCGCCAAATCCGGCGTCGGCATGATGGACTGCAAGAAGGCGCTCCAGGAAACCGACGGCGACATCAATGCCGCGATCGACTGGCTGCGCGCCAAGGGCCTGTCCAAGGCCGCCAAGAAGGCTGACCGCGTCGCCGCTGAAGGCCTCGTCGCCGTGGCCTCGAAGGAAGTCGGAGCCGGCGAGGTCGGTGCCGCCATCGAGTTCAACGCCGAGACCGATTTCGTCGCCCGCAACGACCTGTTCCAGAACGCCGCCAAGTCGTTCGCCCAGCTGGGCCTCGAGCACGCCACGCTCGAAGGTCTGCACGGCGCCGAACTGGAGAACGGCAAGTCGGTTCAGGACGAGGTCACCAACCTGATCGCCACGGTGGGCGAGAACATGCAACTGCGCCGCGCCGCCCGCCTGTCGGTCGATGAAGGCGTCGTGGCCTCCTACGTCCACAATGCTGTGTCGCCGGGCCTCGGCCGTATCGGTGTGCTGGTCGCCCTGCACGGCGGCGGCGACAAGGCTGCCCTGCGCGAACTGGGCCGCAAGATCGCCATGCACGTGGCCGCCACGGCCCCGCTGTCGCTGAACACGGACGATCTGGACCCGGCCGCCATCGAGAAGGAACGTCAGGTCCTGACCGAAAAGGCCAAGGAAGAAGGCAAGCCGGAAGCCATGATCGCCAAGATCGTGGAAGGCCAGATCAACAAATTCCAGAAGGACGTGGTGCTGATCAAACAGCCCTTCGTCATGAACCCCGACGTGACCATCGAACAGCTGGTCGCTGATACGGGCAAGGAACTGGGTGCCCCCGGTCTGCACCTGGCCGGCTTCGTCCGCCTGGCGCTGGGCGAGGGCGTCGAGAAGGTCGAGGGACCGGACTTCGCGTCGGAAGTCGCCGCGATGACGGCCGGCCAGTAGGTCGGACTTTCCACGGTTGAAGACAGGGGCCGGCGGGAAACCGCCGGCCCTTTTTTCGTTTTCGGCCTTTGCACGAGCCTGTCCGGCTGCGCCAGAACCGGGAACCTTGCCGCCATCAGCAGGATGTCGTTGCGACCCGGAACGCGACAATCACGACGCCTTCTCTGCGCGCCCGACACCCGCTACAGCTTCCGGCATGATCGGCAAACTCAACCACGTCGGCGTTGCCACGCCTTCCATCGATGTCAGCGTCGCGATGTATCGCGACCTGCTCGGTGCGACGAAGGCGCATGCGCCGTTCGACCTGCCGGCGCAGGGGGTGAGGGTCTGTTTCATCGACCTGCCGAACAGCCAGATCGAACTGATCGAGCCGTTGGGCGACGACAGCCCGATCCATGGATTTCTGGCGAAGAACCCAAGGGGTGGCCAGCATCACGTCTGTTTCGAGGTCGAGGACATCCTGGTTGCCCGCGACGCCCTGCGGGCGAAGGGGGCCACCATCCTCGGGACGGGCGAGCCGCGCATCGGCGCGCACGGTACGCCGATCATCTTCGTCCATCCGAAGGATATGGGTGGGGTGCTGGTCGAACTGATGGAAACGCCCAGGGGCAATCACGAAAGCGGAGCGCACTGATGCCGATCGGTATCGTCACCATGTTGGGCGTCTACATCATCTGCTGGTGGACGGTGCTGTTCGCGGTCCTCCCGTTGGGGACCTCACAGGAGCGGCATGAGCCGCCCACCGACGGGGCACAGTGGGGCGCACCCGAAAAGCCGGACCTGAAGCGCAAATTCATCACCACGACCTGGGTTTCGGCCCTGCTCTGGCTCCTGGTGATGGTGCTGGTCTATATCGGCTGGATGCCGCTGCCCGACCTGGCCCCGCCGGTTCCGTGACGCCATGACGGACAGGCTGCTTCTGCTCAATCCCGGCTGGACCGACGATCAGGGCGGGCCCTGGTACTGCCCGCCCGGCGCGATCGTGGAGGGTGTACTGGCCTTCCATCCCTTTCTGCGCGACCGGCTGGAGATTACCTATCTCGACCACCCCCGGCCGCGTCCTCCGGTGATCGAACTGGTCGGTGAGGACCACCAGAGCTGCCCGATCCTGGTGCTGGACGAGGCCTTCGACTGGCCCGGGGCCCAGACCAGCGAGGCGACGGGCCGGCGCTTCCTGCAGGACGAGGCGATCATCCCCTATCTGGCGGCACGTTACGGGATTGCGCGACCGCATCCGTAGGAGTGGTTAGTGGTTAGTGGTTAGTGATTGCGGCTGCTCTGACGGCGGAAGAGCGACACAGACCGCGCTCCCGCGCAGGCGGCGGACAGCCACTAACCACTAACCACTCGCCACTCGGCCTAGCTTTCGCCCCGATGACCCGGCTAAAGCTCTTGCTCCAAGCCTCCCACGCCGGATTCTGCCCATGCGCCTGTCGCGCTATTTCCTGCCCACGCTCAAAGAGGCGCCTTCCGACGCCCAGATCGTTTCGCATCAGCTCATGCTGCGCGCCGGCCTGATCAAACAGGAGGCCGCCGGCATCTATGCCTGGCTGCCGCTGGGCCTGCGGGTGCTGAACCGGATCGAGCAGATCGTGCGTGAGGAGCAGGAGCGGGCGGGGGCCGTCGAGCTGCTGATGCCGACGCTGCAGCTGGCCGATCTGTGGCGGGAGAGCGGGCGCTATGACGCCTATGGCCCCGAGATGCTGCGCATCACCGACCGGCACGAGCGCGAGCTGCTGTACGGGCCGACGAACGAGGAGATGATCACCGACATCTTCCGCGGCTTCGTGAAGAGCTACAAGGCGCTGCCGCTGAACCTGTTTCACATCCAGTGGAAATTCCGCGACGAGCGCCGGCCGCGGTTCGGCGTGATGCGCGGGCGCGAATTCCTGATGAAGGACGCCTATTCGTTCGACATCGACGAGGCGTCGGCCCGCAAGGCCTACAACCGTATGTTCGTGGCCTATCTGAACACCTTTGCCCGGATGGGACTGAAGGCCGTGCCGATGCGGGCCGACACCGGTCCGATCGGCGGGGACCTGAGCCACGAGTTCATCGTCCTGGCCGACACCGGCGAGAGCCAGGTGTTCTGCGACCGCAAATTGGTCGAGATGCCCGCGCCCGGCGCCGGGGTGGACTGGGACGAGCTGCAGGCCATCGTCGACGAGCGGACGGGTCTGTATGCCGCCACTGAGGAAATGCACGACGCGGCCCAGTTTGAAAGCCAGACGGCCGAGGCCGACCGCCTTACCGCGCGCGGCATCGAGGTCGGGCACATCTTCTATTTCGGCACCAAATATTCGGCCCCGATGAAGGCCAGGGTCGCCGGTCCGGACGGCAAGGACACCGAAGTCCATATGGGCAGCTACGGCGTCGGCGTGTCGCGCCTGCTGGGGGCCATCATCGAGGCCAGCCATGACGAGGGCGGTATCATCTGGCCGGATTCCGTGGCCCCGTTCGACGTGGTGGTGATCAATCTGCGCGTCAATGACGAGGCGGTCTGCGTGGCCTGTGAAGAGGCGGTGGCCAGGCTCGAGGCCCTCGGCAAGGACGTGCTCTATGACGACACCGACGAGCGGCCGGGCGGGAAATTCGCCACCGCCGACCTGATCGGCATTCCCTGGCAGCTGACGATCGGTCCCAAGGGTGTGGCCGAGGGTCTGGTCGAGCTGAAGCGTCGCGCCACCGGAGAGAAGCTCTCGATCCCGCTGGATGAGGCGCTGGCGAAGGTGTGCGGATGACGGACGTGCCGGCGGCTCTGAAGCCGACCAGACCGGCCGGTCCCTTCTCGGCCTGGGAGTTCGAACTGGCGCTGCGCTATCTGCGCGCCCGGCGGAAGGAGGGCGGCATCGCCCTGATCGCCATCATCTCCTATGTCGCCATCGCGCTCGCGGTCATGGCCCTGATCATCGTCATGAGCATCATGGCCGGGTTCAGGAATGAACTGCTGGACCGGATGCTGTCGTTCAACGGCCATATGTACGTTCAGGGCCAGGTGCTGGTGGATGCCGATCGCGAGGCGGCCGTGACGCGGATCGCCGCGGTTCCTGGCGTGACCAGTGTCTCGCCCCTGACCGAGAACCAGGCGCTTGTGCGCGCCGCCGGTCAGACGACCGGGGCCGTGGTGCGCGGCATTCGCCCGCAGGACCTGGACTCCATGTCCTATGTCTTCGACAGCCTGACGCCCGAGGCCCGGGCCGCCTTCGGACAGGGGGCATACGGCGGTGACAACATCCTGATCGGCAAGGCCCTGGCCGAGAGCATGGGTCTACGCATCGGCGATCCGATCAGCCTGTATTCGCCCACCGGAGCCGACAGCGCCTTCGGCAATCTGGGCGGGCTGGAGAAGACCTATCGCATCGGCGGGGTGTTCACCTCGGGCACGGCCGATTTCGATCGTGCCTTCATCTTCATGCCCCTGGAACAGGCCCAGCTGTTCTTCGGCAAGGAGGGTGTCTGGGACGTGATCGAGCTGAAGGTCGAAGAGCCTGACCGGGTCGGTGACCTGACCCAGGCCGTGCGGGCAGCCTCCGGCCGCAGCGCCATCGTCAGCGACTGGCGCGACCGCCTCGCCGCCTTCTGGGGTGCGCTGAAGGTCGAGCGGGTGGCGATGAGCATCATCCTCGGCCTTGTCGTCGCCATTGCCGCCCTGAACATCATTTCCGGCATTGTCATGCTGGTGAAGAACAAGACCCGCGATATCGCCATCCTGCGCACTGTCGGGGCCAGCCAGTCGTCGATGCTGCGCATCTTCTTCATCGCCGGCGCTGCCATCGGCGTGGCGGGGACGATCACCGGTCTGGTGCTGGGGCTGGTGTTTTGCCTGAACATCGGGGCGATCCAGCATTTCCTCGAATGGGTGCTCGGGGTCCAGCTGTTCAACGCCGACGTCTACATGCTGGAATCCATCCCCGCCGAGGTCGACGCCATGGACGTGGTCTGGGTGACCCTGTGGTCCGTCTTCATGTCCTGTGTGGCCTCGCTGCTGCCGTCCTGGCGCGCTGCCAAAATGGATCCGGTTGAGGCGCTTCGCTATGAGTAGGCCCGTCCTCTCCGTGCGGGGCGTCACCCGCACCTATGACACCGCCTCAGGCGGCCTGACCGTGCTGAAGGGCGTCGATCTCGACGTCATGCCCGGCGAGGTCGTGGGCCTGATCGGGCCCTCGGGCTCGGGCAAGTCCTCCTTGCTTCACGCTGCCGGCCTGCTGGAGCGTCCAACCTCGGGCGAGATCCGGATCGACGGCGCCGATGTCGGCGGCCTCGACGAGCGGGCCCGAACCCATATCCGCCTGGCCAGCATCGGCTTCGTCTATCAGTTCCACCATCTGCTGGCCGAATTCGACGCACGCGACAATGTGGCCCTGCCGCTGCGCATCGCCGGGGTCGGGCAGGCCGCCGCCCGCGAACGGGCCTCGGAGGTGTTGACCGCGCTGGGCCTCGGCGAGCGACTGACGCACCAGCCGGCCCAACTGTCCGGTGGGGAGCAGCAGCGCGTCGCCGTGGCCCGCGCCCTCGCCAACCGCCCGCGTCTGCTGCTGGCCGACGAGCCGACCGGCAACCTCGATCCGGCGACCAGCCAGAGCGTGTTCGAGGCGCTGCAGCGGCTGGTCAAGGACACCGGCGTCGCCGCGCTGATCGCCACCCACAATATGGAGCTGGCTGGGCATATGGATCGGGTGTTCGCCCTGAAGGACGGGCATCTGGAAGAACGGCCGGCCCAAAGCCAGACTTATTGAGCCAGGCCTGTTGAAACCGGCGCGGCAGGATCACCCCATGACCGAGGCCATTGAAGCTCATCTGACGCTCGCGCGCCAAGCCGCCGCAGAAGGCAGGGCGGGGGAGGCTCGCAACGCCTATGCCCGCGCCGCCGCCCTGAGCCGGGAGAGTGGGGCACCGCTGCTGCAGGCCCATGCCTTGCGGCACCTGTCGGACCTCGACCGGCAGGCGGATCATCTGGAACAGGCGCTGGCCCATGCCGAACAGGCGGCGGCGTTGTATCGCGCAAACGGGAAGGGAACCTCGCCGGACCTGGCCAATGCCCTGAGGCTCAAGGGGATGGCTCTGGACGGATTGCGCAAGACGGAACAGGCCCGCGCGGCTTGGTCGGCGGCGCGAGCCCTCTACGCCGACAACGAAGTCTCGGCCGGGTTGGCGGAATGCGAACGGCGGCTGGACGCGGACTGAGGCTGTCGCGGCCGGGTGAGACCGGTTGCCGGCCCCTATTTCTTCCCGGGCGGTGTGGTGAAGGGCGAGCTGCTGCTCACCGCCACGGACGGCTTGGGCTTCTCGGCCTTGGGCTTTCGGACTTCCTTGTTGCTCTTGACTTGACCCTTGGCCATGGCCGCTCTCCGACGCCGCCACTGCTCGCCGGAAAGGCGGTCACAGGGGGTGTTTGTCCCACCCTACAGAAGGTCTCCGGTCGGGTTCCCATCAAATCGACTTGACGAGAACAAAAGCGCAACATAGAACATAGACAGAACACGCATTCTGGGGAAAAGATCATGGCGCGTTGGATGAGAGATATGCTGTCGCTTGCGTCGTGCAGCGGCTTCGTCTGGATGGCGTGGCAGGCGGCGTTTCTGATCTCATGAGTCGGGGATGGGCCAGCTCAAAGAGGGTCTGGCCATTTCCGACACAGCCGCAACCGCGCAATTCATTCACCTGAGGGTCCGCTCGGCCTATTCGCTGCTGGAAGGCGCGATCAAGGCGGGCAAGGTGGCGACCCTGGCGGCGGATGCCGGCATGCCGGCGGTGGGCGTGGCCGACCGGGCCAATCTGTTCGGGGCTCTGGAGTTTTCGGAAGCGGCCAAGGGGACCGGCGTTCAGCCGATCGTGGCCTGCGCGCTTCCGGTCACCGGCATCGGCGGCAAGATCAGCGACCGCTGGGCGAGGGTGCCTACCGTGGTCCTGCTGGCGCAGAATGAGGCCGGTTGGCTGAACCTGTGCGCCCTGTCGTCCTCGGCCTTTCTCGACGCAGGCTCGATGGATGAGCCGAGCGTGTCCTGGTCGATGGTGGCGGAACGGTCCGAAGGGCTGATCCTGCTTTCCGGCGGGCCCGACGGTCCGGTCGACCCGCTGTTTGTGCAAGGCAAGCCGGCCGAGGCGAATGCAGCGCTGGACGAGATGGCGCGGGTGTTCGGCGACCGCTTCTATGTCGAACTGCAACGTCACGGTCTGGCCAGTGAGAAGCAGGCGGAGCGCGGGCTGGTGGAATGGGCCTATGCCCATGACGTTCCGCTGGTCGCCACGAATGACGTTCACTACGCCAGGGCTGCGCAGGCGAAATCCCACGACGCCCTGATGTGTATCGCCGACGGGGCCTTTACCGGTCAGGAGGATCGGCGGCGTGTGACCGGCGAACACTGGTTCAAGCCGGCGGCAGCGATGCGCGAGCTGTTCGCCGACCTGCCCGAGGCCTGCGACACGACGGTGGAGATTGCGCGCCGCTGCGCCTTCCTGGTGCCCACGCGGGCGCCGATCCTGCCGCGTTTCGAGGCCGGGGCCGGGCGGACCGAGCCCGAGGAACTGATGCATCAGGCCCGCGAGGGGCTGAAGGCGCGGCTGCAGGCCGTAACCCCGGTCGCGCCCGAGGCCGACTACTGGACCCGCCTCGAATGGGAGGTCGGGATCATCCAGCAGATGGGTTTCCCCGGCTATTTCCTGATCGTGTCGGACTTCATCAAATGGGCCAAGAACCACGGCATTCCCGTGGGTCCGGGCCGGGGCTCGGGTGCGGGGTCGCTGGTCGCCTGGGCCCTGACCATCACGGATCTGGATCCCCCTGCGCTTCGGCCTGCTGTTCGAGCGGTTCCTGAACCCCGAGCGGGTCTCCATGCCCGACTTCGACATCGACTTCTGCCAGGAGCGGCGGGAGGAGGTCATCGACTATGTGCAAGAGCGCTACGGCAAGGACCGTGTGGCGCAGATCATCACCTTCGGCACCCTGCAGGCCCGGGCGGTGCTGCGCGATGTCGGACGGGTGCTGCAGATGCCGCTCGGCCAGGTCGACCGGCTGGCCAAGATGGTGCCGGCCAACCCCGCCAATCCGGTGACCCTGGCCCAGGCCATTGAGGTCGAGCCACGTCTGAAGGAGGCGCGCGACTCCGAGGCGGCAGTGCGCACCCTGCTGGATACGGCGCTGGAGCTTGAGGGACTGTACCGCAACGCCTCGACCCACGCCGCCGGGATCGTGATCGGCGACCGGCCGCTGACCGAACTGGTGCCCCTGTACCAGGACCCGCGCTCGACCATCCCGGCCAGCCAGTTCAACATGAAATGGGTCGAGGCCGCGGGTCTGGTGAAGTTCGACTTCCTCGGCCTCAAGACCCTGACCGTTCTGGATCGCGCCCGGATCTATCTGGAGCGTCGGGGGGCGGCGGTCGACTGGAACAGCCTGCCGCTGGACGACGCCCGGACCTATGAGCTGATGGCCTCAGGCCAGACCGTCGGGGTGTTCCAGCTGGAATCCCAGGGCATGCGCGACACGCTGCGCAAGATGCGCTGCGGCTCGATCGAGGAAATCACCGCCCTGATCTCTCTCTACCGGCCCGGGCCGATGGAGAATATCGATATGTATATCGACCGGAAATTCGGGCGGGAGGAGGTCGACTGCCTGCACCCGTCCCTGGTCGATGTCCTGACCGAAACCTATGGCGTCATCATCTATCAGGAGCAGGTGATGAAGATCGCCCAGGTCCTGGCGGGCTATTCGCTGGGCGAGGCGGATCTGCTGCGCCGGGCGATGGGCAAGAAGAAGAAGGAGGAGATGGATGTCCAGCGTGCCCGCTTTGTCGAGGGCGCGTCAGGCAAGGGAGTCTCAGAGGAACAGTCCGGATTCATCTTCGATCTGGTGGCCAAGTTCGCGGGTTATGGCTTCAACAAGTCGCACGCCGCCGCCTATGCCCTGATCAGCTTCCAGACCGGCTGGCTGAAGGCCAACCATCCGGTCGAATTCATGGCTGCGTCCATGAGCCTTGATCTTAGCAATACGGACAAACTTGCCGTTTTCTATCAGGATTGTCGGCGTTTTGAGGTGCCGATCAAGGGCCCGGACGTGAACCGGTCTTCCGCCGATTTCGACGTGGCATACGACGATGGCGCCGGTGCAGTCCTGTATGCCCTCGGGGCCATCCGCAACGTCGGCCTCGAGGCCATGAAACATCTGGTCGAGGTGCGCGAGACCGGCGGGCGATTCACCGACATCTTCGACTTCCTGGAACGGGTCGACCCTCGCAGTGTCAACAAGCGGGCGCTGGAGAACCTCGCCCGGGCCGGGGCCTTTGACAGTTTCCATTCCAACCGCCGCCAGCTGGTCGAACAGGCCGATACGCTGATGGCCTATTGCCAGAGCGTGGCCGCCGAGCGCGCCTCGTCGCAGGTGTCGCTGTTCGGCGGTGATCAGGCCGGGGCGGCGCGGCCACGGCTGAAGCCGGTCGAGCCCTGGGTCGGGCCCGAGAAGCTGGATCAGGAACTGGCCGCCGTCGGCTTTTATCTGTCCGGCCACCCGCTGGAGGACATGGCCCCGGCCCTGAAGCGCAAGCGCGTCACCTTCGTCGCCGAGGCCACGGCCCTGGCCGAGAGCGGGCATGAGGCCTTCCTGATGGCGGGTGTGGTGCGACGCCGGCAGGAGCGGGCCAGCGCCAAGTCGGGCGAGAAATTCGCCTTCGTGACCTTCTCGGATCCGACGGGCGAGTTCGAATGCCTGTTCCCGCCCGAACAGCTGCGCAAATGCCGCGAGGTGCTGGAGGTCGGGGCCTCGATCATGGTGCGGGTGCGGGCCAAGTCGGCGGACGGGGAGGTCCGTTTCTTCGGTGACGACGCCAGCCGGCTGGACACGCTGATCGATGACGGGGCACTCGGACTGCGCATCCATGTCTCGGCCCGGGGCGCCGATCCGGCGGCCCTGCGGTCGCGGCTGGAGCGGGCGAAGTCCGAGGGGAAGGGCGGGGAGGTCTCGCTGGTAGCGTCACTGGACGGCCGCCGCGAGGTCGAGCTGAAACTGCCAGGCCGTTATCGACTCGACGGTGCCCTCAGGGGCGCGCTGAAGTCGGCGCCAGGCGTGGTGCTGCTTGAAGATGCCTAGCGGCCGTGCAGCGGGGCCTTGTCGGTCACCGCATAGACCATGATGCCCGTCGCCACGGCCAGGTTGAGGCTGTCGGCCCGGCCGCGCATGGGGATTTTGACGTTGACGTCGCAGGCCGCAGCGAGCGTGTCCGTCAGGCCGGCCTGTTCATTGCCCATCAGGATCAGGGCTGGATATTCGATGGCGGCGTCGTGATGGCCGACGGTGGCGTCCAGCCGGGTGCCGATGACGCTGCCGGGCCACATCTGGCGCCAGGCGAGGAATTCCGCCGGCGTGGCGCGGGCGATGGCGACCGCAAAGACCGATCCCATGGTGGCCCTGACGGCCTCAACGGAGAAGGGATCGACACAGTCGCCGATCAGGATGACGCCGCCGCAGCCGGCCGCGTCGGCGGTGCGGATAATGGTGCCCAGATTGCCGGGATCCCGCACCTGCTCCAGCGCCACCCAGGCCGGGGCAGAGGCGGGCTGGATCGCGGACAGGGGTGTGTAGACCTGGTCGAAGACGCCCAGCACCGTCTGCGGATTGTCACGGCGGCTGATCTTTTCGAGGATGGCGTGGGTGACGACCACAACCTCGCCGCCGGCGGCGCGGGTCGCGGCGCGGGCACGGTCGAGAATAGGATGGGGCCGGGCATCCTCCCCGACCAGCAACAGGCGCGGAGCGCGTTGCTGATCAAGGGCTTCGCCGATGAATTTGAGGCCTTCTGCGAGGAACTGACCCGTAGCCTCGCGCTCCTTGCGCATGTGCAGGGCGCGGACGTTCTTGACCGTATCATTGGTCAGGGAGGTGATGAGGCGGTCGCTCATGCTGACCAGCGCGCGAAGAAGCTGAGGCCGATGGCGCGGCCGTCCGGTCCGTCCTCGGCGAGGGCCAGTTCGCCCCAATCGATGATCCCGCCGCGATCCGCGGTCGCTTCGGCCATCAGATGGGCCAGAGACAGGCCGGAGACGCGGGCGGCATAGGCATTGAGCAGCAGGAAGGAGGCGTCGTCGGACAGCAGGGCGGCGCAGTCCTTGAGCAGGGCCGGCAGATCCTCGAACAGCCGCCAGACCTCGCCGGTGGGGCCGCGGCCGTATTTGGGCGGGTCAAGGATGATGCCGTCATATTTCGAGCCGCGCCGGACCTCGCGGGCGACGTATTTGCGGGCATCCTCGACGATCCAGCGGATGGGTTTGTCGGCCATGCCGGACGATTCGGCGTTTTCGCGAGCCCAGGCGACGGACTTCTTTGAGGCGTCGACGTGGGTCACCTCTGCGCCGGCCGCGGCGCAGGCGAGGCTGGCGACGCCGGTGTAACCGAACAGGTTCAGGATCCGGGGCCTGTTCAGTCGTCGGATCCGCCCGTCCAGCCACTCCCAGTTGGCGGCCTGCTCGGGGAAGAAGGCCAGATGGCGAAACGGTGTGAACCGGCTGGTGAAACGCACGTCACGCCAGGCCAGGGGGAAGCTGTCGACGGGATTGCCGGCGAAGCGCCAGCGGCCCGTCTCGTCCTCGTCTGTCGGATCGAAGACCGCGTCGGCGGTATCGAAGGCGGCGGGATCACGCGGTGACCAGAAGCACTGGGGCTCGGGCCGGACCACGGTATGGCGGCCATAGCGCTCGAGCTTGCGGCCGCCGCCGCTGTCCAGCAGGGCGTAGTCCGCCCAGGCGCGGGTGACGAGGGTTTCAGGGGTCAGGTTCAGGCGCGGCGGCATGACCCGCTGATAGGCGGAGAGGCGCGGTCCCGTCCAGCGCGGCGTGCGTTTCGACCGTGGCCGCAGTCTGGACCTCGGCCAACGGACCATCCCGTCGATGAGGCGTCTTGTCCCAGGTAAAGGGCTCGGTCACCAACCGCCAAGCGGCGTGGACAAAGGCGATACTGAGGAGTCCCCAGTAGGCAGGGGCCGCGATCATGTCGGCCGGACCGTAGCAAACGCCGGCGCGGCGGGCTCCAATGGCGCAGGCCAGCCAGGCCGTGGCGGCTCCGAGGACGAGCACGCTGAGTGCAAGCGCCGGTGTTTCCGGCGGCAGGCCGGCGATGGTCGCCACCAGCACTGCCGCCGCGACCCAGGCCAGTGACAGCCCGTGGATGGCTGCGGAAGCCAGGCCGCTCCCCACGGTCATGGCGAGGGACAGGGCCCCGCGCCAGCCCAGCCGCCAGGGGCGACGGCTGTGCACTCCGAGGGTCTGCAGATACCCCTTCAGCGAACGGGTCCGCTGGGGCAGCCAGTGGGCCAGCGACCCGGGCGGCGTCTCCCAGGTGGGCCGCGAGATCATGCCAAGACGCCAGCCATGGGCCCACAGGCGGAAGCCGAGGTCGGCATCCTCTGTGACGTTCCAGGCATCCCAGCCGCCGACCGCCCGGAGCGCATCGACCCGAAAATGATTGCTGGTCCCGCCCAGGGGGAAGGGCAGGCCGAGACGCGCCATGCCCGGCAGGGCTGTCTCGAACAGGCTGGCGTATTCAGCGGCGAATTGGCGTTCCAGGAACAGCCGGCCCGCCCGAATGCGCAGCGGAGCCTGGAGGCAGGCGAGGCGGCCCGTCGGGTCAGCGGCAAACCGGGCCGCGGCTTCCCGAAGCTGAAATGGGTCGGGCGTGTCCTCGGCATCGTAGACGGTCAGAAGCGCGCCGGTGGCGAGGGCGAGGCCGCTGTTCAGTGCGCGCGGCTTGGTTTGGGGGCTTCCCGGCGGGATCAGCAGGAGTTCCAGCCACGGGGGCCTGACGGCAGCACGGGCGACGGCGATAGTGGCCCGGTCGTGCGCCTCGAGCAGAAGAAACCCCTGAAGTTTATCAGAGGGATAATCGATCCGGCTGAGGCGTTCGATCAATTGACAGACCACGTCGGCCTCGTCATGGAGCGCCGCCAGAACGGTGTACTGCGGCCAGTGTGCCGGATCCTCAGGCTGCAGCGGCCGACGCTCGCTGAGCAGGAGCAGGACGACCCGCCAGACGGCCATCCCCAGAAAGCCTGCCGCTGCCATGGCGATCAGGGTGGTGCCGAGGTGGCGAGGCCAGAACCAGAAGGCGAGGCAGAATCCTCCGGCGAGGGCCATGATCAGGAGGATCTGGAACGGCGCAAAGGCCCGCAGGGCCGCACTCTCGTCGAGAGGCGGCCCGGATCGCGCGGCGGTGTACCGGCGATCTGCCCGATCGCTCACACCGGCCCGGATCACTACCGGAGGTTATCCCTGCGGTTCGCGCGTGGCAAGTGGTTGGCGCGAACAGCGGATTGCCGCTATTCAGGGGGCGGACGACCGGAGCCTCCTGCGTGACCCTCGCCAGCCCTCTGACCCTGCGCTCCCGGCGCAAGCCCAAAGGGGAGGGCCATGCGCGCCGCGCGGAGATCCTCGCCGCCGCCGAACGCATCTTCGTCGAGCACGGCTATGAGGGCGCGACCATCCGCAAGATCGCCGATGAGGTCGGCCTGTCCTCGACGGCGCTCTATATGCATTTCGCCGAGAAGGGCGAGATCCTGCACGAGATCTGTCGTCAGGCGTTCGCAGCCCTGCTGGAGATGAACCAGGCGATCCTGGCCGGGTCCGACCGTCCTGAAGTCCGACTGCGCCGCATGCTCCGGGCCTATGTCGATTTCGGTTTCGCCAATCCGAACGCCTACCGCCTGATCTATATGAGCCGGCCAGTGGCGCTGCAGGACGGCGCTCTTCCGGTGGCGCAGGAACTCGGCGGTGACCTCTACCGGTCGTTCGAGGTCGTGGTCGAAGACGCCGAGGCGGCCGGTTTGCTGCGGGGGGATGCCCGTACAACGGCCCAGGCGCTTTGGGCAGGCTGCCACGGTGTGGTCTCGCTCGTGATCACCAAACCGTATTTTGACTGGGTCGAGCGGGAGACCCTGGTGACCACACTGCTTGAGGGCTTGTTCGCCGGCCTGCTGAAGCCGTGAAGCGGCTGGCCGGGGCGTTGGCCGGCGCGTTCATGCTGGCGGGCGGTGTCGTTGAGGCCCGACCGCTGAGGGTGATGGCGCTTGACCAGTGCGCAGACCAGTATGTGCTGGCGCTGAGGCCCGATGCGGAACTGGCCCTTTCGCCGCGCGCCGATGACCCCGATGCCTGGATGCGCGATGCTGCGGCGGGTCGCCGGCGCGTGCGTCCGACCCTGGAGGCCGCCATCGCCTTCCGGCCCGATGTTGTGGTCCGCTACTGGGGCGGGGAACCCCGACTGCTGGCCCGGCTTGAGGCGTCAGGCGTTCAGGTGGTGACAATCACTGATGCCAATACATTCAGAGAGATAGAGAGCAATATAAACACCGTCTCGGAGGTGTTGGGTGTCCCGGAACGCGGCGAGGCGCTGGCGGCGCGGATGGCGGCCACGCTGCGTCAGGCTGCCCCTGCACCGGCCGCCCCCCGGCCCTCGGCCCTCTATCTGACCGCCGGCGGTTTCACGGCAGGCAAGGGCACTCTGGTAGATGCGATCCTGAATGCCGCCGGCTTCGCCAATGCGGCGGCAGGGCCATGGTTCGCGCCGGTCAGCGTCGAGCGGATCGCCCTGTATCCGCCTGCGATGTTCGTGCTGGGGTTCTTTGACCAGGTGCGCGCCGACTGGCGCGGGCCGGGGCGTCATCCGGTGGTTCAGGGGGCGGCCAGGGGTCGTGTGGCGGCCCGGCTGCCGGCGGCGGCCCTGACCTGTCCGGCCTGGTTTGCAGCGGACGCGGCGGCCTTGTTGAAGACCGGACGATGATCAGACGCTCCCGGCTGACATGGGTCCTGGCCGGCCTGATTCTGGCAGCGTCAGCCTTGGGAATCCTGCTGGGCGAGACCGCTTTCGGCATGGCGCAGCTGAGCCAGGCTTTTGCCGACCCCGGTTCGGGGCCCGCAGAGGTGCTGTGGCAGGTCCGGGCACCGCGCGTGGCGACAGCGTTTCTGGTCGGCGCGGCGCTGGGGCTGTCGGGTGCGGTGATGCAGGGGTTATTGCGCAACCCGCTCGCCGATCCGGGCGTTCTGGGCGTTTCCGCCTCGGCGGCCCTGACGGCTGCTGCGGCGATTGTGCTGGGCGCCGCAGCGGTTCCGGGTGCGGTCGAGGTTGCGGCCCTGATCGGGGCCTGTCTGGCCGGAGGGCTGCTTATCCTGTTCTCGGCGCGTGTGCGGTCGCCGGAGGCTCTGATCCTGTTCGGCGTGGCGGTGTCCAGTTTTGCGGGTGCGGCCACGGCCCTGATCTTCAACCTGTCTCCCTCGCCCATCGCCACAGCCGAGGTCATGAGCTGGCTGCTGGGCTCGGTGCAGAACCGCAGCTGGATTGATGTCGTCTGGGTGACCCCGGCGGTGCTGGTTGCAGGCGCTCTGGCAGCCCTGGCCGCGCCCGGCCTGCGGATGCTGAGCCTCGGAGAGGAGACGGCCCGGACCTCGGGCCTGCCGATGGCGCGGCTGAGACTGCTGGCGCTGGCGGCCACGGCGCTCGCGACCGGTGCGGCGGTGGCTGTGGCCGGTGTGATCGGCTTTGTCGGCCTGGCGGCACCGCATCTGGTTCGCAGCGCCGTGCGCGGCGATCCGGGCAGGCTTCTGCTGCCCTCGGCGCTGGCGGGCGGGCTGATGCTGGTGGTCGCGGACCTGCTGGCGCGAATGACCCCGACGGATCAGGAACTGAAACTCGGCGTATTCACCGCTCTGGTCGGTGCCCCCCTGTTCGCCCTGATCGCCTGGCGTGCGGCGCGGGAGTGGCGACTGTGACCGCCCTCGCCTTGATCGGCGCGACGGCACGGCTGGGCGGACGGACGGTGCTGGACAGCGTTGACCTCGCAGTGGACGGCGGTGAGCTCGTCGTTGTGGTCGGTCCGAACGGAGCGGGGAAATCAAGCGCTATCCGGGCACTGGCCGGGGTGTTGCCGCTGACGGGCGGACAGGCACAGCTCGCCGGCGACTCAGTCGCGGCCCTGTCAGCCCGTGTGCGGGCAAGTCGGGTGGCCTATCTGCCGCAGGAGCGACGGATCGCGTGGAACCTGCCGGCGGTCGAGGTTGCCGCGCTCGGCGCGCCCTTTCTCGCAGAGGCTGACGCGCTGGAGCGGGCGCGCGCTGTGCTGGACGAGGTCGAGGCCGGGCATCTGGCCGACCGGGGCGTCGCCGAGATGTCCGGCGGGGAGCGGGCGCGGGTGCTGCTGGCGCGTGCGCTGGCCACGGGGGCAAAAGCGCTGCTGGTCGATGAGCCGACCGCCGGGCTGGATCCCGAGGCGCAGTTGATGGTGCTGGAGCGGTTGAAGGCGCGAGCCGCTGAAGGGCAGGCGGTGTTGGTCAGCCTTCATGATCTGGGCCTTGCCGCGCGGTTTGCGGACCGGGTGGTCGTCATGAACGCCGGCCGGGTCGAAGCGCTCGCGTCACCTCCTGCGGCGCTCACGCCCGACGTCATGGCACGGGTGTTCGGGCTGGCGGCCCGCTGGGTCGAGGGGCCGGACGGGCCGCTGCTGTCCGTCGGTCGCTATTCAGACGGTTCAGCGGCGGGTGTCTGCAACCCCTCTTCACCCGCATAGCTGTAGGGGCGGGGCCCTGCCGGGGCACCGCGCCGCAGGTCCGACGAAAGGGTCAAGGTGGTCGAGCCGCCGTTCAGCCGTGCGCGATAAACCTGCATGTTTTCCATAACTCGCATCATATAATTGCGGGTCTCTGTGAAGGGCGCGCACTCGATGAAATCGACCGGATCGACGGCACCGCCACGAGGGTCGCCGCAGCGGGCGATCCACTGCGGGGGACGACCGGGACCGGCATTGTAGCCGATTGTCGTCAGCAGCATCGAGCCGCCGAAGTCATTGGTCAGGTCGCCCAGATGGAAGCTCCCGAGCGTCATGTTGAAGTCGGCGTCGTAAAGCCGCTCGTCTGAATAGGGCATGCCCAGCTGGCGGGCGACGCTGCGACCAGTGGCGGGCAGGAATTGCATCATGCCGCGCGCATTGGCGTGGGACCGGGCGCGCGGGTCAAAGCTGGATTCCTGACGTGTGATGGCCAGGGTGAATTCCAGCGGCGCGGCACCCGCCACGGAGGGCGGGATCCGGACGGGATACTGGCGCTCGGGCATCAGGAAGCCCCGCTGGCTGGCGGCGCGGCCTACCATCATGGCGGTGAAGCCTTCGCCATAGTTGCGCGACAGGTCCATCAGCAGGGCGAGCTCAACGGGTCCGGGCAGGTC
>JBEIJS010000038.1:0-18523 GCA_040380105.1 Caulobacteraceae bacterium | reverse complement strand
TCTGCGGCATCGGGCCGTCAGCGGCCGACACCACCAGGATCGCGCCGTCCATCTGCGCCGCGCCCGTGATCATGTTCTTCACATAGTCGGCGTGGCCCGGGCAGTCGACGTGGGCGTAGTGACGGGCAGCCGTCTCATATTCCACGTGCGCCGTGTTGATCGTGATACCGCGCGCCTTCTCTTCCGGCGCCGCGTCGATGTCGGCGTAGTTCATCGCCTTGCCACCGCTCGCCTTGGCCAGCACCATCGTGATCGCCGCCGTCAGCGTCGTCTTGCCGTGGTCAACGTGACCAATCGTGCCGATGTTGCAGTGCGGCTTGTTACGTTCGAACTTTTCCTTGGCCATGGCCAAAACTCCTGTGGCCCGGAAGGGGGCGGGTGGATCATCGAAATTCTGGAGCGGGTAGACGGAATCGAACCGACATATTCAGCTTGGAAGGCTGCTGTACTACCATTGTACTATACCCGCGCGGAGACGGCCTCGGGCCCGAAAGCCTTCGACCGCCGACCCGATATGGGGTCCGGAGCGTCGTTTCGAAACCGCGTGGTGGGGGAAGCAGGACTCGAACCTGCGAAGCTTACGCAGGGGATTTACAGTCCCCCCCCTTTGCCACTCGGGACATTCCCCCAGCGCGTTTTCGAACCGTCGGACCGATGCGCCGGCGACCTTTCGATCGTCGAAACAACAAAAGCTCTCGGTGTCCCGCGTCGCCTGGTTTAGGAGGGGCGCCAGACCCGAAAGCCCTCAGGGCTCCAAATCGGAGGGCGTCTTATAGTGTCGAGAAATCCAGAACGCAACGACCGGAAATCGGACAAAAAGCCGGTCTTCGGCGACCGGTCCGCGGCCCGTCCGGGCGGCTCCGCAGGGGGTGGCAAGGGCCCGTCCGCTGGCGGTCCCGACCGCGGCGGCTGGAACCCCAATCCCAAGCCGAAAGCCTTCTCTGATTCCGCGCCGCGAGCCTCCCGCGCCAAGGCGGACGCCGACAATTTCGTCTGGGGCCGCCACCCGGTCATCGCCGCCCTGGCCAATCCGGCCCGCAAGGGCATGGGCCGGCTGCTGGCGACCGCCGACCGTGCCGCCGAGCTTGAGCGGGACAAACTGGCCAACGGCCACAGGATCGAGATCATCGAGGCCCAGGCCCTCGACCGGATGCTGCCGCCCGGCGCGGTGCATCAGGGGCTGGCCTTCAAGGTCCAGCCACTGGAAGGCGTGGCGCTGGCGGACATAGCCGGGGACGGCGGCGTCCTCGTCATGCTGGACCAGCTGACCGATCCCCAGAATGTCGGGGCCATCTTCCGCTCGGCCCTGGCCTTCGGGGCGAAAGGCATCGTCGTTCAGGACCGCCACTCCCCTGCCCTCGCCGGAGCCCTGGCCAAGGCCTCGGCCGGGGCCACCGAACGCCTGCCCTGCGCCCGCGTGACCAATCTCAGCCGGGCGCTTGAAACCCTCGCCGACATGGGCTGGCGTGCGGTCGGTCTCGACGGCTCGGCCGAGCTGACGCTGGAACAGGCGCTCGACGACCGCCCGACCGTCCTGGTCATGGGCTCGGAAGGCGACGGCATCCGCCGGCTGGTGGCGGAGCATTGCGATGTGCTGGCGAGGATTCCGATGCCCGGCGGATTCGAAAGCCTGAACGTCTCCAACGCCGCCGCCGTGGCGCTTTACGAAGCCCACCGCAAACAGTCATCCTGACCGTTCGATCGATCACTGCTTGCTCCCTCCCCACCCCCTGCCCTAGACGCGCGTCATGGAATTCCTCTCGTCTCCCGAACTCGCCAGCCAGGCCACGGCCCTCGGCCAGGTGCTGATGATCGATCTGGTGCTGGCCGGCGACAATGCCGTGGCCGTCGGCCTCGCGGCGGCCGCCCTCGCCCCCGAGCAGCGCAAGAAGGCCATCCTGATCGGCCTGGCGGCGGCCGTCATCCTGCGCATCGGCTTCGCCCTGATCACCGTGCAGCTGCTGGCCATCATCGGCCTGCTGCTCGCCGGCGGCATCCTGCTGTTGTGGGTCTGCTGGAAGATGTGGCGCGAACTGCAGGAGCAGAAGACCCACGACCAGGCCGAGGCCGAGGCCGAGCTGGAAACCGCCCTGTCCGCCCACCACGGCGGCGGCCCGCCGCCCGAGGCCCTGGGCATCCCGCGCAAGACCTTCGCCGCCGCCCTGATCCAGATCATGATCGCCGACGTCACCATGTCCCTGGACAACGTCCTGGCCGTCGCCGGCGCCGCCCATGAACACCCGTGGATCATGGTCTTCGGCCTGGTCCTGTCGATCGCCCTGATGGGTGTGGCCGCGACCTTCATCGCCAAGCTGCTGACCAAACACCGCTGGATCGGCTATCTCGGCCTGGTGATCGTCCTCTATGTGGCCGTGCACATGATCTGGGACGGCGCGCGGTCGGTGATCGTGCGGACCGACCGCATGGACGCCTTCAACGCCTCGGCCCCGGCCTTCCTCGATATCAGCGAGAAGGAGAAGGCCAAATTCCTCAAGGGTCTGCCCGCCGAGCCTTCCGCTGAGGCACCGCCACCGGTTACGGTCACTCCGGCGGCAGCGTCCCCCGCCGGCGCATCGCCGAACTGAGCCAGTCCGGCGCGCCGGCCGGATCGGGCCGTGGCGAGGCGTTCGCCGCCGCCCGGGCCTGCATCTCGACAAGGGGCGGCACGTCGTTGGCCAGACGCTCGGCGTCCGTGGTCGCCGGATCGACGTCCCAGAGCCTCCAGCCGACGCCGTCGGGCACGATGTTGGTGCCGTATTTCTGGGGCAGGCCGGCATACATCAGCGACCGGTCCAGCGCGGCTGCGGCCAGCCAGCGCGCTCCGGCGTGGCCCAGCTCTGCGGCCCGCGCCGCCAGACGGCTGCCCAACGCCGCCTCCTCGCTCAGCTCCCCATGATTGAGGACCCACGCCGCGGCGTAGAGCGCGTCGCCATCTTCGGGCCAACCGTCCGCCAGCAAGGCCATGACCGCCTCACGGCGCGCCCGGTCCCGGTCACGCAGGGCGACATAGGCAGGCTCACCCGCCGGCACCGCGCGATCCTCGGCCTGATCCCCGGCCAGCAGCCGGATCAGGGCGGCCGACCGGTCCATGGTCAGGCGTCCGCGCCGCCGAAGCGTTCAGAC
Source organism: Caulobacteraceae bacterium (assembly GCA_040380105.1). Lineage (GTDB taxonomy): Bacteria > Pseudomonadota > Alphaproteobacteria > Caulobacterales > Caulobacteraceae > Brevundimonas. Next base: position 15,400 of record JBEIJS010000038.1, on the reverse strand, counting down.
CACTCGGCCACCTGGCTGTCCTCGATCTTGCTGAACAGCACACCGGCCGCCGCAACGGTCTGACCCCGCGGCAGGGCGTCCAGCAGAGGTTCGTCCGCCGTCGGCCAGCTCAGGTCTGTCGCTCCGACGGCGGCCCCGATCTTCACCGCCGAATGCGGCATCACCGGCGCGGCCAGACGGGCGAACAGGGCGACAAGGTTCAGGCCGGTTCGCACGCCGACGGCCGACCGCTCGACATCGGTCTTGTAGGCCGTCCACGGCGCGGCTTCCTGCAGATATTCATTGCCCAGCACCCAGAGGGCCCGCAACGCGACGGCGGCCTTGCGGAACTCCATGGCCTCGAACTGGGCCGTGGCCTCGGCGATGCCGGCGCGCAGATCGGCCTCCAGCCTGGCCTCCAGCGGACCGGGCTGGCCCGCGTCCGGCACGACGCCGTCGAATTTGCTCTCGGCGAACTTCACGATGCGATTGACGAAATTGCCCAGCACATCGGCCAGGTCCTTGTTCGTCGTCGACTGGAACTGTTCCCAGGTGAAAGCCGCGTCGGAATGCTCCGGCCCATAGGCCGTCAGGTGCCAGCGCCAGTAGTCGGCGGGCAGCAGTTCCAGCGCCTGGTCCATGAAGACGCCGCGCTTCTGGCTGGTCGAGAATTTCCCGCCGTACCAGTTCAGCCAGTTGAAGGCCTTCAGCGTATCGACCGTCTTCCAGGGCTCGCCGGAGCCGAGGATGGTCGCGGGGAAGCTGACGGTGTGGAAGGCGACATTGTCCTTGCCCATGAACTGGACGTAGCGGACGTCGTCCGCCCCCTCGTCCGTCCGCCACCAGTTGCGCCAGGTGGTGCCGGTCGCATCCGCCCACTCCTCGGTCGCGCCGATGTATTCGATCGGGGCGTCGAACCAGACATAGAAGACCTTGCCCTCCATGCCCGGCCGCGGCCCGCCGTCGGGCCCCACCACCGGCACACCCCACTTGAGGTCGCGCGTGATGCCCCGGTCGATCAGGCCTTCGTCGAGATGCTTCAGCGCGATCGACCGCGCCAGGGTCTGCCAGTCATGCTTGGAGCCGATCCACGCCCGGATCCGGTCCGCCAGCTTCGTCTGCAGCAGATACAGGTGGCGCGTGTCCCGCACCTCGAGATTGCGCGAGCCCGACACCGCCGAATAGGGATCGATCAGGTCGGTCGGGTCCAGCAGCCGCCCGCAGTTGTCACACTGGTCGCCCCGTGCGCCGACATGGCCGCAATGCGGGCAGGTGCCCTCTACATAGCGGTCGGGCAGGAACCGGGCGTCGTCGACGGAATAGATCATCCGGTCGACCCGCTCCTCGATCAGGCCGTTCTTCTCCAGAACCTCGGCGAAATGCTGGGTCAGCCGGTGGTTGGGCGCGTTCGACGACCGACCGAACCAGTCATAGCTCAGGCCGAAGGCCTGACCCGCCGCCTTCTGGACCTCGTGCTGTTCGTCGCAATAGGTGCGCACGTCCTGACCCGCAGCGGCCGCCGCCAGCTCGGCCGGTGTGCCGTGTTCGTCCGTGGCGCAGATGTAGAGCACCTCATGCCCCTGCGCCCGCTTGAACCGCGCATAGACATCCGCCGGCAGCATCGACCCTGCGAGGTTCCCCAGATGCTTGATGCCGTTGATGTACGGCAGGGCCGAGGTGATGAGGATGCGGGGCATGGGTGTCCGGGTGGCGAGTGGCGAGTGGCGAGTGGCGAGAGTTAGTGGCGACGGTTGCCGGCTATCGCAACACTCCAGTGACTGAAAGTCGAATATGGAACGCGGCGGCGAACCTACTCGCCACTCGCCGCTCGCCACTCGCCACTTCCCAGCCGCCGCGCCACCCGCACGAACCGCGCCGTCAGCAGCACCGACGATACCAGGCTGGCTACGATCACCGCCCAGACCAGGCCGTTCACCCCGAGCTTGTGCGCCAGCCACCAGCCCAGCGGCATCATGATTCCGCCGTAGGCGACGAAATGCATGATCGTCGGCCACCAGACATCGCCTGCAGCCCGGTTCGCCTGGGCCGCCACCACCTGAATCCCGTCGGCCACGAAGAACAGCGTCGCCAGCACCAGGGCGGGCGCGGCGATGGCCAGCAGAACCGGATCGCGATTATAGGCACTGACCATCAGACCCGCCGACGGCCAGACGATCACGGCTACGATCAGGGTCAGGGCCGTCACCACACCGATACCGACCAGTCCCGCCCTCAGGACGGCACGACCGTCGCCCGCGCCGTGCGCCCGGCCCACGAGTACGGCCGTCGCCGACGACATCCCCATGGGGACCATGAAGACAATGGCCGAAACATTGAGGACGATCGCCCAGGCCGCTGTTTCATTGGTGCCGAGCTGGCCGGCGAAGAAAGTCATCGCCGCAAAGGCCGTGACCTCGATGAAATAGGAGGAGCCGCCGCCATAGCCGATCTTGCGCTGCTCACGCGCCGCGGCCGGGTCGGGCCGGGGCCGCCTGAACACGCCCAGCGCCCGCGCCTCGGGCAGGCGGGCGATGTAGACCAAAAGGAAGATCGCCAGGGCCGCACGCGCGCAGAACGTCGCCCAGCAGGAGGCGATCGCTCCATCCAGCCCTATCCCCAGCAGGTCCGGCACCAGCAGGAGGTTCAGCGCCAGGTTCACCCCGTTGGCGACCCACATGGCAACCATGCCGGGCTTGGGCCTGCCCAGGGCCTCCAGGAAGAACTGGGCCGCCACCGAAACCAGATAGGCGGGCATCGAAAGCGCCAGCACGATCAGCGCCGGCCCTGCCCCTTCCGCCAGCCCCGCCTCCAGATTCATCTGGCCCAGGGCCCAGGGGCCGATGAAGATCAGGGCGATACAGGCCGCCACGCCGAGCTGCAGCGAATAGGCCAGCCCGCGCCGCAACACCGCTCCGACCTCTTCGCGCCGGCCCTCGCCCAGCACGCGGGCGGTCATCACCTGCACACCGAACAGCAGGCCGACGGCCGTGACCACGATGATCGAATGGGGGGCCCAGGCCAGCGAATGAAAGGCCAGTTCCCGGCTGGCGAAATTGCCGACCACGATCGCGTCGGTCAGCCCCATGGTCATGATGCCGATGCGTGCCAGCACCACCGGCCACGCGAGGTGCAGCAGGTCCTTCAGGGTCGCGCGCGTCTGGACGTTGAAGCCGATCATGGGAGGCGGGACAGGCCATGGCGAAGGCCTGAGGTCAACTGGATTTGCTGTCGGGTGACATGAGTTGGGCTATGCTTTCACTGCTTTCGTCATTCCGGGCGAAGCGCAGCGGAGACCCGGAACCCAGCGGCGCGCGATAGCGCGAACCTGTCGGGAGCGCGGCTCGCCGAAGCATCGCCTTCGCTGCGCTTCGGCGCCGCTGGGTTCCGGGTCTGCAGCTCGCTACGCGAGCCTCCGCCCGGAATGACGAAAGCTATTTGGTATGGAGCGTTGGCCAGAACCCGCCTAAACCAGCCCCATGCCCAAGCTGACCTCCGCCATCGACCCCCACAGCCCCGCCTTCAGGGCGCTCGACGCCCACAACCGGGCCCTCCGCGACGAGCTTCACGCCAAGGTTTCGAAGGCCGCGCGCGGCGGATCGGACGCCAGCCGCGACCGCCACGTCTCGCGCGGCAAGCTGCTGCCCCGCGACCGGGTCGAACGGCTGCTGGACCCCGGCTCGCCCTTCCTCGAGATCGGGCAGCTGGCCGCCAACGGCATGTATGGCGATGCAAAAGACCCCGACGGGGCCCCCGGCGCCGGCATGATCTGCGGCATCGGCCGGGTCTCGGGCCGCGAGGTCATGATCGTCGCCAACGACCCGACGGTGAAGGGCGGCGCCTATTTCCCGATGACGGTGAAGAAGCACCTGCGGGCCCAGGAGATCGCCGAGCAGAACCGCCTGCCCTGCATCTATCTGGTCGATTCCGGCGGGGCCAACCTGCCCCACCAGGCCGAGGTGTTTCCGGACCGCGACCATTTCGGCCGCATCTTCTTCAACCAGGCGCGGATGTCGGCGAAGTCGATCCCCCAGATCGCCTGTGTCATGGGCTCCTGCACCGCCGGCGGTGCCTATGTCCCGGCCATGTCGGACGAGAGCGTCATCGTCCGCAACCAGGGCACCATCTTCCTGGCCGGCCCGCCGCTGGTGAAGGCCGCCACGGGCGAGGTCATCTCCGCCGAGGAACTGGGCGGCTCCGAGACCCACGGCCGCAGGTCCGGCGTGGTCGACTATGTCGCCGAAAACGACGAGCACGCTCTGGAGATCGTCCGCACCATCGTCGACAGCCTGAATACGGTGAAGTCCGTCGAGATGGACGTCCGTGAACCCCGCCCCCCCGCCTTCGACGCCGAGGAGCTGTACGGCCTCATCCCCGATGATGTCCGCGCCTCCTATGACGTGCGCGAGGTCATCGCCCGCCTGGTCGACGGCTCGGAGTTCGACGAGTTCAAGGCCCTGTACGGCACGACCCTGGTCTGCGGCTTCGCCCGCATCTGGGGCTATCCGGTCGCCATCCTGGCCAACAACGGCGTGCTGTTCTCCGAGAGCGCGCTCAAGGGGGCCCATTTCATCGAACTGGCCTGCAAGCGGAAGATCCCGCTGGTCTTCCTGCAGAACATCTCGGGCTTCATGGTCGGCGGCAAATACGAGGCCGAGGGCATTGCGAAGAACGGCGCCAAACTGGTCACCGCCGTCTCATCGGCCGAGGTGCCCAAATTCACCGTCCTGATCGGCGGCAGTTTCGGGGCCGGCAACTACGGCATGTGCGGCCGCGCCTTCGCCCCGCGCTTCCTCTTCACCTGGCCCAACAGCCGGATCAGCGTCATGGGCGGCGAGCAGGCCGCCGCCGTCCTGGCCACCGTCCACCGCGACGCCGACAGCTGGACCCCCGACCAGGCCGAGGCCTTCAAGGCCCCGATCCGCGCGAAATACGAGGACGAGGGCAACCCGTACTACGCCACCGCCCGCCTTTGGGACGACGGCGTCATCGACCCGGTCCAGACGCGGGATGTGCTGGGACTGGCCATCTCCGCCAGCCTGAACGCGCCCATTCCGGAGACGACGTTCGGCGTGTTCAGGATGTAGCGCCTTGTCATCCCCGACGGACCCCGGCGAAGGACGGGATGACAAACCGCGTCGTCCTGCCAAGATGACCGCGATCTTTGAGGCAGCGCAATGCCATTTGCCGGGGTGATGCGTTAGAGACGCACAGCCTCAAGAGGATCCGCCATGAGCCAGCCGACCGAAGCCGAACTGAACGCCCTCGACATCACCCCGGGCGAGGCCGCCGCGATCAACGCCATCGCCCATCCGCTGCTGGCCGATCCGGCACCCGATGCCGATGACGATCTGGTCCGGATCGACTCCACCGCCGACGGCGTGGTCTTCATCACCATCAACCGCCCGGACCGGCGCAACGCCTTCGACGCCCCGACCATCGCCGCCCTCTATGAGGCCTTCGAGACCCTGCAGGGCGCGGACCATGTGCGGGTGGTCTTCATCCGCGGGGCCGGCGGCACGTTCAGTGCCGGGGCCGACCTGGCCTGGATGGCCGACGCCGTCCGCTGGTCCGAAGGCGACAATCGCGACGACGCCATGGGTCTGGCAAAGATGCTCAAGGCCCTGCACGAGATCCCGGCACTGACCTGCGCCATCGTCGAGGGTGCCGCCATGGGCGGCGGGGCCGGCATTGTCGCCGCCTGCGACATGGCCGTGGCGGTCAAGGGTGCGAAATTCGCATTCTCCGAGGTCAAACTGGGCCTGATCCCCGGAACCATCGCCCCCTATGTCATCGAGGCCGTGGGGGCCCGCACCGCGCGGGCCCTGTTCATGACCGCAGACCTGTTCGACGCCGAGGCGGCCAAAGGGTTCGGCCTGATCGGCCAGGTGCTGGACAGCGCCGACCAGATCGACGGCTTCATCGCCGGCTTCACCGACCGCATGAAGGCCTGCGCCCCGGGTGCCGTCGGCGACGCCAAGCGGCTGGTGAACCATGTCGCCGGTCACCGCATCGACCACGCCCTTATGGAAGAGACCGCCAGACGCATCGCCCGCGCCCGCGTCTCGCCCGAAGGCCAGGAGGGGGTCAACGCCTTCCTCGAAAAGCGCAGGCCGCGCTGGGCGGAGTAGGTCTCGGCCTCCCGGCGAAGCCGGGCTTTCGTTTGACGGCCGGCAGGTTCATCACAACGAGCACAACGAATTCACAAAGGGCACAACGGGAGCAGCGCCAGTACCGGTCCCGTTGTGTCCGTCGTGGCCACGTTGTGTGCGTTGTGGAGAACCTTCGAACGGATCCCGCTTCGCGGAAGGCAAGTCCGGTCCCGGATGCGCGATGTCTTCTCCGCCAACCACAGACCAGCTAGACACACCCCATGTTCAAATCCGTCCTGGTCGCCAATCGTGGCGAGATCGCCTGTCGCGTCTTCCGCACCGCCCGCCGCATGGGCATCCGGACCATCGCCGTCTATTCTGAAGCCGATGCCAAGGCCCTGCACGTCCGCGAGGCCGATGAAGCCGTCCTGATCGGCCCCGCCCCTGCCCGCGAGTCCTATCTGGACGCGGCAAAGGTGCTGGCCGCCGCCAGGGCCACGGGTGCCGAGGCCATCCACCCCGGCTACGGCTTCCTGTCCGAGAATGCCGACTTCGCCGAGGCCGTCATGGCCGCCGGTCTGGTCTGGATCGGCCCGCCGCCCGCCGCCATCCGCGCCATGGGTCTGAAGGACGCCGCCAAATCCCTGATGATCGCGGCCGGCGTGCCCGTCACGCCCGGCTATCTCGGCGAGGACCAGTCGCTGGCCCGCCTGCAGACCGAGGCCGACTCCATCGGCTATCCGGTCCTGATCAAGGCCGTCGCCGGCGGCGGCGGCAAGGGGATGAAGAAGGTCGACCGGGCCGAGGATTTCGCCGACGGCCTCGCCTCGGCCCAGCGCGAGGGCCAGTCCTCCTTCGGCGACCCCCGCGTCCTGATCGAGAAATACATCACCCGCCCGCGCCACATCGAGGTGCAGGTGTTCGGGGATACGCACGGCACCGTCGTCCACCTCTATGAGCGCGACTGCTCCCTGCAGCGCCGCCACCAGAAGGTCATCGAGGAGGCCCCGGCCCCCGGCATGGACGCCGCCACCCGCCAGGCCGTCACCGACGCCGCCATCAAGGCCGCGAAGGCGGTGAACTATGAGGGCGCCGGCACCATCGAATTCATCGCCGACGCCTCGGAAGGCCTCAAGGCCGACCGCATCTGGTTCATGGAGATGAACACCCGGCTGCAGGTCGAACACCCGGTCACCGAAGCGATCACCGGCGTCGATCTCGTCGAATGGCAGTTCCGCGTCGCCGCCGGCGAACCGATGCCGCTGAAGCAAGACGAGATCACCCTGAACGGCTGGGCCATGGAGGCGCGGCTGTACGCCGAGGACCCGGCCAACGGCTTCCTGCCCAGCATCGGGAAGCTGGAGCATTTCAAGTTGCCTGACCACCGCCGCCTCCGGATCGACACCGGCGTCGAGCAAGGCGGCGAGGTCAGTCAGTTCTACGATCCGATGATCGCCAAGCTGATCGTGCATCGCAGCACGCGGACGGAGGCGGCGGACGCACTCGCGTCTGTCTGCGCCGAAGTTGAGGTCTGGCCGGTCAGGACGAATGCAGGGTTTCTGGTGCGATGCCTGAAACACCCGCGGTTCGTTTCCGGCGACGTGGATACGGGGTTCATCGGAGCGGAAGAGCAGAGCCTCGTCGTCACCGAACCATCAGAAACGCTCCTCGCGGAAGTGGCCAACCACGCCCTGGATCGCGACCCGCCCGGCAACGAGAGAAGTTCAGCCTGGTCTTCCCTGGCTGGAGCCAAGGGATTCCGGCTCAACGCCAAACCGCGCACGGCGGTGCAGCTGTGGACCGCTGCGGGTGCTCAGGAGGTTCATCCGGCTGAAGCCGCAAAGTATCTGCGAACCACCATCCTGACGGGTTCTTCAATCGTAGGCTTTGAGCGAGGCGGCGCCTTCGAGTTCTTCGACCGGCCGCCGCTGTCCGGCAGCGGCGGTACCGGCCCCGCCTCCGACGGCTCCCTCCGCGCGCCCATGCCCGGCAAGATCGTCGCCACGCCCGCCAAACCCGGCGACACCGTCACCAAGGGCCAGCCCGTCGTGGTGCTGGAAGCCATGAAGATGGAGCACGCCCTCGTCGCTCCGTTCGACGGAGTGGTCGGCGAGATCGGGGTCTCGGTCGGCGATCAGGTGGCGGCGGACACGGTGCTGGCAAAAGTCGAGGCGAACGCGCCGCCTCAATGACGTCCCTCCACATGATCAAGCTCTGCGTCGGCGTCGCAAAGGTGGAGACGCTGGAGCGCCGTGCCGCCAAGGGCGAGTGGCTGACCGTCCACACCCGCATGACCCCCAAGCGTGCGGCGGAGCTGGAGGACGGCGGCTCAATCTACTGGGTGATGAAGGGTTCGGTGACCTGCCGGATGCCCATCCTCGACATCGCCACCCGGGGCGAGGGCAAGGCCTCGATGTGCTACATCACCCTCTCGCCCGAGGTCATCCGCACCGCCCCCCAGGCCCGCCGCCCCTTCCAGGGCTGGCGCTATCTGGAGCCCAAGGACGCCCCGTCGGACCTCTCGACGCTCGATGCCGGCGAGGTGCCCGAGGATCTGGCCAAGCGGTTGCGGGAGATGGGGGCCTGGTAGGGGTGATTAGTGGCTAGTGGCTAGTGGTTAGTGGTTGGTGATTGCAGCGTCTCTGCTCGCGGAAGGCCGGCGCTGATCGCGCTTCCTCACCGGCGGTGGCCAGCCACTAGCCACTAACCACTAATCACTCCCCCCGACTCCGGCTAACCTCACCCCATGCCCTCGCCCCGCTCCGACCGGCTGGAAGACGCCCTGCATCGCATATTCGAGGGCGGCAAGACCACGCGTGCCAGCTGGTTCGCCCTGACCGGCGGCGAGACCCTGTTTGCCGAGGGCGATACCGCCGACACCCTCTATCTGCTGCGCAGCGGCCGTCTGGGCGTGTTCCGCCGCGATCACGGCGAGGCCCGGCCGCCCCAGTTCGTCGGCGTCATCCGGCCCGGTGAGCCCGCCGGTGAAATGGCCATGCTGGCCGGGACCGAACACACCGCCGATGTGGTCGCCCTGCGCGACTGCGAGGTTCTGGCCCTGCCCCGCGACGCCTTCTTCGAGGCGGCCCGGACCGAGCCGGACCTGATGGTCGAGCTGTCGCGCCTGATGATCCAGCGCGCCCGCGACCGGCGCTCCGGCGGCGGCGAGCCCAGCGTGTTCGGCTTCATCTCGGCCCGCCCTCGCCCGATCCGCCCCTTTGTCGAGCGGATCGCCGCCGCGATAGAGGCGGAAGGCTTCACCTGCCAGGTCATCGACCAGACCGCCCTCACCTCGGCCGCCGAATGGTTCAGCCGGGTCGAGGACGCCCACGACTTCGTCCTCTATGTCGCCGAAATGGAGGAGGCCGCCTGGGCCGCCCTGTGCGCAAGGCAGGTCGACCGGCTGTTCGTGGTCGGCAGCAGCCTGATGGCCCCGCCCAACCGGCCCATGCCGCATGCGGGCGTGCTGGACGCCCAGCGCCGCACCGACCTCATCCTGCTGCGCGAACCGAATATGGCCAGACCGGCCAATACGGCGGTCTGGCTCGACTCCATCCAGCCCGGCCGCTGGTTCCAGGCGGTCGAGGGGGACAAGGCCGACGCCGACCGCATGGCCCGCGTCATCACAGGCTCGGCCGTCGGGGTCGTCATGTCGGGCGGCGGGGCCCGGGCCTATGCCCATATCGGCGCCCTCAGGGCCCTGCATGAGGCGGGGGTGCCGATCGATTTCGTCGGCGGCTCGTCGATGGGGGCCGTGATCGCCGCCGGACCCGCGATGGGCTGGTCGCAGGAAGAGCTGGAAGCCCGCATCCACAAATCCTTTGTCGAGAGCGATCCGCTTTCGGACCTGGCCTTCCCGATCCTGGCCATGACCCGGGCCAAGAAGGTCGATCACCTGCTGCTCGAGGCCTATGGCGAGACCGATCTCGCCGATCTGGTGATCCCGTTCTTTGCGGTCTCGACCAATCTGACCAGCGGCCGGATCGAGGTGCACCGGCGGGGTCTGATGCGCCGCGCCATGCGCGCCTCGATCGCCATTCCCGGCCTGCTGCCGCCCATTGTCATCGATGGCCAGGTGCTGGTCGACGGGGCCGTCCTGAAGAACCTGCCGACCGAGGTCATGCGCCAGATGCACAGCGGCCCGATCATCGGCGTCGACATGTCCGAGGCCCGCGGCGTCGATCCTGACCTGATCGAACACCCGCCGTCGATCTGGCGGCTGATCGTGACAGGTGCCTGGCGACGCGGTCCGCCCATCGTCTCCATCCTGATGCGCTCGGCGACCCTGACCACGGATGCCGATATCGAGAGTTCGCGCGCGGCCACGGATCTGCTGATCCAGCCGACGCCGGACCGGCTGGATATCCGCGACTGGAAGGGTTTCGATGTCGGCGTCACCGCCGGCTATCTCGCGGCCTCGGAGGCCCTCGCCAGGCTTGACGGGCCCGTGACCGGCCTTCGGCGAAGACACCCGGGCGCCGATATCGCACCATCCCCGGCTGACCCTGACGCATAAGGCCCGGGGCTTCGGCGAGCCACTCCGGTCCGGGGCGCATCCGGCCGACGACCGACGGAAGATGGTACCGCCTCTCAGGCTTGAACTGAGGACCTCCGGTTCCACAAACCGGCGCTCTAACCAACTGAGCTAAGGCGGCGCACTCTCGCGAGCGGCGTGTCTAGCGGGGTCTCGGGCGCCGATCAAGACGGATATGGGATTGTGCCCGTCTGTCATCCCGACGCCGCACCGCCCGCCCTGATGTTCCAGCCGCCACCCCAAAAGAAAACGCCCCGGAGGCGAACCTCCGGGGCGCTGACTTGTTCTGGATCCGTCGGATCACTCCGGCGGAGGCGGACGGAACCGGACGGTCCATTCCACCCGGGCACCGACGGCAGCACCGTCAACCGTGCCCGGAGTCACCCGCGAGCGGCGGGCGGCTGCGAGGGCGGCGGCACCGAAGCCCATGCCTTCCGGATCTTCCGAGACCACCCGACAATCGGTCAGGCTGCCACTCGGTTGCAGACCACAGCTGACGCGGACCGAGGAAACACCCTCGACGCCACGGGCGGCTGCCCGCTCCGGATATTCCGGAAGAACCTGGCGACCCCAGCTCGGGTTCGTCACGACCGACGGACGCGGCGGAGGCGGAGCCGGCGGAGGCGGCGGTCCGGGGACGATAACCGGGGGACCCCGGTACTCGACGCGGTCTTCCTTCTTCGTCGGCTCGATCGGCAGAGTCATCGGCGGCGGCGGCGCGTTCGGAACCACGACCGGGGGACGCACCTGCAGCTTGGGCGGCGGGGGCGTGTCCGGCGGAGGCGGCGGCGGCGGCGGCGGCGGCGGCGGGATGGGCTCAATCAGCTCCACATCCACCGACTCATCCGAGTAGTTGATCTCCCGCAGCTTGAACTGGGCGTTGATGAAGTAGAACGCCAGGATCGAGAACAGGATGCTGACGACCAGGATGCTGGCCAGCAGGACGCCGGGGGGAACCCCGAACAGACCCTTGGCCTTGGGCGCATCATATCTGGAACGGTGATATTGGATGTCTGTCATGATCTCACCGTTTCCTACTGAACGTCCGTATCTTCACCGACCAGGGCAACGCTGTAGAAGCCGTTGTCCTGCAGCGAATTCATGACCTGCATGAAGTCGCCGTAGCGGGTGCTCTTGTCCGCCCGGATAAAGATACGTTCGTCGGCCGGACTACGACGGCCGATCTGGGCCGTAAGCTCCGAACCGATCTGGTCCAGTTCGAGGGCACCGTCGCCAAGGTAGGCCTGACCATCGCTGGTGATCGAGATGTAGATCGGCGTGGGCGGGTTTGGAGCGAGCGGAGCAACGGCACGCGGCAGCTTCACCTCAACGGACGGTGCGGCAAGAGGCGCCGCCACCATGAAGATGATGAGCAGAACCAGCATGATATCAACGAAGGGTGTGACGTTGATTTCGCTGTTCTGCTCAACCTGGTACTTGCCGCCCCCGCCGCCGGAAAGTTTGGCGGCCATCGGGCTTACGCTCCCTTGTCGAGGTTACGCGAGATGGCGTTGGTCAGCTCGGCCGAGAAACCGTCCGAACGGGTGCCGTACGCAGAGATGCGGGTGTTGAAGTAGTTGTAGAAGATAACGGCCGGGATAGCGGCGAACAGACCGATACCGGTGGCCAGCAGCGCCTCGGCGATACCGGGGGCGACGACGGCCAGGTTGGTCGTGTTGGTGTTCGCGATGCCGATGAAGGAGTTCATGATCCCGTAAACCGTACCGAACAGACCGATGAACGGGCCGGACGAACCGGTCGAGGCCAGGAACTGCTGGCCGCCTGCAAGGCGCTTGGCCAGACCGGCCTGAACGGCACCAACGGCTTGCTGGGCGCGCATCAGGGACGAGTCGGCGTGATCGCCGGTGACCGAGAGGCCAGCCTGACGCGACAGTTCGATTTCGTCGGTCGCCGCGGCGGCCATGTCGGCCAGCGGGTTGCCGTCGAACTCATCCGCGGTTGCCACCTTGCGCATGTCCGCGATGGTGCGGGCCTGGCGGAAGCTTTCGAGGAACTGGTCGGTCTTGCGGTTCAGGGCACCGAACTCGAACATCTTGATGAGGAGCAGAACCCACGAGAACACCGAGGCCAGGACGAGGCCGATCATAACGACCTTAACGACCGGGTCGGCTTCCATGAACATGCTGGCCGGGGTCAGCTTGCCATGAGCGGCCTCTGCGGCGGGCTCGGCTTCGGCAGCCGGGGCAGCGGCGGGTGCGGCGGCGTCAGCGGCCGGAGCGGCGGCTGCGGCGGCCGGAGCGGCGGCGGGAGCCTCCTGCGCGAGAACCGGCGTACCGGCCACGAGGACGCCGGCGGCGGCCATGGCCAGGAGGATGTTGGTCTTCTTGAAATCGAACATAGTTCGCCAGTTCCTGCTGTTTAGTCTGACTTGTGGAACCCAAAAGGAACGGCCGCAGACGACGACCGCCCTCGATGAAAATCTTGCCCGCAGAAGCGAGGGAAACCCCCGAATCCTTGGAACGCCTTCTGACGCTTCCGGTTGCCGAATGGCTTCCGGCGCGGCACCGACGGGTTGAGGGAAACCGTTTTCCCCGCCCCCGAAAGCTGCCCGCAAAAGAACGCGGTCAAGCTCCTTTGGCGAACGCTTACCGGAGCGTCAAGTGCGCGACAGTGCTTTTCCCCTCGCAAGGGAGCTACTAGCCCCAAAGCGGAAGATTCAGGCCCCAAAGAGGCGTTTTTACTGATGGGACCGGGCCGCAATCCCCGACCGGGAAGGGACGATGGTGCCTGGGGGCGGATTCGAACCACCGACACGCGGATTTTCAATCCGCTGCTCTACCAACTGAGCTACCCAGGCAAGCCGTCTGCTCGCGCGAGGGGGGGTCTATAGGCGAGCCGTCCGGGGGTGTCCAGCCGTCAGATCAGTCTTCGACCGGGTCTTCCGTCGAGACGTCGTCGACGCTTTCCGGGATGACGTATCCGCCGGTGAACCAGCGTTGGAGGTCAATGTCGGCGCAGCGCCGGGAACAGAAGGGTTTGTATTTGGTGTCCGCCGGTTGGCGACGACAGGTCGGGCAAAGGGCCATGATCACTGATCCTCGAGCAGAAACGCGCCCGGTGCCATCGCCGGATCGCTTTTCAGATGGGCGCGCGGACCGAGACGCGCCACCAGCGGTCCTGCCAGGGTGGCATCCACCGGTGCCGCCCGCACCGTGATGCGCGGGCTCTTCGTATCCGACAGCAGGGCAAACCGCAGGCTGCGCACAATATCCTGCGCCCGCTGTTCCGGTCGCCGGGATCTGTCACGCCCGTTGAGAATCTCCTCCAGTGGCGTGCGGCGCCATGGCAAGGCCAGTTGCAGCACGCCAAACCGGTTCACCGGTCCGAAAACCACGTCCGGATCGCCACCGAACGCCTGTCTGGCCGCCGTCATGACGGCGTCACCATCAAGGCCCGTCCCGATCAGATCGACCGCCACAAGCCCGCCCCAGCGCCTGAGCCGGATCATGCGGGCCGCCATGTGCAGACCCTGCCGGTTCGCGCGTGTCCTTGCCGGTGCCCCGAATGACACGCCCGGTGCCGGGGCGAGGTCCAGATCGACCGCGATGAGCGCCCGGGTGCGCTGGATCATCAGATCCAGGCCTGTATCCGGGAACAGTTCGCAGGGCAGGCCGGCCTCTTCCTCCGCGCTCCGGCTCGCCTGAATGCCGGCGAGACCGGTGACGGGTTCCACGCCGGGGGCCAGGACGGCCAGCGTCTCCGCCACCGTCGGGCCGGGCGTGAGCAGGCGCGGTGCCCCCTCCCCCGCCCCGATCAGGCGCAGCGTCGGCCCCTTGCCCTCACGGGGTTCTGCCGAAACCTCGACCTCGACCTTCTGCCCCTCGTTCAGCCGATCCTGTCCGCGAAAGGGCAGGAAACCGGGCAAGTTCGTCCCCAGATCGACGAAGGCACCCTTCAACCCCGGATGGACCGCGGCAATTCGTCCGAGGCAGCGCGCGCCGAGACGATATTCGGCGACATCGTCCTCGCGCTGGATCAGCAGATGTTCGAACCGGCCATCCCGTGCGACCACGCCCCGGACCTCGCCGGGCGTGTCGTCAAGGAAGACCTCGACCTCGCTCATGCGCGCCAGCCGGCCCCGTTCAACAGATTGACCGTCTCGAACAGCGGCAGGCCCATCACCGCCGGATAACTGCCGACCAGTCGGGTAACGAAGGCCCCGGCCCGCCCCTGGATGCCATAACCCCCCGCCTTGCCCCGCCATTCGCCCGAGGCGACATAGGCGGTGATCTCGGCGTCGGACAGAACCTTGAAGCTCACACGGGTGTCGACGACCCGATGCGTGGTCCGGACCCCGGCGGTCACGGCCACGCCGGTGAAGACCCGGTGGTTGCGGCCCGACAGCAGTTTCAGAAACCGCACCGCCTCGGCCTCATCGGCCGGCTTTTCCAGCAGCCGGCGGCCCACAGCCACCACCGTATCAGCGGCCAGGACGAGAGCATCCGGTGCCCCGGCCGCCACAGCCTCGGCCTTGGACACAGCCAGCCGCGCGGCGAGGCGCGTCGGCGTCTCATCCTTCAAAGGCGTTTCGTCGATATCGGCAGGTTCGACGCGGTCGGGGGTGATCCCGACCAGCGCCAGCAGTTCGATGCGGCGCGGACTGGCCGAGGCCAGCACCAATTCCGGACGGCTCATCTGAGCCGGTCCTTACTTGAAGCGATAGGTGATACGGCCCTTGGTCAGGTCATAGGGCGTCATCTCGACCAGGACCTTGTCGCCGGCCAGCACGCGGATGCGGTTCTTGCGCATCTTGCCCGCGGTATGGGCGATGATCTCG
>JBEIJS010000037.1:0-18881 GCA_040380105.1 Caulobacteraceae bacterium | reverse complement strand
GGCCCGGAAGGCAGCGGCACGCACAATCCCCTCCAGCGCCTGCTCGGCCAGATCGGGCCGGGCCAGGGTGGTGCGCGAATCAAGGCTGGCAGCGGCTGCGGTCAAACGTGGACTCGTCCGATTGAGCCGTTGTCGTAGCGGAAGAAGCCGAAAGGGCCGTTAACGGAAGCGGGGCTTAGGTCGTAGGGCTTAGGTCGAAGGTGACCAGAGCTGATCTAGAGCCCTAAGCCCTAAGCCCTACGTGAACCGCCGTTTCAACATCTCAAAGCACGCCCTCAGCGCCTGCGCCTCGCCGCCTTCGGGCCAGCCGGGGCGGGCACGGGGGTTCCAGGCGAAGAGGTCCATATGGGCCCAGCTACCGGTCAGCGGGGCGACTTTCTGCAGGAACAGGGCGGCCGTCACAGAGCCGGCCTGGGCCCAGCCGGCGGAGTCGTTGCGCAGGTCGGCCAGCTCGCTTTCGATGGCGGCACGATAGCCGGGCCACAACGGCATCCGCCAAAGCGGATCGCCGACCGCGCGGCCGGCGTCCAGCAGGTCCGCCGCGAGGGTCTCGTCGTCTGTATAGAGCGGCGGCAACTCGGGTCCCAGGGCGACGCGGGCGGCCCCGGTCAGGGTGGCGAAGTCCAGGGTCAGGTCCGGCGCATGCTCCCCGGCGCGGGTGAGGATGTCGGCAAGGATCAGCCGGCCCTCGGCGTCGGTATTGCCGATCTCGATGGTCAGGCCCTTGCGGCTGTTCAGGATGTCGCCGGGCCTGAAGGCGTCGCCCGAGATGGCGTTCTCCACCGCCGCCACCAGCACCACCAGCCGCACCGGCAGATTCGCCTGCATGACCAGCCGGCCGAGGGCCAGGGCATGGGCAGACCCCCCCATGTCCTTCTTCATATTGCGCATGCCGGCGGCCGGCTTGATGTCGAGGCCGCCCGAATCGAACACGACCCCCTTGCCCACGAGAGCGACCAGGGGGAGGTCGGCACGGTCAAGATTCCAGCCGATCTCGATGACCCGCGGAGCCCGGTGCGGGGCGGCGGCGCGGCCGACGGCGTGGACAGCGGGATAGTTGTCCTCCAGCAGGGTGGCACCGGTCGTCACCGTGATCGTCGCCCCTGAGGCCGAAGCGATCTCGCGGGCGATGGTCTCGATCTGCAGCGGCCCCATGTCGGCTGCCGGGGTGTCGATCATCTCGCGGGCGAGGGCGCAGGCCGAGGCGATGCGCAGGGCCGCCTCGACATCCAGCCCCTCCGGCGCGACGAGCCGCACGCGATCACGTTCAGGCCGGGCCTTGTAGCGATCGAACACATAGGTCCCGAGCAGAAAGGCCAGAGCCGCCGAGCGGGCGTCCTCCGCTTCGGCTTCGAGGCGATAGAGGCCCGGCGGCAGTTTCGCAGGCAGGGCGCGGGCCGACAGGGGGTCGAAACACCCTCCGGTGCCGACCAGCACAGCGGCGATCCCGCCCTGCCCGTCCGGCGCGACCAGAGTCTGGCCGGGCTTGCCCTTGAAGCCGTTGGTCGCGGCCCAAGCCTGGAGCGCGGTGTCGATCGGGCCGTCCGGGCCCACGAATCGCACCGGAATCGCACCCGCGGCCTCGGAACTCAGCAGGTCGGGGTTCAGGACGGACATGGTCGGCAGCCTTTCCGGCCCCACGGGCCCGATCTTAACCAAGGATTGACGAGAAAGCCCGAGTCTCGGACCGAACCTTCCGGAGCGTCTTCCATGTCGCGCACGACTGCCCGTATCGCAACCGTCGCCCTCCTTCTTGGCGGACTCGCCGCGCCCGTCATGGCCGATCCCGTGGCCGCACCGCAGGCCCCGGCACAGGCCGCGCCCATGGCCCGTCAGCCGGCTGCAGCCGAGGTTCGCGCCGCCTATGAGCGCACCGACGCGCTGAGCCGCCAGATCTTCTGGTCCGACCAGGCCGACATCGATCCGATGGACCCCGTCGCCGGCGTGAAGGCGGCGCAGGCCTTGCGCGAGCTCGGCCGGTTCGACCAGGCCGCAGAGATGGCCAGCAAGGTGCTGGTGGTTCAGCCGAACAATGTCGAGGCGATGCTGGAGGCCGGGCGCGCCCACATCGCTCGCGGTCAGGCCTTCTATGGCATCGCTGCCCTGGAAGAGGCACGCGAGGCCCGTCCCGGAGACTGGCGGGCCTGGTCGCTGCTGGGCACGGCCTATGAGCAGGTGCGCCGACCGGACGACGCCCGCGCAGCATGGGCCCAGGCCCTGGTCCTGTCGCCGGACAATCCTGACGTCCTGTCCAACCTGGCCATCTCGGCCATGACCCGCGGCGATACAGCCGGTGCCGAGCCGCTGCTGCGTCGCGCCGTGGCCCAGCCAGGCGCTTCGCTGAAGGTCCGGCTCAACCTGGCCATGGTGCTGGGGCTGACCGGCAAGCTGGCCGAGGCGGAGCAGATGCTGCGTCGCGACCTGCCGCCCGAGGCGGCCGACCGTAACCTGTCCTGGCTACGCGAACGCGCAGGCGGAGCAGGGGTCGACCAGGCCCGCACCTGGGGGTCGCTCCAGGGGAGCTGATCGCCTATGATCGCGTCATGATCGACGAGCTCTACAGCGCGCGAATCCTCGGGCTGGCGGCCAATCTTCCGCACAGTGGACGGCTGGCCGCCCCGGAAGGCACGGGCGAACGGGTCGCCAGATTGTGCGGCTCTAAGGCCATCGTCGACGTCACGCTCGACGACGCAGGCCGGATCGAAACCTTCGCCCAGGACGTCAAGGCCTGCGCCCTCGGCCAGGCGGCGGCGGGCGTGCTGGGCGAGGTCGTGATCGGGACCTCCCTCGACGAACTGGTCGCGGCCCGGGACGCCATGTCCGCCATGCTCAAGGCCGGCGGAGAAGGCCCGACGGGCCGGTTCGAGGGTCTGCGCGCCCTGAAACAGGTCGCCGACTATCCGGCGCGCCACGCCTCGACCATGGTCGCGATCGAGGCGACGCTGGACGCGGTGCGGGCCGCGCTTGCCCGAAAAGGCCCCGACACACGAACTAGCCTCGCCGGTGCGGCCTAGAGCCCGTTGCTCCGCGGCGTCTGCCGGGGGATAAGCGCGGCGACATGGCTTCCGGCGAAACCCTCTATGAACGCGGCGTACGGCTGGCCCACCGAGGCTACAAGCTGACGCTGTCGCCCCTGATCGGGCAGTCGTGCCGGTTCCGGCCGACCTGTTCGGACTATGGGCGGGACGCGCTGATCCAGCACGGACCGCTCAAGGGGGGATGGCTCACCGCCAAACGCCTCTGCAAATGCCAACCCTTCGGCGAAGGCTGGAAATACGATCCGGTGCCGCCCGTAAAGACGAAGACATGATCGACCTCAAATTCCCCGACGGCGCCGCGCGCCAGTATCCCGACGACGCCACCGGCCGTGACGTCGCCGCCTCCATCTCGCCGTCGCTGGCCAAGCGCGCGGCCCTCGTCGCCCTGAACGGCGAGCAGCGCGATCTCGACCGGCCGCTGGGCGGCTCGGGCGACTTCAAGCTGATCATGCGCGATGATCCCGAAGCCCTCGAGACCATCCGTCACGATGCCGCCCATGTGCTGGCCCAGGCCGTGCAGGAGCTGTTCCCCGGTACCCAGGTGACCATCGGCCCGGCGATCGATGACGGCTTCTATTATGACTTCCACCGCGAGGAACCGTTCTCGACCGACGACTTCGCCGCCATCGAGAAGAAGATGGCCGAGATTGTCGACCGCGATGAAAAGCTGGTCCGCGAGGTCTGGGAACGCGAGGCCGCCATCGCCCTGTTCGAAGGCAAGGGCGAGACCTTCAAGGCCGAGCTGATCCGCGATCTGCCGGGCACGGAGACGATCACCACCTATCGCACGGGTACATGGATCGACCTGTGCCGGGGGCCGCATTTCCCCTCGACCAAATTCGTCGGCAAGGCCTTCAAACTGACCAAGCTGGCGGGTGCCTACTGGCGCGGCGACCACCGCAATCCGCAGCTGCAGCGCATCTATGCGACGGCCTGGGCCTCCAAGGAGGACCTCGACGCCTATCTGCTGCGCGTCGAGGAGGCGGAGAAGCGCGACCACCGCCGCATTGGCAAGGCCATGGGCCTGTTCCACATGCAGGAAGAAGGCCGGGGCATGGTCTTCTGGCACCCCAAGGGCTGGATCCTGTGGCGGGTGCTGGAGGCCTATATGCGCCGCCGGCTGGACGCCGCCGGCTATGTCGAGGTCAAGACGCCCCAGGTGCTGGACCGGACCTTCTGGGAGAAGTCCGGCCACTGGGAGAAATATCGCCCCAATATGTTCGTCTGCGAGACGGTCGAGGGCGAGACCCTGTCCCTCAAGCCGATGAACTGCCCGGGCCACGTCCAGATCTTCGACCAGGGCCAGCGGTCCTATCGCGAACTGCCGCTGCGCATGGCCGAGTTCGGGGCCTGCCACCGCTATGAGCCCTCGGGGGCCCTGCACGGGCTGATGCGGGTGCGCGGCTTCACCCAGGACGACGCCCACATCTTCTGCCGTGAGGACCAGATCGTCGAGGAGACGGAACGGTTCATCCGCCTGACCCAGATGATCCATGCCGACCTGGGCATGCAGACGCACGAGATCGCCCTCGCCACCCGGCCCGAGGTGCGCGCCGGCACCGACGAGTTCTGGGACAAGGCCGAGGCCATGCTGGGTGAGGCCGCGCGCCTCGCCGGGGTCGATCCGGTCATCGCCGAGGGCGACGGGGCCTTCTACGCGCCCAAGCTGGACTTCATCGTCAAGGACGCCATCGGCCGGACCTGGACCTGCGGCACGCTGCAGCTGGACTATGTCCTGCCGGAACGTCTGAACGCGGAATACATCGGCGAGGACGGACAGAAGCACCGGCCGGTCATGCTGCACCGGGCCATCCTCGGCTCGTTCGAGCGGTTCATCGGCATCATGATCGAGAACTATGCCGGGGCCTTCCCGCTCTGGCTGGCCCCGACGCAGGTGGTGGTGGCGACCATCGTCTCCGAAGCCGACGACTATGCCCGTGACGTGGTCGAACGGCTCAAGGCCGTCGGCCTGCGCGCCGAGCTGGACCAGCGCAATGAAAAGGTCGGCTACAAGGTCCGCGAACACTCGGTCGGCAAGGTCCCGGTGATCGCCGTGGTCGGCAAGAACGAGGCGGAAGCGGGCACGGTGGCGATCCGCCGTCTGGGCTCACAGGCGCAGGAGCTGGTGTCGCTGGACGAGGCCATCCGCATCCTGACCGAAGAGGCCACCCCGCCGGACCTGCGCCCGGCCTGATCCGGTCCGGAAGGAAAGAAGCCCGCCCCTGTGCAAGCGGAGGCGGGCTTTTCCGTTGGTCGGCTCGCAGCGGTTACAGCAGCCGCTTGCGCATGGCCTGGGACAGCATGTCGATCAGGGTCACGGCGATGACCACGATGATGACGATGGCCGAGACCTGGCCGAACTCAAACCCGTTCATGCGCTCGAACAGAACCTGGCCGATGCCGCCGGCCCCGATCAGACCCAGCACCGTCGCCGAACGGCTGTTGGACTCGAACCGGTAGAGGGCAAAGGAGGTCCACAGCGGCGCGACCTGCGGAATCACCCCCCACATGATCTCGTGCAGGGGCGAGGCACCGGTGGCGCGCACGCCCTCGACCGGGCCCTTGTCGATGGACTCAACGGCCTCCGAGAAAAGCTTGGCCAGCACGCCGGCCGTGTTCAGCGCAATCGCCAGAACGCCGGCCAGGGGGCCGAGGCCGACGGCGACAACGAACAGCAGACCCATGACCAGATCGGGGATCGAGCGGAGCAGGTTCATCAGCCACCGGACGGGCGTCACGACCCAGATAGGGGCGATGTTGCGCGCTGCAGCCAGACCGAGGGGAACACCCAGAAATACGGCCAGAAAGGTGCCCCAGAGGGCGATCTGGACCGTCTCCCACATCTTGGCGACGAACAGCGGCCAGTCGGTGAAGTCGGGACGCAGAAGATCCCGGGCGATGACCTCGATACGGTCGGAATTGCTGGCCACGCTCCAGATGTTCTTCAGATCGACCGCGTCGATGCTGATCAGCAGGATCACGGCGACACCGCCCCAGATCAGGACATCAAGCGCCCAGGCACCCAGCGATTTGGTCGGGGGCTTCGGGACCGGTGAGGCGGCGACCGCGCTGGAAACGGCGGCGTTGGTCAAGGCTGGACCTCTCGCAGGCTGCGCAACCGCTGCAGCTCCTTCTCGGCAGCAGCCACCCCGGCGGCATCGCCGCCGGCGCGGGCTTCACTGAGCTGACGATCGGCGACCATTTCGCGGACAGGGTTCAGGTAGCTGTCATCGGCCGCGCGGAACTGCGAATAGTTGAGACCTGCCAGCACCCGGCGCTGGCGCTCGGCCTCGGCTCCCTCGCCCTGGCCGTAGGTCAGGAAGAAGCTGCGGATCTTCTCCTTCAGGGCCGGATCCAGATCCTCGCGGATGACGATCCCGCTCTCGGGGATGGGCGGCGACTGCCAGATTTCCCGAATCTGGGCCGCGGCCTGCGGATTCTGGCGGGTCAGGAAGACCGTATTGACGGTGTTGGAGGTGGCGACATCCACGAGGCCAGTGGCCACGGCGAGCGCATTGGCCTGATGGTTGGCAGACCGCACGGTCTTGAAACACTGGGCCGGGTTGATGTTCCGCGGATTGAACAGGAAGGTCAGCGGCGCGAGCGTGCCCGAGGTCGACTGGGCGTCACCGATGCCGAAATCGAACCGCTTGCCGCAGGCCATGACCTGGTCAAGCGTAATGCCGGAATCCACGCGGACGATCAGGGTCGAGCGGTAGCTGTCGAGCCCCTCCAGATCGACGGTGCGGGCAATGACCTCGCCCTCCGAGCGATCGACAGCCTCGAGCGCCGGCTTGGCCGAGAACCAGGCCACCTGGGTCTGGTTGGCCCGCATGGCCTCCACCAGCACCGTATAGTTTGACCCGAAATGCGTCTTTACCGGAATGCCGATGGCCTTGGACATGTCCTCGAGCAGCGGCTCCCAGAGCGGTCCGGACGAGTTCTGCCCCTCGGCCGACAGGATGGAGAAGGTGATCTCGGTCGGCGCGGTGCCGGCCTTTTCATCGCCGCCGCCACAGGAGGCGACACCGAGGGCGAGAACAGCAGCAAGGGCCAGACGGCGGGTAAAGGATGGCAGGGTCATGCCTTGGATTCCCAGAACGCGTCCTCGAATTCGGGACCGTAGATGTCGATCAACTGTTTCGTATCGAGGCCGGTGGACGGCCCGTCATAGACGACCTGTCCGGCCTTGAGGGCGATGACGCGGTTGCAATAGCGGATGGCGTAGTCGACCTGGTGCAGGGTGACGATGACGCCGAAGCCGTCGCGCCGGTTCAGCTCGACCAGCAGTTCCATGACCTTGCGGGCCGAGACCGGGTCCAGCGAGGCCACAGGCTCGTCGGCGAGGATGGCCTTTGCGCCCTGGACCATGGCGCGGGCGATGGCGCCGCGCTGCTGCTGGCCGCCGGACAGGGTATTGGCGCGCTGGGCGGCATAGTCCGAGACACCGACACGATGCAGGGCCGCCATGGCCCGCTGCTTGTCGTCCGAAGGCCAGAGGCCGAGCAGGCCCTTCCAGCCGGGGATCCGGCCGAGGGTACCCAGCATGACGTTGGAGAACAGCGTCAGCCGGCCGACCAGGTTGAACTGCTGGAAGATCATGCCCAGCTTCTGACGCGCCCCGCGGGTGGCTCCGGTGGTCCGGCCATTCTTCTGCACGACCTCGCCGAAGACACTGATCGTGCCCTTGCCGGAGTCGATGGTCTGAAGCCCGGTGATGGAGCGCAGGAGGGTCGACTTGCCCGAACCGGACGGCCCGATCAGGGCGACCATTTCTCCGGCCGCGACCTCGACAGTCACGCCGTTCAGGGCCTTTCGGGCCCCGAAAGTCTTGGACACGTCCCGGGCCGATACGACACTGGGTCCGGCACTGGGCGCGACGGCGGCGGCAGCTGGGGTCATGGACACGCTGGAAGCGGTTGCAAGGGCGCGCCGCATCGCCCGATCAGGCCCGCGAGGCAAGTCTTAATGGCACGTCCGCGGCGATTTCGTCCAGCGTAACCGGCCACGGGCGACCCTGCGACGGCCGCGGCCGCCTGCCCCGAAGACCTGTACCGGAGGCGGCACCATCCACAGTGTCGCCGCGGGTCGATCCGCGCCCGGACAAATCCCGTGCAAACTCAACACCCGCGTGAAAAAAACCGCTTTACATGACAGTCCGGTGACCCTACATCGCGGCTTCCGGCGGACCCCGTGGTCTGACTCTATGCGCTGCTAACGCCGGCTGGGTTTAACAATTACAGGGGTTTACGTGAATTGCGCACGTATCCATTTCCCCTGGACCTGGTCCGCGAGCGGTCCCCTGAACGCCCCGTCGCCCTCGTGCGGCCGCGTTCGGTTTCCGTAGCGGCGCGCTGGTTCCAGGACAATCTGAACGCCGACGTCTTCTATGCGGTGAAGGCCAATCCCTCGCGCTGGGTCATCGAGACCCTCGTTGAGGCAGGGGTCGCTGGTTTTGACGTCGCCTCACTGGCAGAGATCGAACTGGTCCGTTCGGTCAGCGCCGATGCACGTCTGGCCTTCATGCACCCGGTCAAGAGCCGTGGCGCGATCACCCGGGCCTATTTCGAGCACGGCGTTCGCACCTTCTCGCTCGACAGCCATGACGAGCTGGCCAAGATCATCGACGCCACCGGCAATGCCACGGACCTGAATCTGCTGGTCCGGATGACGGTGTCGGCGGACGGCGCGGCCTATTCGCTGTCGGGCAAGTTCGGCGTTTCGCTGGACCAGGCCCCCTCCCTGCTGCTGGCCACCCGCCAGGCGGTCAAGGACGGGCTGATGGGCGTCTGTTTCCACGTCGGTTCGCAATGCATGCGCCCGTCCGCCTATGAGGCCGCCATGGCCCAGGTCGGTCGTGCCATCTCGCGCGCGGGCGTGTTCGTGGACATCGTCGATGTCGGCGGCGGCTTCCCCTCGGTCTATCCGGGCATGGTCCCGCCGGACATGCAGGAATATGCCGACGCCATCCATCGCGGCTTCAGCGAGATGCCGGTGTCGGAAACGACCGAGCTGTGGTGCGAGCCCGGCCGGGCGCTGGTGGCCGAGGCCTCGTCGGTGCTGTGCCGGGTCGACCTGCGCAAGGGCGACGCCCTGTATCTGAACGACGGCTCCTACGGCTCGCTGTTCGACGCCACCCACTCGCGTTGGCCCTTCCCGACCAAACTGGTCCGGGTCGGTGCCGCTTCGGCCGACCTCAAGCCGTTCCGCTTCTACGGCCCGACCTGCGACTCCATCGACCATATGCCGGGACCCTTCTGGCTGCCGGCCGATGTGCAGGAAGGCGACTTCATCGAGATCGGCATGCTGGGCGCCTATGGCGTGGCGATGTCGACCGGCTTCAACGGCTATGGCGAACACGACATCGCCGGCGTCGAGGATGCCCCGATGGCCTCGCTCTACGGCCTCGCCCCTCGCTCCATCCCGACGGTTCGCACCTCGGCGGAAGAGCAGGCCCGCAAGGTGGTTCGCCTGTCGCGCCCCAAGGGCAAGGCCGGTCAGCGCAAGAAGCAGCGGCGCTAAACCGTCGCTTTCGCACTGTAATCAGCAGCGGCCCGTCGCTCCGTCCGGGCCGCTGTTTCTTTTGACGACGGGCGCTCAAACCAAAGGGAAACCCTTGCAATGAACGCTCCCGTTCAGACCAACCAGAAGGCCCAGCTGCTCCAGAACACGGTGGAGCACGTCGACATCACCTCGTTCGACGCCCGCCCGATCATCGACAGCATGCGCAAGATGTCGTTCTCGAGCCGCGACACGGCCCGGGCCGCCGACATCTTCAACATGGCCCTGGAAGACAGCGCCTGTTCGCCCTGGCTGATCCTGGCCGGTTCGACCTCGGCCGGCGGCTGCATGCATGTTTACCGCGACATGGTGAAATTCGGCATGATCGACGCCGTGGTCGCCACCGGTGCCTCCATCGTCGACATGGATTTCTTCGAGGCCCTGGGCTTCAAACACTACCAGGCCGCGGGCGAGGTGGACGACAACGTCCTGCGCGACAACTACATCGACCGGATCTACGACACCTATATCGACGAGGAAGAGCTCCAGGCCTGCGACCACACCATTCTGGAGATCTGCAACAGCCTCGAGCCACGCGGCTATTCCTCGCGCGAGTTCATCTGGGAGATGGGCAAATGGCTGAGCGGGGGCAATGCGAAGAAGCCCGGCTCGCTGATCCAGACCGCCTATGAAGAGGGCGTGCCGATCTTCTGCCCGGCCTTCGTCGACAGCTCGGCCGGCTTCGGCCTGGTCAAGCACCAGAAGGAGCGGATGGCCGAGGGCAAGCCCTATCTGATGATCGACGCCGTGGCCGATTTCCGCGAACTGACCGACGTCAAGATTGCGGCGGGCGTGACGGGCCTGTTCATGGTCGGCGGCGGCGTTCCCAAGAATTTTGCCCAGGACACGGTCGTCTGCGCCGAAATCCTCGGCGTCGAGGCCGAGATGCACCGCTATGCGGTCCAGATCACGGTCGCCGATGTGCGCGACGGGGCCTGTTCGTCCTCGACGCTGAAGGAGGCCGCCTCCTGGGGCAAGGTCCAGACCACGCATGAGCAGATGGTCTTCGCCGAGGCCACCACGGTGGTGCCGCTGATCGGCTCCGACGCCTATCACCGCGGAACCTGGAAGAACCGCGACACGCGCCGCTGGAACAAGCTGTTCGGCAAGTGACGACCGGGAACCGTTGAAGACGGCGGCCCGCTCCATCGGCGGGCCGCCCTCGACCGTTCGACGGCCGGGACCGCGGACCGGATGAGGCCTGCGTCATCCGGGCCCTGGCGAAGGCGCGAACCTGCCTTGCCGCCGCCGCAGGCTTGGGCCACGGTGCGGCCTCTCAACGACAGTCTTTTCAGGAACGATACGGGATGAAGCGCACGCTCGCGGCGACCGCACTGGTGGCAGCCCTGGCCTTGGCCGGCTGCAGCCCGCCCGCCGAGGAGGCCGCCCCCGCCGTTGCGGAGGCTGCAGCAGAGACCGCTCCGGAGGCCGCGCCCCCGGCCGCTGCCGCGCCGGCTGAATCGCCGGCCGACGCTGCGGCTCCGGCCGCCCCCGGTGCCCCCGCCTTCGCCGTCGTCTATCCGGGCGGCATCGCCCAGGGGCCGGTCACCGTCGCGCGGGGCCCCGACGGCCCGGGCGGTATCCTCAGCTTCACGACCGACGCGACCCCGGACGCCGTGGTCGCCTTCTATCGCCAGCGCGCCGAGGCCGCGGGTCTGGCCTCCGTCATGGCCATGAACACCGGCGAGGCCCGCGCCTATGGGGCCGCCGCCGGGGACGGCAGCGGCAAGCTGCTGCACGTCGTCGCCACCCCGGTCGAGGGCGGCCCGACCAGCGTGCAGCTGGACTGGACCAACGGCCGGTGAAGCCGGCCACGGCCCTGGCCGCCTGCCTCCTTTTGAGCGGGTGCGCCACGGCCAGCGTCCCGGTCGGCACGCTCACGCCGATGGGCGGCTATCTCGCAACCGGGGCCCTCGATTCTGTCGTCGCGGGGGTCAGGGCACCGCCGCCTGTCCCCGCCTTCTGGCCGGGCGATCTCCAGCCGGCGGTCGAGGACACGGACCGCTGGTGGTTGGCCACCGCCCAGGCCGAACTGCGGCCGCCCGAGGCCGGCCAGCATTTCGACTGCATTCTGGGCACGCGGCTGGCGGGGAGACCACGTCCGGCCCTGACCCGGCTGATGACGCGCCTGCTCGCGGATTCGGAGGCCGTGACCCGACGTCTGGGCGAGCTTCACCCGCGCCGGAGGCCCATAGCCGTCCATCCCGACCTGCAGCCCTGTCAAAGGACAGACGCCGCCACCCGCGAAAGTCCATCATGGCCGGCGGCCGGGGCCGTCGCGGGGGCCGCCTATGGCGAGATGTTCGCGGCGCTCGCCCCCGATCGGGCCGAAGCCCTGAAGGAACGTGGCCGCGACATCGGTCGCAGCCGCTCCATCTGCCGCATGAACTGGTCGACGGACGTCGAGGACGGCCTTCGGGTCGGCAGCCGCGTCTATGTCAGCGCGACGGAGGCACCGGACTTCGCCGTCGATCTGGACGCGGCGCGAGCGGAAATTGCCGCCGCGCGCGCCGAGGGCCTGACCAATCCCGGCTGTGCAGCAGAACGCCGGGCGCTGGCTCCGGCGCCGGTCAGGCCGGCCGCGGGCTGACCAGCGCGCCGTACAGATCGGTGCGCCGGTCGCGGAAGAAGCCCCAGGCGGCGCGGTGGCGGTCGATGAAGTCGAGGTCGAAGGTGTGCACCAGCGCCCCCTCCTCTTCCCGGCCGAAGCTCTCGACCAGATCGCCACGATGGTCAGCGATGAAGGATGAACCGTAGAAGACCTGTCCGGCCTCATTGACCTGTTCATGGCCGATGCGGTTGGCGCCGATCACCGGCACGACGTTGGACACGGCATGGCCCTGCATGGCGCGCCGCCAGGGCTCGGCGGTGTCCAGCTCCCTGTCATGCGGCTCCGAGCCGATGGCGGTCGGATACATCAGCACCTCGGCCCCCTGCAGCATCATCGCCCGCGCCGTCTCGGGGTACCACTGGTCCCAGCAGATGCCGACGCCGATGCGGCCGTGGCGGGTGTTCCAGACCTTGAAGCCGGTATCGCCCGGCCGGAAATAGTATTTCTCCTGATAGCCGGGGCCGTCCGGGATGTGGCTCTTGCGATAGACGCCCAGCGCCGATCCGTCGGCGTCCAG
This sequence comes from Caulobacteraceae bacterium, assembly GCA_040380105.1. Taxonomy (GTDB): domain Bacteria; phylum Pseudomonadota; class Alphaproteobacteria; order Caulobacterales; family Caulobacteraceae; genus Brevundimonas. The sequence continues at coordinate 6,154 of JBEIJS010000037.1, read as the reverse complement.
CATGACCATGGAGTTGAAATAGTGCGGCCCCTCGCGCTCGAAGATCGAGACCGGGATGGCGACGCCGAGTTCAGCCGCCACGGGCTGGAGCGCGGTCACGCACGGGTGTTCGCGCCACGGATGGGCGGTCGCGAACCAGCGCTCCTCCTGCGAGACGCAGAAATAAGGGCCCTGGAACAGCTCGCTCGGGAGAATGACCTGCGCGCCGCGGCCGGCGGCATCGCGGATCAGGGCGATCGACTTGTCGATATTGGCCTGAAGGTCCTCGCCGTACGAGGTCTGCAGGGCGGCGACGGAGATCGTGCGGGCCATCAGGCAGGCTCCTGCTGGGAGATGCAGTGGAAGGATCCGCCGCCGGACAGGATGGCGATGGATGACAGGGGGATGATATCGCGCTCGGGGAAGACGGTCTTCAGGCCCTGACAGACCAGGTCGACGGCGCGCGCATTGCCGTAGTCCGGCACGATCACCGCACCATTGGCGATGAGAAAATTCATATGGCTGGCCGGGATGGGCTTCTCGTCCTCATCGCCGATGAAGCCGGGCGATGGAAGGCGCAACAGTTTCAGCGGCGCGCCGGTCGCATCGGTCATTTCCGACAAGGTCCGGGCGATCGCGTCATAGACGTCGTCATTCGGATCGTTCCTCCCCCAGGAGATGGGGCAGGCAATGACGCCCGGAGCCACAAACCGGGCCAGATTGTCCACATGGCCGTCGGTATGGTCGTTCAGCAGGCCGTCGCCGAGCCACAGCACCTTGCGCGCGCCCAGTGCCACCGCAAGCGCAGCCTCGGCCTCCGCCTCGGTCCAGCCGGGGTTGCGGTTGGGATTCAGCAGGCACTGGCGGGTGGTGACGATGGTCCCCTGCCCGTCGTGGTCCAGCGCCCCGCCTTCCAGAATGAAGTCGTGGCGTTCGAGCGGCACACCGGAGGCCTGTCCGATCTGGTCGGCGACGGTGTCATCGTGCTCGAGTTCGTATTTCCCGCCCCAGCCGTTGAAGCGGAAGGCGGCGGCCTTCGCCGAACCCGCCCCGAAGATCGGGCCGGTGTCGCGCAACCAGATGTCGCCGAACCGGCCGTCCACGACCTCGACATGGGCGACCCCCGCGAACCGGGTTCGGGCGTCGTCCAGGGCCTCGGCCTTGCCGACCATCAGCTTCACATGTTCACGGCCCGGTCCTGCCAGGGCGCGGACCATGGCCTCGACCTCGGCCTGGGCCGGCTCGAGATTGTCCTCCCACAGCTCGCCATGGCTGGGCCAGCCGACCCACATGGCACGATGCGGCGACCATTCGGCAGGGATGTTGAACGGATACATGAGGCCTCTTCCCGGCGAATGACCGATGGGGCGAGATAGACGGCGCGGGGTCGGGTTTCAACGCGCAGACGCCCCGACCGGGCATGAAAAAGGGCGGCCCCCGGAAGGGCCGCCCTCGTTCTTTGGCGTTGTTCAGCGTCCTAGAAGCGGGCGCCGAAGCTGATCAGCCAGGTGCGCGGCGCACCGACCGAGGCCGTCCGGACCGAACCGGAGCGGTCCGGAACGCGCAGGTCGGTGCTCTGGGCCACGGCCAGCGCATTGGTGCCGGTCGAGATGTTGGCCTGATACTCTTCGTCCAGCAGGTTGGTCACGTTCAGCTGAACAAAGGCATTCCGCACACCGAAGGAGCTGGTCAGGTCGTAGCGGGCGTCGAAGTCGACGACGGTATAGGCACCGAAGACCTCGTCGTTCACGTCCGTGGCGAAACGGTCGCCGGTGTATTTGGCCTGCAGGCCGATGCTGAGGTCTTCGGTCACGTCGTAGTCAGCACGGGTCGCGAAGGTCCACTCCGGCGTCTCGACCAGTTCCTTGCCGGCGGTCGGCAGGAAGGTCGGGATCAGGAGCGAGCCCGGGGCCACCGGGCAGGCCGGGGTCGAACCCGGACGCTGGCTGGCCGTGGTGCAGGTGAAGTTGCCCAGACGCAGGTCTTCCAGGATTTCGCTCTGGTTGTAGGCCGCCGAGACATAGAGCGACAGACGATCGGTCGCCTGCCAGCCCACAGCACCGTCAAAGCCCATCAGTTCAACCGCGCCGACGTTGCGGTCGATCGACTGGCCGAAGAACGGCGAAGCCGGGTCTGCATCGAAGGACGACACGATGCGGTTGCTGTACTCATTGTACCAGACCGCAGCCGAAGCGATGACGTCACCGTTGTTGAAACGATAGCCGAGGTCCCACGCCTTGGTGGTTTCCGGCTGGACCGAGGAGAAGTCGATCTGGTTGGCCGCGTTGCGGACCGGCTGGTAGAGGTTGTCCGTCCGCGGAGCCGAGAGGCTTTCGGCGTAGCTGACGTAGACCGTCTGCGAGTCGGCGAAGCGCCAGGTCGCACCGAGGTTCGGCAGGATGTCGTCGTATTTCAGTTCGGCCTGGTAGGGCGCGATATACTGGGTCGAGCTGGCGCCGAAGGTCACATTGCCGTTGGCCAGCGGTGCGTTCGGGGTCTGGGCGGTGCAGAGCACGCTCGAGGAACCGTTCTGCGAGAAGCAGTTCTGGTTCAGCTCGCGACGGAAGAACGGCGCGCGGACGCCGAGCTGGATGGTCAGCGAGTCGTCCAGGAACTGACCGCGCCATTCGGCCGAGATCTGGTTCAGTTCAGCGATCGAGGCGCGGTCGCGGGTGCGGAAGAAGGACAGGCCGTTGAAGGCGTAAACGCGCGATTCCGGCGAGCCGAACAGGCGCTGGCCGCCGAAGACGTTGCCCGGGTTGCCGTTGGCGTCGACGCGGGTGGCCTCGCCGGTCTGGCGGTGGCGACCGTAGTCATAGGTGTAGGACAGGCGGAAGCGGTTGTTGTCGTCCGCATCCCAGATCAGCGAGCTGAGCAGGCCGTACCGGTTCGTGTTGGTGTTGGACGGGGTATACAGCTGGACGGTGTCGAGGGTGTCGGTGTCGCCGTTCAGGTCGGTCCCGATGAGCCCGCCCAGGTCCAGTCGGTCGTCACGCTCGGAAATGGTGCTGAAGCCGCCGCCGTTGGCCATGACGAACTGGTAGGACGGATCGAAGGTGAAGCGCAGGCTGTCGGTCAGGCCGTAGCTGAAGGCGCCGCGGATGTTGCCCGTGTTCGACGGGTTGATCCGGATGCCGTGGTAGTTGGTGCAGCTTCCCGTGCCCGTGGTCCCGTCGGACCGGACGATGGTGGAGCCGGTGCTCTCGTTCTGGACGGTGCCGTTGCCGCCGGCCGGCCGGATGCAGGCGATGTCGTTCTCGAGATAGGTGCCCGAGGCGAACTGCGCCTGGTTCACGAAGTTGTTGTAGAAGTCGTTGCGGTTACGGTTGAAGTGGTAGGACAGGCTGGCGAAGTCACCGTCGCCCATGTTCTGGTAAAGGCGGCCGTTGAACTGCTGCTTCTCGAGCTCGCCGGGGCCCTTGAACTTGTCATAGCCGGTCTGCGAATAGGTCGCATAGGCGGTGGTGCCCCACGGACCGAAGGCACCGGTGTCGGCCCGCACGAAGACGCGGCCATAGTTGAAGTCGCCGAAGGCGCCGCCGACCTGCACACCGGCCTCTTCGGTGGGACGCGAGACGGTGTAGTTGATGGTGCCGCCGGTGGCCGAGGCCGTCGGGCTGTCGACGTCGGTCGTGCCCAGGTTGACCGAGGCGCGCTCAACCAGTTCCGGGTCCAGCTGCTGGTTGCTGTAAACCGCATAGTTGCCGGTGTCGTTCAGCGGAATGCCGTCGAAGGTCAGCGAAACGCGGCTGCCGTCGAAGCCGCGCAGGCGGATGTTGCCGCCCGAGTTGCCGAACGGGTCGGCGTTGGTGAAGTTCAGGCCGGGGACCAGGTTCAGCGACTGAAGAATGGTCTGACCCGGCGACTGGGTGGAGATGAACTCCTGGGTGATCGACGAACGGCTCTTGGCGACCGTTTCAGCGATGATCGTGCCGTCCGTCGTGGCCGGTCCACGCACGCCCGTCACGACGACGGTGTCCAGCTCCGTGGCTTCCGCGGCGACCGTGCCGGTCGACTGGGCCGAAGCGGCGCCGGCGACCAGAAGGCCGCTGAAGAGGGCGGTCGTCGCCCAGAACACGCGTTTGCGGTTCGTCATTGTCATCTATCCCCGATGAAGAAGGGCGCGCACGCCCGGCGACCGGCGACAGCCGGCTGAACTATTGCACCCTCTAGGCGTGGCATCGGAAAGTGGGACGACAATCGTGTGACAGTGTTATGACAGCCGGGCCGGGTGACCCTATAGACACACCTTCAGCCCCCGGAGACTGTTGGTGAGCGGCCTGACCGGCGGTCGGCTGGCTCCGGGACCCGGATTGTTCCGGGACCGGGTTATCGGCGGCGGGTCCTATTCCCCCCAGACGGCCCGCAATCGGGCCGCGCGGCCGCAGAAGCGGCTGTAACCGGCATATCGCGCCGGGTTCAGGCGAGCGAAATCCTGATGATAGGCCTCTGCGGGCCAGAACCGCACGGCATCCCGAACCGGTGTGACAAAACGGGCCGCACCTATCCGGGCGACCGCAACGCTGCGCGAGGCTTCGGCGGCCGGTTTCTGTGCGGCACTGGCGAAAACAGCCGTCGCATAGGACGCGCCTTGGTCGCAGAACTGCCCGTCAGGGTCCGTAGGATCGATCGTCCGCCAGAACCGGTCGACCAACTGTCGATAGCTGATGCGGGCGGGATCAAAGGTCACCTGCACCGCCTCGAGGTGGCCGGTGCCACCGCGAACCACCTGATCGTAGGTCGGATTGGCGACCCGCCCCCCGGCAAAACCGGAAACGGCCGCCACGACCCCGGGAATCTGTTCGAAATTCGCTTCGACGGACCAGAAACATCCGCCTGCGAAGACCGCGACCTCGCGCCGGCCGCTATCGGGGGCCTGGGGGCCGAGGGCAGCGCTCTCGGCCGGGGCCCCCGGTGAGCAGGCAGCGAGGGCGAGGATTACAAGGCTGCAAAAGGCGCGGCGCGACATGGGGCGGGATCTCCGGCAGCGCGACGGGGCCCGCGCCATGACCGACATACGATCGTCGCGCCAAGGCGGCTTCAGATCAAGCGTCCAAAGCAAAACCGCCGGCCCCCTTTCGGGAGCCGGCGGCTGCTTGTGGTCTGGCCGATCGGCCTTCCGGGTTTAGCGGAAGTTGATGCCGATGGTGGCGCGACGGTTGAGCGGCTCGCGCACGCCGTCAGCGGTGGCACGGGCCAGGGCGGTTTCACCCTTGCCATCCAGCGAGATCGCGCCGCCGTTGACGCCCTGGGCAACCAGGGCATCAGCCACGGTCCGCGAGCGGCGGTTCGACAGGCCGATGTTGTACGCTGCCGAACCCGAGGTATCGGCGTGACCGACCACCAGGATGCGCGTCGGACGACCCGACTTGGCGTAGTTGGCAGCCTGGGTCACCACCGACGAGGCTTCGGCCGTCAGGTCCGAACGATCCCAGTCGAAATACACCACGAACTCGCGATCCATCGGAATCACCGGGGGCGGCGGCAGCGGGGCCGGCTCGTCCGCACCGAACGCATAGCGCAGGCCCAGCGTCAGGGTGTGGCTGTCGTCATACCGGCCCGTGAACGGACCGGGGTTGTTCGCCGCCACCGAGGTGAACGAGGCGAACTCCATGTTCGACATCAGATAGCGATAGGTCAGGTCCAGATGGGCCCGGTCGCTGATGGCAAAGGCCAGACCGGCGATGGCTTGCGCCGCCAGTTCCGTCGAGCTGTCGTCAGCACCGAAGCCGACCGTGCGGTTGCCGCCCAGCGTGCCCAGGATCTCGGTGTTGGCGCGGTTGAGGCCGGCACCCAGACCGATGAACGGACGCAGGGCATCGCCCTCATTGCCCATGTCCAGGATCAGGTTGACCATCAGCGCGGTCGAGCTGGTCTTGCCGTCCGGGCCAAGGCACGGGCCGGCCACCGGGCCGACCAGGCAGACGCCGCTCGGCGTGCCGGCGCGCGGGTTGATCACCGACTCGATGTCGTTGGAGCGGTAGCCGCCCTCGAGCTCGACACGCCAGTTCTGGTCGAACCGGTAGCCCAGACGGGCAAACGCCGCCCAGTCGTCCGTCGATTCGATATCGAACTGCGGGCCACGCTGGCCGTCAGCCTCGATGGTGCCGATCGTGTGGTAGCCCGCATCAATCGCGCCGTACCAGCCGTTCGGCTCGGCGTTGGCAACGCCGGC
>JBEIJS010000036.1:0-18926 GCA_040380105.1 Caulobacteraceae bacterium | reverse complement strand
CGTTCCGTCAACGCCGCCGACTAACATGGCATTCCGCTCCTAGAGCATGGCCGGTATCACCCGGTCGGGCGGGCGGTGTCCGTTGCGGAAGGTCTGGATGTTGGTGATGACCCGGTCGCCCATGTCCTGCCGCGCCTCCAGCGTGGCCGACCCCAGATGCGGCAGCAGGACCACGTTGGCATGGCCCAGCAGGCCCGGGTGGATGACCGGCTCATGCTCATAGACGTCCAGTCCGACCCCGGCGATCGCCCGGCGTGCCACGGCGTCTGACAGGGCCGCCTCGTCGATCAGTTCGCCGCGAGCGGTGTTGATCAGGATGGCGTGCGGCTGCAACCGCGCCAGCCGTTCGGCCGACAGCAGGTGGTGGGTCTCCCGGGTCGCCGGACAGTTCAGGGAAATCAGGTCCATCCGCGCCAGCATCTGGTCCAGATCGTCCCACCAGGTCGCCCCCAGTTCCTCGGCGATCAGGGCCGGGACGGGTTTGCGGTTGTGATAGTGGACCTGCATCCCGAACGCTTTCGCGCGCCGGGCCAGGGCCTGGCCGATCCGGCCCATACCGACGATGCCGAGCCGCTTGCCCCACAGTTTCCGGCCGGTCATCCAGGTCGGGGACCAGCCCTCGAACCGGCCCTCGGCCACGACCTGGGCCCCCTCGACGATGCGGCGGCTGACCGCCAGGATCAGGGCCATGGCCAGATCTGCCGTGTCCTCGGTCAGGACGCCCGGCGTATTGGTCACGATCAGGCCGCGCCCCACAGCCGCGTCGATATCGATGTGGTCCACGCCTGCGCCGAAATTGGCGATCATCTTCAGCTGGTCGCCGGCCGCTGCGATCAGGGTGCCGTCGATGGTGTCGGTGATGGTCGGAACCAGGACATCGGCCCGCTGCACCGCCGCCTCCAGCGCCGCGCGGTCCATGGGTTTGTCGGTCAGGTTCAGCTCTGCGTCGAACAGCTCGCGCATGCGTGTTTCGACCGCGTCGGGCAGCCGTCTGGTTAACACGACCTTAAGTCTGGGCGCGGACATTGGCGGCCTTCGGTTTCAATCGTTTCGGCATATTGGCGCATCCGGTGTCTGGCAAGGCTCGCTCCCGCATCCATAGACTCGCCGTCCTCGGCACCGTCCTTGCCGCCGCCGCCCTGGCCGGGGCCGGCCAGACCATGCCGGACGGTCGGCCCACCCCCAGCGGCCAGCCGGTCCCGCGCTGGCTGTCGCTGAAGTCGGATGAGGTCCGGGCCCGCTTCGGCCCCGGCCTCGACTACCGGATCCTGTGGGAATACCAGGTCTCCGGCCTGCCCGTGCAGGTGATCGCCGAGACCGAGGAATGGCGAAAGATCTGCGACCCCGAGGGTGCCGTCGCCTGGGTCCATCGCAGTGTGGTGTCCAGTCGCCGAAGCGCCCTGAACACCTCGGGCACCGAGATTCCGATCCGCTCCGGCCCTTCCGGGACGGCGAGCGTGCGGGCCCGGCTGGCCCCCCATGCGCTTGTGGCGATGGAGGACTGCGAGGACGGCTGGTGCGAGGTGCGGATGCGCCGGATGCGCGGTTTCGTGCGCCAGAGCGATGTCTTCGGCACCGAGTCGCGCGCCCTTTGCAACGCCGCCCGCCCGGCGGGCCGCGCTCGTTAGCCGGGGTGGTCGGTTCGGCCCGCTAAAAAGTTGAGCCGCCGGTTCCCGTCGTGTAACCCGGCTGCAACACCCGCTGGAGAGCGCCCTTGAGCCAGTCGCAATATCCGTCGTCCTTCGACTATGAGGCCCTGCTGGCCTCCGGCCGGGGCGAGCTGTTCGGCAATGGCAACGCCCGCCTGCCGGCTCCCCCCATGCTGATGCTGGACCGGATCATCACCATCAATGCGGACGGCGGGGCCCACGGCAAGGGCTATATCGAGGCCGAGCTGGATATCCATCCGGACCTCTGGTTCTTCCAGTGCCACTTCATCGGCGATCCGGTCATGCCCGGCTGCCTCGGCCTCGACGCCATGTGGCAGCTGGTCGGCTTCTACCTCGGCTGGATCGGCGGCCCCGGAAAGGGGCGGGCCCTGGGCGTCGGCGAGGTCAAATTCACCGGCCAGGTCACGCCGGACATCAGGAAGGTCGTCTACAAGATCGACCTCAAGCGGGTTATCAACCGGCGGCTGGTCATGGGGATCGCCGACGGGGTTCTCGAAGCCGACGGCGTCCCCATCTATACGGCAACCGACATGCGGGTCGGCCTGTTCGGTGCGACAACGCCCGTCGACGCCTGATCCCATCGTCAGTTTCAGACCGCGGCCAACGCGGCGAATTCGGAACCTGGAAGGAAACTCTCATGCGGCGTGTCGTCGTCACCGGTCTGGGCATCGTCTCCTCCATCGGCACCGGCCAGGATGAGGTCGCGGCCTCCCTGCGCGAGGCCCGCTCGGGCGTCGTCGCTGCGCCGGACCATATCCAGTACGGCTTCCGTTCCCAGGTCTGGGCCCCGCCGGCGATGGGCGTGACGGCCGAGGACTGGGCCCCGCACGTCGACCGCCGCGCCGCCCGCTTCCTCGCCAACGGCACCGCCTGGGGCCATATCGCCTTCGAGGAGGCGCTGAAGGACTCCGGCCTGACCGCCGAGGAGATCCAGTCCGAGCGTATCGGCCTGATCGTCGGTGAAGGCGGTCCCTCGACCCAGATCATCCTCCAGGCCGCCGCCACCACGGTCGAGAAAAACTCGCCCAAGCGGATCGGGCCGTTCGCCGTGCCCAAGGCCATGGCCTCGGGCCCCTCGGCCGTGCTGGCCACCTGGTTCCAGCTCAAGGGGATCAACTATTCGATCTCCTCGGCCTGCGCGACATCCGCCCACTGCATCGGCGCGGCCGCCGAACAGATCGCCTGGGGCAAGCAGGACGTGGTCTTCGCCGGAGGCTGCGAGGACATCGACTGGTCCATGTCCAACATGTTCGACGCCATGGGTGCCATGTCGTCCAACTTCAACGAAACCCCCGCGGTCGCCAGCCGGGCCTATGACAAGGACCGCGACGGCTTCGTCATCGCCGGCGGTGCCGGCATCGTGGTGTTGGAAGAATATGAACGGGCCGTGGCGCGCGGCGCGACCATCTATGCCGAGGTCACCGGCTACGGCGCCAATTCCGACGGCTATGACATGGTCGCCCCCTCGGGCGAGGGCGCCGAGCGCTGCATGAAGATCGCGCTGGAAATGGCCGGTAATCCGAAGATCGACTACCTCAACCCGCACGGCACCTCGACGCCGGTCGGGGATTCCAAGGAGATGGGGGCGGTCCGCAATGTCTTCGGCGACGACATGCCGATGATCTCCTCGACCAAGTCGCTGACGGGCCATTCGCTCGGCGCGGCCGGGGCCCAGGAAGCCATCTACTGCCTGCTGATGATGAAGCACGGCTTCGCCGCCGAAAGCGCCCACATCGAAAACCTCGACCCCGAGTTCGAGGGCATGCCGATCCTCAGGAAACGCCACGACGGCGAACTGAAACACGTCATGTCGAACAGTTTCGGCTTCGGCGGGACGAACGGCACGCTGATCCTCAGCAAGGTCTAGACAGACAAGATCACGACCGGCCTCAGGTCGCGAGCAACCGCGTTGCGAGCACAGGCCACCAACAAGGAGACTTCCCATGGCGAGCGAGAGCGGCTGGAACATGCCCACCGGTGAACTCATGAAGGGCAAGAAGGGCCTGATCATGGGAGTCGCCAATTCGAACTCCATCGCCTGGGGCATCGCCTCCCAGCTGGCGGCCCAGGGCGCCGAACTGGCCTTCACCTATCTGGGCGAGGGGCTGGAGCGCCGCGTGCGGCCGCTGGCCGAAAGCGTCGGCGCCAAGCTGCTGATCCAGGCCGACGTTACCGACGAGGCCTCGATGGACCTGGCCTTCGCCGAGCTGGAAAAGGCCTTCGGCACGATCGATTTCGTCGTCCATTCCGTGGCTTTCGCCAACAAGAATGAGCTGCAGGGCTCCTTCGTCGACAACACCACCCGCGACAGCTTCCTGCTGGCCATGAACATCTCGGTGTTCAGCTTCGTCGATGTGGCCAAGCGGGCCTCGAAACTGATGCCCAACGGCGGCTCGATGGTGACCATGACCTTCCTCGGCTCGGAGCGGGCCGTTCCCAACTACAACACCATGGGCGTGGCCAAGGCCGGTCTGGAAGCGGCGACCCGCTATATCGCCCGCGACCTGGGCCCGCGCGGCATCCGCGTCAACGCCATCTCGGCCGGGGCCATGCGCACCCTGTCGCTGGCCGGCATTTCGGGCGGCCGCGGCATGATCGCCCAGGGCCGGGCCATGTCGGCGATGAAGGAGGACACCTCGATGGAAGGCGTCGCCGGCGCCGCCCTGTGGCTGTGCTCCGACCTCGGCTTCTCGACCACGGGCGAGGTCATCCACGTCGACGCCGGCTTCCACATGATGGGCATGGCGGCGGACGAGGAGGGGTAGCTCACGCGAGCGTGATTGGGTTGTAAGCATTGATCGTGCAAAGGTTGTGCAAATCAATGTGGGTGAACCTGTTATGACCGACCCGACCCCCCATGAACTGGACGAAATCGTCGTAAGGGGCCAGCGGCGCCGTCCCGGTGGAGCCTTCCCGGCCGGCCCCGGCGGCGGCGGCGGAGCGGGTGATGGTGGCGGCGAACACCAGAACGAGGTGGAGGAAAATGATCCTCCGCCAGATCAGATCGATCCCTGCGCCGATCCTGCAACGGCACTCCCGTGGAACGCTGATGCGGCGGGAGCCGCCACTGTGGCGAAATTTCTTCTTAAGGCGGCAGAGATCGGATTCGCGGACGCTCCGAACGGATTGCCGAGCTTGCTGAACCGCGAGTTTGGGAGCTTTCTTGTTCGGGGCTCTGGACAATCTGTGAGTACCGGTCCGGTCACCGCTGGCCCACCCCGCGATCAAACAAACCCGAACTGGGTATCGACGCTAACCATCGATCCCACCGGCGTAACGCCGGCGAACTACCAAGGAGATGTTCACAGCCATCCCAACGGCAATCCGTTGCCCAGCGAGGCTGATTGGATAAGCTTTATGGCCAACAACCAACAAGCTCGAGACGCGGGTCGCACTGGCGAGACATTCTACATGTACATTGTCGCGGCGGGTCAGAATGGCGGGCCGCCGACAATTCGTGTCTATCAAGATGGTCCGCGCGCGGCGAACAGTCCCAACCCGGCCAGGCCGACCGCAGAGGGACCGGAGGTGAACCCAGATGCCCAACCCTGTCCGTAGTCTCCTGCATCGCGGCGGCAGCTTGACCCTGCTTGTATTGTCGGCGACCTGTGGGGCGGCGTTCGCTCAGAGTCCCAACGAACAGCAGGCCGTGACGCTGAACCCTTGGCCTTATACGAACCTGATCGCCGAGGGGTCGCAGGGTCACCGGCTCGAAATCGTCACAGAAGCCGGCATCTATAATCAGGCCACCGCGATCCTGACGTTTGGGGGCCAAACCTGGAAGGTGACCGACTGGCAGTGTGAACAGTTTCGCGCCGCCCTCAACACCTATCGTGCCCTCCCGGGCCTGAAGCCCGGCCCCGGCTTGCTCCTTCCCGGTGCCTCACCCGAGCGTCCTATGCCGCCTTACCGTCCGCACGGTGAGATGTGGACTATCAGAACGCATCTGCATGCCCCGGACTGGTCGGCGATTGCCGTTGAAATGCGCGGCGGCCAAGGCCCTTATGCCTTCTGGATGAGCGACACCGTAGAAGTGATCAAGAGTTGTGGGCCGCCCTTGGAATGATCATATTGGTTGTGAGATTGCCAAGAATGCCGAAGAGGAGGCGCGCGGAACTCAGTCCGGCTCGCGCTCGCCGATCTCGGTCGGCTTCACCGCCAGCAGCCAGCCGTCGGCGATCTGCAGCTCGGGCACGGCGTCCTTCGTGAACGGCAGGTACCAGGTCGGGCCGCCGGTCGCGGGGGCGATCTCCAGCATGTCGTCGGCGCCGAAATTCTGCACCGACTTCACGGTCCCGAGGACCAGGCCTTCGGGGTCGCGGGCCTCAAGGCCCACGAGGTCAGTCAGATAGAATTCGTCCTCATCCGGCTCGGGCAGGCGATCGCGCGGGATGTACAGCTTCAGACCGCGCAGGGCGTCGGCCTGTTCCTTGGTGGCGATCTCCTTCGCCCGGCCGACAATAGCGGACTTCTCTGCCCGGCCCCCGGTCAGGGTCAGGCCGGTCGAACCGTCGGCGCGCAGCAGGACGCCGTAAGACAGCAGGGTGATCGGTTCGGCGGTCCAGGCGGTCACCCGCACCTCGCCCTTGACCCCGAACCCGCCGGCGACCTGGCCGACGAGGATGAGTTTGCTGCTTTCGGTCACCGAACAACTCCGCTCATCCCGGCGAATGCCGGGACCCAGATCCAAACGCCGTCCCCAGATAGCAGAAAAGCAGCGCCCGAACGTCGAGCACTGCTTTCTGTCATCTGGGCCCCGGCATTCGCCGGGGTGAGCGGATGAGGCCTAAGCCTCGGTCTTTTCTTCTTCGGTCGCTTCCGCGGCCGGGGCTTCCTCGGCGGCGGCTTCGGCCGGGGCCTCTTCGGTCACGGCTTCCGCTTCAGCGGCCGGAGCCTCTTCAGCGGCGGCCTCGGCCGGGGCTTCTTCAGCGACGGCTTCGGGCTCCGGAGCCGGCGGTGCGTTCTTCGCGGCTTCGGCGGCGGCAGCCGCTTCTTCCTTGGCGCGGACGGCGGCTTCAGCGGCCTCGATCTTGGCGGCGGCTTCGGCCTCGGCGCGGTCGGCTTCGCGCTGGGCGCGCTCGGCGGCGCGTTCCTGGGCCTTCTTGCCCGGCTCGGCCTTCTTCGGATTGTTCGACTGGGTCCACTTGACCTTGCCGGCCAGGGCTTCGTCCTGGCTCAGGAAGCGGGCGACGCGGTCGGTCGGCTGGGCGCCCTTGGCGAGCCATTCGGCGATCCGGTCGGTCTTCAGATTGACGCGCTTCTGCTCGCCGTCGCGCGGCAGCATCGGGTTGTAGGTGCCGACCCGCTCGATGAATTTGCCGTCGCGCGGTGCGTGGCTGTCAGCAACGACGATGTAATAGTAGGGGCGCTTCTTGGCACCACCGCGGGCCAGACGAATCTTCAGCATTTTCAGTCTCTTTCTTTAGGTCGGATTATTTCTTGGGAGGGAAGCCCGGCAGGCCCGGAAGGCCCCCCGGAAGTTGTCCGCCGCCCAGGCCCGCGAGGCGGTCCTGAAGGGCTTTCATTTCGTCGGCGCCGGGCTCGGGCAGGCGGCCGCCCCCCATCGCCTTGAGGCGGGCCATGTCAGGGCCGCCCCCCATTCCCGGGATCTGGCCACCGCCGAGGCCGCCCATCATGGCGGCCATCTGCTTCATGCCCTTGCCGCCGCCGCGCGACATGGACTTGACCATGTCGGCCATCTGGCGGTGCTGTTTGAGCAGGCGGTTGATGTCCTGGACCTCGACCCCGGCACCGGCGGCGACGCGCTTCTTGCGGCTGGCGTTGAGCAGGTCGGGCTTCTTGCGCTCGGCCTTGGTCATCGAGGAGATGATGGCCTCCTGGCGCGCGATCATCCGGTCGTCGACGCCGCTGTCGGCCATCTGGGCCTTCATCTTGGCCACACCGGGCAGCATGCCCATGATGCCCTGCAGACCGCCCATCCGCTTCATCTGCTGCAGCTGGGCGGCGAGGTCGTTCAGGTCGAACTGGCCCTTGGCCAGTTTGCGGGCCATGGCCTCGGCCTTGGAGGCGTCCAGCTCCTGCGACGCCTTCTCGACCAGGGCGACGATGTCCCCCTGACCCAGGATCCGCCCGGCGACGCGGCGGGCGTCGAACACTTCCAGCGCATCGACCTTCTCGCCGGCGCCGATGTATTTGATCGGCAGGCCGGTGACGGCGCGCATCGACAGCATGGCCCCGCCGCGTCCGTCGCCGTCGGCGCGGGTCAGGACGAGGCCGGTCAGCGGCAGGCGGTCGTGGAAGGCCTTGGCCGTGCGCACCGCGTCCTGGCCGGTCAGGCTGTCGGCGACCAGCAGGGTCTCGACGGGCTTCGACACGGCGGCGACCTCGGCCACCTCGGCCATCAGGGCTTCGTCGAGCGTGATCCGGCCGGCGGTGTCGAGGATCAGGACATCGAAGCCCTGGAGTTTCGCCGACTGCAGGGCCCGCTTGGTGATCTGGATCGGCGACTCGCCGGCCACGATCGGCAGGGTGGCGACCTCGATCTGTTTGCCGAGGGTCTGCAGCTGTTCCATGGCCGCCGGACGACGCGTGTCCAGCGAGGCCATCATGACCTTCTTGCGATCGAATTTCGTCAGCCGCAGCGCCAGCTTGGCCGAGGTCGTGGTCTTGCCCGAGCCCTGCAGGCCGGCCATCAGGATTACGGCGGGCGGGGTGGCATTGAGGTTGATCGGGGTCGGCTCGTCCCCGCCCAACATCTCGACCAGGCCGTCATAGACGATCTTGATGACCTGATCGGCCGGCTTGACCGAGCGGATGACCTCCTCGCCGGTGGCGCGTTCGGTGGCGAAGGCGATGAAGTCCTTGACGACGGGCAGGGCGACGTCGGCCTCGAGCAGGGCTACGCGCACTTCGCGCATCGCCTCCGACACGTCCTTTTCGGACAGGGCGCCGCGCCCGGTGATCCGGTCGAAGACGCCTGTCAGCCGCTCGTTCAGAGCCTCGAACATACAAACCTCGTCAGCCCTGCGGGCCACCACATCCGACGGGTGAGACGGTCTCCATAGCGAAATGGCCTCCGGCGACGATCACGTCGGCGGAGGGTTCTCGCCATCCTCGTCCGGTCGAAACCGGGGTCGTGATGGTGGAGACGCGAGGTTCACTTGCGTCGGAAGCGGCGGCTTATGGCGGAAAAGGCGGGCGAAGACAAGGCGTGGGCGGCAGCGGCCGGCGGGTTCATCACAACGAACACAACGAAAGCACAGGGAGCACGACGGGGCCGGCGCTCCGCCGTCGCTCGCAGCGCCTTTTCATCCCGGGAGGAATGGCGCGTTCGCGCCGCACCCACGCTGCCGTCGTGTCCCTTGTGCTCTCGTTGTGTACGTTGTGATGAACCCCGGGTCCGCTGGATACGCCGTCAAACGGTGATCACCGTTCAGCTTTCCGCGAATTCATGCGGCGTCGCTATTTCGCCGCGGAAGTCACACGGGCCTGAAACAGCCGGTCCCTATTTCCCGGGCCGTCGCCGCCATGAGCGACGCAGACCCTCCCCAGGAATTCGCCATGAAGACCTTCGCTTCTCTCGCCGCCGTCCTCGCCGTCAGCCTCGCTGCCGGCGCCGCCTCCGCCCGGGAGGCCCGGGTCCAGTGGGGCGATCTGGACCTGTCCAGCGTTGCCGGTGCTGACGCCTTCGATGCCCGGGTCTCGGCCGCGGCCAGCCGGGCTTGCCGGGGGGTCAAACGCCCGGGCAGCCGTATCAGCGACCGCGCCTTCTGCCGCGCAGCCTTCCGCAATGAGGCCGTCCGGCAGCTGCCGGGCGCCGTCCAGGTGGACTATGCGCTCAGCCGCCTGCCGTTCACCGTCTGAGCCTCGCACCGGACAGACAAAAAGGCCGGCGGATCGCTCCGCCGGCCGCCTTGTTGTTGTCGCCCACGCTCGCGACAAGGTCCCGGCCCCCTGTCCCTCAAGCAGCGGGCCGCCGCGCGGCGAGCGACAGGGACCCAATCAAGAAGTCGGGAAGCCCCGCACCTTGAGCAGGGCCGTCACGTCCGGGTCGCGGCCCCGGAAGCGGCGATAGGCCTCGGCGCGGTCGGTGGTGTTGCCCTCGGCCAGGATGATGGCCTTGTAGCGGGCCGCGATGTCCGGATTGAAGACGTCGCCCGACTCCTCGAAATAGGCCCAGGTGTCGGCGTCCATGACCTCTGACCAGAGGTAGGAATAATAGCCCGCCGAATAGGCGTCCGAGGTGAACAGGTGATTGAACTGCGGCAGGCGGTGCCGCATCACGATCTCCTTCGGCATGCCGTAGCGCGCCAGGCTCTCACGCTCGAAGGCGTCGATATCGGTCGGCGGCGTGGTCCGGGTGTGCAGGTCCATGTCGACCAGGGCCGAGGACAGATAGCTGACCGTCGCATAGCCCTGGTTGAAGGTGGCCGCGGCCTCGACCTTGTCCACCAGCGCCTGCGGCATGGCCTCGCCGGTCTGGTAGTGGCGCATGAAGCCGTCGAGGATCGGCCGGCTCAGCACCCAGTGCTCATGCACCTGGGACGGATATTCCACATAGTCGCGCGGCGTGCCGCCCAGCGCCGGATAGGTATAGGCCGCCGACAGCGAATGCAGGGCGTGGCCGAACTCGTGGAACAGGGTCTCGGCATCGTCCAGCGAGATCAGGATCGGCTGGCCACCCTCGGCCTTGGTGAAATTGTTGTTGTTCGAGGACAGCACATTCCTGACGCCGTCATAGCGCGAGAAGGAGCGATAGCTGGTCGCCCAGGCCCCTGACCGCTTGCCCGGCCGCGAGAAGTCATCGGAATAGAACAGGCCGACATGGCTGCCGTCCGACTTGTTGGTGACCTCGAACACCTCGACGTCCGGGTGGAAGCCCGGAACGCTGCCGGCCGGCACCGGCTTGAAGTCGAAGCCATACAGCCGCCCGGCCATGTGGAAGGCGCCGCGCTTGACGTTGTTGAGCTCGAAATAGGGCTTCAGCTCATTCTGATCGAGGTCGTATTTCGCCTTCCGGACCTTCTCCGCATAGTAGAGATAGTCCCACGGCTCGATGTCATGGCCGGCGATGGCGCGCATGTCGGCCACCTCCTCGGCGACGCGCGCGACGGCGGCGGGCCAGACCCGCATCATCAGCGCATTGGCCGCGGCCGGGGTCCGGGCCATGGTGTCCTGCATCCGCCATTCGGCATGGTTGCCGAAGCCGAGAAGACGCGCCCGCTCCTGACGCAGTTTCACGATTTCGGCGATGATCGCATTGGTGTCATTGGCGTCGCCGTTGTCGCCGCGGTTGACGAATTTGCGCCAGACCTGTTCGCGCAGGGCCCGGTCATCGGCGAAGCTGAGGAAGGGGTCGACGCTCGAGCGGGTGTTGACGATGGCCCAGCCCTGGACGTTGCGCGACCGGGCGGCAGCGGCCGCAGCGGCCTTGTTCGAGGCGGGCAGTCCGGCCACGCCGGCTTCGGTCGGGATCACCGTCCAGGCGTTCTCGTCGGCGACCACCTTCTGGCCGAAGCTGGTGAAGGCATTGGACAGGGCCGTGTTGATCCGGCCCAGCTCGGCCTTGCCGGCGGCGTCCAGGGCCGCGCCGTTGCGGATGAAGCTGTCGCGGCTGCGCGTGGCGATCCGCGTCTGTTCGGCGGTCAGGCCCGCGGCAGCGGCCCCGTCAGCGACCGCCTTGATGCGGGCGAACAGTTTTTCGTTGAAGGTGATCTCGTCACCGGCGGCCGACAGCAGGGGCGACAGCTCGGTATCGACGGCATTGTAGTCGTCCGACCCGATGTTGGAGGTCATCACGCCATAAAGGGCCCCGGCGCGGTCCAGCGGATCGCCGGCCATCTGCAGGGCGACCATGGTGTTGGCGAAGGTCGGGGGCTCGGGATTGTCGGCGATCGCCTCGATCTCGGCGCGCTGCAGTTCGATCCCCTCGATCAGGGCCGTCCGGAGCTTGGCCGCGGTGACCCGATCCCAGGGCGGCACGCCCTCATAGGGACCGGTCCAGACCTGCAGCAGCTCGGCGCGCGGCGTCTGCACCGGCAGAACAGCGCGGGCGGCGGCGGCATCGGCGGCGAGCGTGGCTGCCGGGGTTCCGCGGCCCATCGAAAAACCGGTGGAAGCGCAGGCCGACAGGGCAAACAAACTGCCCCCGGCGACAAGAAGCTGACGTCTGTGCATCGGGAAACTCCGTCCGTAATGAGATTGCGCGAACCGTAGGCCCTTCCCGGCCCGGCTGTCACATGACAGGCCTGTAATCTTCTCCGGTGGACGTCGGCCGGTGGTGCGTCTAAAGCGCGCGCCATGGCGATTGGCGTTTTCGACTCCGGCGTGGGCGGCCTCACGGTCCACCGCGAACTGACGCGACGGTTCCCCGACCGGGATTTCGTCTATCTGGCCGACCAGGCCAATGCCCCCTATGGCGGGCGCGGCGGCGAGGAGATCGTCGACCTGACCCGCGCCGGCTGTGAGCGGTTGTTCGAGGCCGGGGCCAATGTCATCGTCCTGGCCTGCAATACCGCCTCGGCCATTGCCCTGCGTCGCCTGCAGCAGACCTGGGTGCCCGAGGCCCGCGCCCGGCACGGCCGCCCGATCAACGTCCTCGGCATTATCGTCCCGACCATCGAGGCCGCGACCGGCATGCCCTGGGACTATGAGGCCGAGCGTCACGGCGACAAGGTCGAGGCCATCGACGTGACCGGCGTCTTCTGCACCGCCGCCACGGCCATGAGCCGGGTCTATGAGATCGAGATCGACAAGCGCCGCGAGGATCTGGCCGTCTTCTCCGAACCCTGCCCGGGCCTCGCCGGCCTGATCGAGCTCGGGGCCCCGGCCGAGGAGCTGAAGGTGGTGGTCGATGACCATGTCGACGCCCTGCGCCGCCGCATCGGCCGCCATCCGGACCAGGCCATTCTCGGCTGCACCCACTATGAGATCGTGGCCGACCTGTTCGCCGCCGCCCTGCCGCCCGGCACGCCCGTGATCCACCAGCCGACCGCCGTGGCCGACGCCCTCGCCCGCTATTTCGAGCGTCACCCCGAGTATGATCTCGGCGGCTCGGGGCGGCGTGATTTCCTGACCAGCGGCAAGGCGGGGCCGCAATCCGATCTGGTCAGTCAGTTCTGGGGTGCCCCCCTGACCTTTTCTGCGGCTTGACAGGATCGGCCTGAAGCCCGCCCATCCGGTCAGGGAGGAGCATCCATGCTCAGGACCATGTCCGCCGGCCTGGCGCTGGCGATGATCGCAACGACCGCGTCGGCCGAGATCAAGGCGCGCACGGACAACAGTTTCACGCTCGCCTTCGAGCGCCCGGTTCTGGCGGCACCCGAGACCGTGCTGGAGACCGTGGCCATGCCGGCCCGCTGGTGGAGCAGCGATCACACCTATTCCGGCGACGCCGCCAATATCCGGCTGGACATGATTCCCGGCGGTTGCTGGTGCGAAGCCCTGCCGGGCGGCGGCGTCAAACATGCCGAGGTCGTGATGGTCTGGCCCGAGCGCCGCATGGTGCGTTTCGACGCCCCGTTCGGCCCCTTGCAGGGCATGGGCGCCGACGCTGTCCTGACCATGACCTGGGCTGATCCGCCCGAAGGCGGCGAGCGGGTGCTGCGCTGGACCTTTGTGGTCAACGGGCCGGGAACCGGGGCCATGGCGGACGCCATCGACGGTGTCATGACCGAGCAGTTCCGCCGGCTCGGGGACCGACTGGACCTCTAGCTCCCAGCGCCGCTTCAGAGGCCACGAGTCCGCCGGCGGTATGCAGACCGCCGCACAGACTGCGTCTTGCGACGCACTGACTGGCGATGACACTCAACGACAGGAGGGCGGGGATGGCCCCGCTGCGCCGGAAAGAGCCGGGGCCGCCCCGGGGGAGTCCGGTTCATCGACCCGACCGGCCGCGCCTGCGTGGTCCATGCGCTGAACTGAACCTGCCGCTTGACCCGTCGCCGCCTTCGGGCGACCGAAGGGCATGACCGCGCCGTTCAAAGCCGATCCCGCCTTCGAGGCCGGCTCCGTCCTCGCCTGCGACTGGCCCCTGTGTCAGGTGCGGCTGCAGGACGACGCCCGCTATCCGTGGCTGATCCTGATCCCCCGTCGCGCCGGTCTGCACGAGATCGAGGACCTGACCGCCGCCGACCGCGCCGCCCTGATGGACGAGGTGGTTCGCGCCGGCGAAATGGTGCGCGAAATGGGCGCGGCTGCCGGACGGCCGGTGCAGAAACTGAATGTCGCGGCCCTGGGCAATGTCACGGCCCAACTCCACATCCACATTGTCGGCCGCCGCCACGACGACGGCCAGTGGCCCGATCCCGTGTGGGGGCGCGGCGCGGCCGTGCCTTACGGGGCGGGCGGGCTTCAGGCGGCGATGTCGCGTATCCGGCTCAGTTCGGGCGGACAAGACTGACCGGTTGCGACTGGCCATCGATCGTCAACAGGCCGCGCCAGCCGTTGCCGGTCCGCTCCAGCGTCATGGCACCCGAGCCCTCGAGCGTCAGGGCCACGCCGTCCGAGGTCGCCGCCCCACGCCCTGTCGGGCCGCGCCAGCCGCCCTCGATGGATCCGGATCCGGGATCGCTCAGGACCAGATCATAAATCGTCCGCCCGGTCGCATCGACAAGCCGCCAGGCCCCGTCCAGCTGCCCCGCAGCCTGGTCGGCCCGGATCTCGGCGGAGGCGACGCCCTGTTCATAGGCGATCTCCGTATCGCCCGGCGTAAACTCATAGGACCGGGCATAGGCTTCGACCAGGACCGGCGCTTCCAGAGGCCGGCGGAACAGCTCGCCGGCCAGATCGCCCTGGGCCCGTTCACCTCCGAAATTACGGCCGGGCTCGAACGGCCGGACCACCGGCGGCTGGTAGGTGGCCCGGGTGGGCGGCTGCGGCGCGGATTCCTGGGTCAGCAGGCCGGCGAAGGCGAGGAGAAATAAACCCGACATGGGTCCAGACTGCCGCGAAACGGTGCAATTCACAAAGGGCCTGCATCCAGACTGCGAATTAATGACTACCTATGTCGCACCAGCCAGCGCTTCGTTGACCCCCGCCGCCGCGCTGACTAAACCCTGATCACACGTTTCGAGCGGCTGAATTCGCTCAGGTTTCTGAGAACCATTCGCAATATGTCGACTTCTCCTCTTCCGGGTGACGGCTCCAGCGACCCGACCGGCGATGCGACCGGCCGTTTCCTGATCCAGCCCAATGGCCGTGTCCGCCCGCTCTCGCCGCATCTGCAGGTCTGGCGCTGGCATGTGACCATGGCGGCCTCGATCCTCAACCGGATGACCGGTGGGGCCCTCTCGGTCGGTGCGGTGGTGGTCTTCGCCTGGCTGATGGCCCTGGCCTTCGGACCTGAAGCCTATGCGACCTTCACCGGCTGGATGAGCGCGCCGCTCGGCCTGTTCGTCTGGTTCGGCCTGACCCTCGCCCTGTGCCTGCACCTGGCCGGCGGCGTCCGTCACCTGATCTGGGATGCCGGCCGCGGCCTGTCGCCGAAGAGCGCCGACGCCCTGTCCTGGGCCTCGATGATCGGCGGCGTCGTCATCGCTGTCGCCTTCTGGGCCGTCCTGTTCGCCTCGGGGAGGGTCGGACTGTGAGCCGCGCGAGCAAGACCTACATCAAGGGCGTCAAGGTCTCCGAGCGCCACGGGGCCGGGGAATGGACCGCGGAACGGCTGTCTTCGCTGATCCTGGTGCCCCTGACCCTCTGGGGTCTCTGGACCGGCTATATCCTGTCCAATGCCGGCTATGACGCCGCCCTCGACTGGTTCCGCGCGCCGGTGAACGCCGGTCTTCTGGCCGTCACCCTTCTGGTCAGCGTCTGGCATATGCAGATGGGGCTGAAGGTCATCGTCGACGACTATATCCACAAGCCCGGCTCGCGCGGCGCGCTGCTGGGCCTGATCGGCCTGTTCTGTCTCGTTATCGCGGCAGCGGGTGTCTTCTTTATCGTACGGCTGGCCCTGGGCTCCGCGCCCCTGCCTGCCGGCTTCGGGATCTGACGGCTGATGGCTGCTTATGAATTTGTCGATCACGCCTATGACGTCGTCGTCGTCGGCGCGGGCGGCTCGGGCCTTCGTGCCGCCCTCGGCGCGGCCCAGCAGGGGCTGAAGGTCGCCTGTGTTTCCAAGGTCTTCCCGACCCGGTCCCATACGGTGGCGGCCCAGGGGGGTATCTCCGCCTCGCTCGGCAATATGGGCGAGGATTCCTGGCAGTGGCACATGTACGACACCGTCAAGGGGTCGGACTGGCTGGGTGACCAGGACGCCATCGAATATCTGGTCCGCAACGCGCCCAAGGCGGTTTACGAGCTGGAGCACTGGGGCGTGCCCTTCTCGCGCACCGACGAGGGCAAGATCTACCAGCGCGCCTTCGGCGGCATGACCCGCAATTTCGGCGAGGGCCCGGTGCAGCGCACCTGCGCCGCCGCCGACCGCACCGGCCACGCCATCCTGCACACCCTCTACGGCCAGTCGGTGCGCCGCGAGGTCGAGTTCTTCATCGAGTATTTCGCGCTGGACCTGATCATGCAGGACGGCGCCTGCACCGGCGTGACCGCGCTCAAGCTCGACGACGGCACCATGCACCGCTTCCGCGCCAAGCTGGTGATCCTGGCCACGGGCGGCTACGGCCGCGCCTATTTCTCGGCCACCAGTGCCCACACCTGCACCGGTGACGGCAATGCCATGGTGCTGCGTGCCGGCCTGCCGCTGCAGGACATGGAATTCGTCCAGTTCCACCCGACCGGCATCTATGGCGCCGGCTGCCTGATCACCGAGGGCGCCCGCGGCGAGGGCGGCTATCTGACCAATTCCGAGGGCGAGCGCTTCATGGAGCGCTATGCGCCGACCGTGAAGGACCTGGCACCGCGCGACATGGTTTCACGCTCGATGACCATCGAGATCCGCGAAGGCCGCGGCGTGGGCCCGAACAAGGACCACATCCACCTGCACCTCGACCACCTCGATCCCGCCGTGCTGCACGAGCGCCTGCCGGGCATTTCCGAGAGCGCGAAAATCTTCGCCGGCGTCGATGTGACCAAGGCCCCGATCCCGGTCCTGCCGACCGTCCACTACAATATGGGCGGCATCCCGACGAACTATCACGGCGAGGTCCTGACCAAGGTCGGCGACAATGCCGACACCGTCGTCCCCGGCCTGATGGCGGTGGGTGAGGCGGCCTGTGTCTCGGTGCACGGGGCCAACCGTCTCGGCTCCAACAGCCTGACCGATCTGGTCGTCTTCGGACGGGCCGCCGGCCTGCGCTGCGGCGAAGTGGTGGACAAGGCCTCGAAGGTGCCGGACGTCCCCGCCTCGGCCACGGACGGCCATCTGTCGCGGTTCGACCGCTTCCGCCATGCCAACGGCTCGACCCCGACCTCGAAGCTGCGCATCGACATGCAGCGCGCCATGCAGTCCGACGCGGCGGTCTTCCGTACCGGCAAGACGCTGGAGGAAGGCACGGCCAAGCTGCGCGCCATCCATGCCGCCGGCGCCGACATCAAGACCACGGACCGCGGCCTGATCTGGAATACCGATCTGGTCGAGACCCTCGAGTACGACAATCTGATCGACCAGGCCCTGGTGACGATCGAGAGCGCCCTGAACCGGACCGAGAGCCGCGGAGCCCACGCCCGCGAGGACTATCCGGACCGCAACGACGCCGAGTGGATGAAACACACCCTGTCCTGGAAGACGCCGGGCGAGGCGGTGAAGATCGACTACCGTCCGGTCCACAACTACACGATGTCGAAAGACATCGATTACATTGAGCCCAAGACACGGGTGTACTGATGGTTCAGCTGACTCTCCCCCGCGGATCCAGGCCGAGGCGCGGCAAGGTCCACAAGGCCCCCAAGGGCGCGAAGAACGTCAAGACCTACAAGGTCTATCGCTACGACCCCGAGGTCGACGCCGATCCACGCTGGGACACGTTCAAGATCTCGGCTGACGACCACGGCCCGATGCTGCTGGACGCCCTGATCCACATCAAGAACGAGATCGACCCGACCCTGACCTTCCGGCGCTCGTGCCGCGAGGGCATCTGCGGGTCCTGCTCGATGAACATTGACGGCCGCAACACCCTGGCCTGCACCAAGGGCTGGGAGGAGTGCTCCTCCTCGACCATCTCCATCGCCCCCCTGCCGCACCAGCCGGTGGTCAAGGATCTGGTGACGGACCTGACCCTGTTCTACGCCCAGTACGACTCGATCCAGCCCTACCTCCAGTCCGATGATCCGGACCCGGAGAAGGAACGTATCCAGCTGCCGGAAGACCGCGCCAAGCTGGACGGCCTGTACGAATGCATCCTGTGCGCCTGCTGCTCGACCTCCTGCCCGAGCTACTGGTGGAACCAGACGGAATACCTCGGCCCCGCCGCCCTGCTGCAGTCCTACCGCTGGATCGCCGACAGCCGCGACGACGCGACAGACAAGCGGCTCGACGACCTCGAGGACCCGTTCAAACTCTACCGCTGCCACACCATCATGAACTGCGCCCAGGTCTGCCCGAAGGGGCTGAACCCGGCCGAGGCGATCGCGAAAACCAAGATGCTGATGGTGGCACCGGGCCGGAAGAAGACGAAAGCGGCCTGATCCGCGAAGCGGGTTCATCACAACGGGCACAACGATTCCACGACGAACACGACGGGTCCTGCGCCCCTGCCGTCGTGTCCGTTGTGCCTTCGTTGTGTTCGCCGTGATGAACCCTGAATGCCAACGGCTTGCCGCTTTCGCGGCGAAGAATGGAACGCTATAGGCGCGACATGGCGAAGATCACCTACATCGAACACGACGGCCGCGAGCATACGGTCGAGGTCAAGACCGGCCTTTCCGTCATGGAGGGCGCGGTTCGCAACAATGTCCCCGGCATCGACGCCGACTGCGGTGGGGCCTGCGCCTGTGCCACCTGCCATGTCTATGTCGACGAGGCCTTCGCCGCCGAAACCGGCCGGCCCTCGGCCATGGAGGAGTCGATGCTGGACTTCGCTGACAACGTCCAGCCGAACAGCCGCCTGTCCTGCCAGATCCGGGTCGCCGACGATCTGGACGGCCTGATCGTTCGCCTGCCCGAAAGCCAGCACTGAGCCGCGGCCATGGGCCGGGCCAACCCTGACCTTGTCGATCTGGTCGGCCGGCTGATCGTCGGGGGGCCGGAGGATCGCCCGCCGCTGATCGCCATCGTCGGGGCGCAGGGCTCCGGCAAGACGACCCTGGCCCGTGCCGCCGCCGAACGGTTCGGAGCGGCCCAGATCTCGATCGACGACGTCTATCTGACCCGCGCCGAACGCGAGGCCATGGGGCGCGAGG
>JBEIJS010000035.1:0-18940 GCA_040380105.1 Caulobacteraceae bacterium | reverse complement strand
GGCATAGCGACGGACGTACGGAAGATGCGGCGCAAGGCGAGCCAGCAGACTCATGTGTCAAAATCCCCGACAGAAGCGGTTCCACACAGGAAGCGCAGGCCCCCTCAACGTATCAAATCGGTCACGGTTCCGCTCAGGCGCGCAATTTTGACGTTTATCGACGCTTCCACAGGAACCCGGCCGGCGGACGGGCGTTCCGGCACTCGCAACAACCATCGCCAGGGTGACGACCGTTTCCTCTATGAAAGATAATTCCGTCCAGCCCGGTACGCCGCCCAGGAACCGTGCAAGCCTCGAGGAGGCCCGCCTTCGCCAGCAGGCGATCGGGGTCAAGCTGCGGCATATGTTCGATGAGGTCGTGAACGAGCCGGTTCCTGACGCCTTTCTCGAAATCCTGCGCCGGGCCGATGAACGGTCATCAGGGGGGAGCGGCGAATGAGCGGTGCCACCAGCCCGCCGCCCAAGCCACCTTCGGCCGATGACGCGGCCTTCAAGCGGGAATTGGTTGTGCTGATCCCGCACCTGCGGGCCTTCGCGCGCACCCTGACCGGCGACCCGACCGCAGCCGACGATCTGGCACAGGACGCCATGATGAAGGCCTGGGACGCCCGCGCCAGCTATCAGATGGGCACCAATATGAAGGCCTGGACCTTCATGATCCTGCGCAACCAGTTCTATTCCGAGAAGCGCCGCTCCTGGCGTCAGTCGCAGCTGGACCAGGAGGCGGCAGAACGCACACTGGTGGCGGTGGACGATCCGGGATCCCCGATTGCGCTGGACGAATTGCGTCTGGCCCTCGCGACCCTGCCGGAAGAGCAGCGAGAGGCCCTGATTCTGGTCGGGGCCGGCGGCTTCGCCTACGAGGAAGCGGCTGATATCTGCCAGTGTGCCGTTGGCACGGTGAAGAGCCGGGTTTCGCGGGCGCGCAAGGCGCTGCAGGCGACCCTGGACCGGGGCGGCTATGCCCGTGACGGCCGTGCCGCCGGCGACGCCATGCGCTCCATTCTCGCGGCCGCGGACCGTCTGAGCGGCCCCAGGCAGGGCTGAGGCGGTGGTGCGGCTCGGCCGGGCGATCTCCAGGGGGGCGGGACGTGGAGAGGGTGCCACGAGATTCCGGGGTATCCGCTTCAGGCTGGGTTTCTGGCTGGCGATCGCGCTCCTGCCCCTGCTGATCCTCGGGGGCCTTCAGGCTGAGGCGGCGTTCCGGAGCCAGGACGCCGACCGCCGCGCGGACCTGCAACGGGCCGCCGAGCGGAGCGCCGCCGCCGCCCGGGCGCGACTGGACACGACCGGCATCCTGCTCCTGGCCCTGATGCCTGAAGCCCTCGAGATATCCTGCAGTCCGCGGCTCAACGCCCTGGTTTCCCGTCTGGATGACCTGAACGGCCTTGGGCGATTGACCTCAACAGGCGCGCTGACCTGTGTCTCGGAAAGCCTCGCCGCTGCGCCCCCGGCCTGGCTGAAACAGGCCGGAGCCAGCGCCTGGTTCGGACGGCTACAGGCTGGAGAGGACACAGTCCTGGCACGCACCCCGGCCGTCGCCGGCCAGCCGCCGCAGCTGATCATCGCCGTGCGGGTGGATCGGCCGACGGGCCGGTTCGACGGGGCCATGGTCGCCCTCATACCCTTGACCAGTCTGCAACCGGACCTGAGCGATCCTTCGCTGCCCGCGGGATCCCAGGCGGCGCTCACCGACACAGAAGGACGGTTGCTGGCCGCCACCGACGTCAATGCCTTCACACTGGCGGGCGGCGCGCCCCTGGCCGGATGGGTGCCGCGCGCGCGCACCAATGCCTCCACGACCTTCGAGGCCACCGACGCCGCCGGCCGACATCGGGTCTATACCGGCGCGGCCCTGGCCGGGCACGACGTCTATGCCCTGCTCTCGGCACCTGCACCCGGGCTACTGTCCTGGGCGCGACTGAACCCGATAAGCGCCTTGTTCATGCCTTTGCTGACCTGGCTGTTCGCCTTCACGGCGGTGATGTGGGTCAGCGAACGGGTCGTGATCCGTTGGCTGAACTACCTCGAGCGGGTGGCCTTCATCTATTCAAGGGGCCGGTTCTCGGTGCATCCGGTCCATGCCACGAAAGCCCCGACCGAGATTCGCGGCCTGGCCCGGACCCTGGACCAACTGGCCGGTTCCATCGTCATCCGGGACGCCGCCCTGACCGCCTCGCTGGCCGAAAAAGACGCGCTGATGCGCGAAATCCACCACCGGGTGAAAAACAATCTGCAGATCATTTCCTCACTCCTGTCGATGCAGCAGCGGACCCTGACCGATCCGAACTCGAGGGCGGCGCTCGGCGATACGCGCCAGCGCATCTCGGCGCTCGCCCTCATCTACCGCACCCTCTACCAGAGCCATGACCTGCGGCACGCCGACGCCCGCATTTTTCTGACTGAACTGGTCGCGCAGCTGGTCGAGAGCGAAACCGGCGGCGGACATGTGGTCACGTCCTCGGTCGAAGCCGACTCCCTGGTCGTCGATCCGGACAAGCTTGCGCCTCTGGCGCTCTGGCTGGTCGAGGCTGTGACCAACGCCCAGAAACACGCCTTCGTCGGACGAGGGGGCGATCTCAAGGTCCGGTTCTCGGTGCACGGGGAAACCAGCGTGCTTGAAATCGAGGACGACGGGCCGGGCGTCAGCGACACCTTCCGCCCGGGCGTGGGCCGAACCCTGATGGGGGCTTTCGCCAGACAGCTTCGGGGCTCGGTCGAATTTGTCCCCGCCGCAGGCGGAGGAATGATTGCCCGCATGACCTTCGCCACGCCGGAAGCCATCGTTCCGACCGATCCGTCCGACCTTGGAACCGTCGCTGCGCCAAGGCGTTGATATGCCGGACGCCGCCTCCCCCGGCCTCGAGGAGTTTGTCGATGCGCAAGATTTTCATTCTGTTTGCCGCTGCCGCCGCCCTGACCACAGCCGCCTGCAACACCGTCTCCGGTGTCGGCCGTGACGCCTCGGCCGCCGGCCAGGCCGTGACCAGCGCGGCCGAAGACGCCAAACACTAGACGCCCCCTTCCCGACCGCGATCCCCCCCGACCCGCGGTTCGGTTGAAGAAGGCCCGCCGGCATCCCCCCCGCCGGCGGGCCTTCGCTATTTGCGCAGCCTGCAACGCCGTCTAGCATCGCGGAGCAGGCGTCCGCAGAGGTGCCATGGCGACGGGGAGGCGATCGATGACGGATGCGACAGAAACACGGGCGGAGCCCGGCCTGAGAACCGTCGTGGCGGCCTCGGCCACCGGCACAGCCTTCGAATGGTACGATTTCTTCGTCTTCGGAGCCCTGGCGACCGTGATCGCGCGACATTTCTTCGCCGACGCGGGCGAGACTGTCGCCTACATCCTGGCACTCCTGACCTTCGGGCTCGGCTTTGTGGTCAGGCCCCTTGGTGCCCTGGTGTTCGGCTGGTTCGGCGACCGGACCGGGCGCAAGGCCACCTTCCTGGTCACCATCACCCTGATGGGGGTCGCCACCGTCGCGATCGGCCTGCTGCCGGACTATGACCAGATCGGCATCGCCGCACCCATCCTGCTGCTGGTCATGCGGATGCTGCAGGGCTTTGCCCTCGGCGGTGAGTACGGCGGGGCGGTCGTCTATGTCGCCGAACATGCACCGGCGAAGAAGCGCGGCCTGATGACCGGCTGGATCCAGACCACAGCCGCCCTGGGCCTGATCGGGGCCCTGTCGGTGATCCTGATCACCCGCGCCATCGTCGGCACCGAGGCCTTCGACGAATGGGGCTGGCGCATTCCCTTCCTCCTGTCCGCCCTTCTGCTGGGTGTGTCGCTGTGGATCCGGCTCAAGCTGAACGAAAGCCCGGCCTATCGCCGGATGGAGGCCGAGGGCGGTGAACGCCGCGCCCCGTTCAAGGAGGCCTTCGGCACCTGGCGTAACGGCCGCTTCGTCCTGATCGCCCTGTTCGGCATCATGATCGCCCAGGGGGCCGTCTGGTACTGCGGCTATTTCTACGCCCGCTTCTTCATGGAACGGGTGCTGCGGGTCGACACCAACACCATCGACCTTGTGATGCTGGCGGTGACCGCCGTCTCGGCCTTTCTCTATGTCTTCTTCGGGTGGATTTCGGACCGGATCGGACGCAAGCCGGTGATGCTGTTCGGCATGATCCTGGCCCTGATCGCCATCTTCCCCGGCTTCCAGGCCCTGACCCGGGCCGCCAATCCCGCCCTTGCCGAAGCCCAGGCCTCATCGCCGATCGTCGTCATGGCCGACCCGGCCACCTGCGCCCTGCAGTTCGACCCGATCGGCAAGACAGCCTTCGCCAGCTCCTGCGATATCGCCAAGAGCGTTCTGTCCAATGCGGGCATTTCCTACCGCAATGTCGTGGCCGCGCCGGGCTCGGTCGCCGTGGTCCGGATCGGCAGCGTCGAGATCGCCTCGGTCGAGGGCGAGGGCCTGGACCCGGCGGCGCTGAAGGCCGCGCGGACCGGAGTCGAGACCCGGCTCAAGGCCGCCCTTCTGGAGGCGGGCTATCCGGCCAAAGCCGACCCGGAGCGGATCAACCTGCCGATGGTGTTCGGCATATTGATGATCTTCATGGTCGCGGCCACGGCCCTGTACGGACCCCAGGCAGCCGCCCTGGTCGAGCTGTTCCCGACGCGGGTGCGCTATACGGCCATGAGCCTGCCCTATCATGTCGGCACGGGCTGGGTCGGCGGCATGCTTCCGGCCGCCAGTTTCGCTCTCGTCGCCTGGTCGGGGAACATCTATTTCGGCCTCTGGTACACCCTGGCCTTCACCGCCGTGGCCGTCGTTGTCGCCCTGATCTGGCTGCCGGAAACCCGGGGGCGCGACATGGATACGATCGGGAACTGATCCCGCTATGAGGCCTCGACTCCGGCCGCTGGTCTGGCCCGTCGCCCTGCTGGGTGCCGGCCTTTCGACCGGCTGGCTGGCGGACTTCGCCGTCGGGCGCTGGCAGGACTATGGGCTGTACGGCCTGGCCCGGCCGGTCGCAGACCTGCTGCTGATCATCGGCACGGTCTGGCTGGTAGTGGCGGTGATCGGTGTGGTGCGCGGCCGGCGGGGGTGAGGTCAGAGCTTCCTGAGGCCCGCGATGAATGTCTGAACCTCGGGAGACGCCCAGTCTGCGCCATCCCACCAGAAGGCGGCGAGTGCCTCATGATTCAGGGCCACCCATGCCATGACCTCGGGGGCCATACGGTTCAGGTCCCGCTCATCGAGACTGTTGGCGACCACCCGGGGGGTCGAGGCGACGGCCACCGAAAAACTGGGCTGGTGGCGGCCTCGCTTCAGAAAATACTGCACCCGGGGTCCGTGCTGTCCCATCACCGTGGTGATTGTGATCGTTCCGGGGACGCCTGTCTGGGACTCGACCAGATTGGCCATGTCGAAGATGTCCTCATCGCCGAGCGCACCGATTTCCTCATCGAGCGTCGGCTCGCGATCGGTCCAGACGGCGGGTTTTTCGGAGAAGCCCATAAGATCAGTATTCGCGCAACGATGGGTTGTGTCAAACCGGCAGCGCGCCCCGCTTGACCACGGTGCGCATGGCCACGCTGGACGAGACCCGGGTCACGCCCGGGATGCGGGTCAGTTCGCGCGAATGAACGCGCTCCAGATCGTCGACGTCGCGCACCACCAGCCGCAGCAGATAGTCCGAGCCGCCGGTCATCAGATAGCATTCCACGACCTCGGGCACGGTCGAGATGGCGGTCTCGAAGGCGGTCAGGGAGGCCTCGGCCTGGGATGACAGGGTCACGGTGACGAAGACGCTGATCGGCAGGCCTACGGCGCGCTCATTGATGATCGCGGCATAGCGGCTGATGACCTCGGCGGCTTCCAGCGCGCGCAGGCGGCGCAGGCAGGCGCTCTCGGACAGGTTCACCGTCCGGGCCAGATCGGCGTTGGTCATGCGGCCGTCGCCCTGGAGGGCGCGGATCATCTTCCGGTCGGTATCGTCAAGGGCGACAGCAGAAACAGTCTTCAAGAACGCACTCCTTCGCAGGTTCTGCGACTTTACAGCGTTCACACGACGAAAAGAACAGGAACCTGCGGTCAAACCGCCGCTAGATTGCGGATCGAAACGGAGCCGCCGCAGATCGGCCCGTCCCGGTCAGAAGGAACCCCCCATGCGCGTCGGCGTCCCCAAGGAAATCAAGAAGAACGAACACCGGATCGGCCTGACGCCGACGGCGGTGCGCGAATACGTCGCCCACGGCCACACCGTCTCGATCGAGACCGGCGCCGGCCTCGGCGCGGGCTTCACCGACGCCGACTACAAAAAGGCCGGGGCGAAGATCGTCGCCGATGCGAAGACCATCTTCGCCGACAACGACATGATCGTGAAGGTCAAGGAGCCGCAGAAGGTCGAGTGGGAAATGCTCCGCGAGGACCAGATCCTGTTCACCTATCTGCACCTCGCGCCCGACCCCGAACAGACCAAGGGCCTGCTGGCCTCGAAATGCGCCGCCGTGGCCTATGAGACCGTCACCGACGACCGCAAGGGCCTGCCCCTGCTGGCCCCGATGTCGGAAGTCGCCGGCCGGATCGCCGTCTTCTCGGCCGCCGAGACCCTGCTCAAGCACAACGGCGGCATGGGTCTGCTGTTCTGCGGCGTCCCGGGCGTGGCCCCGGCACGGGTACTGGTGCTGGGCGGCGGCGTCGTGGGCCTGAACGCGGCCCGCATGGCCATGGGGCTGGGTGCCGAGGTGGTGGTGCTGGAACGCTCGATCCCGCGCATGGCCTATATCGACGAAGTCACCCAGGGCCGGGTCATCACCCGCTATTCCTCGATCGGCGCGATCGAGGAGGAACTGGTCAAGGCCGACGTCATCATCGGCGCCGTTCTGGTGCCGGGTGCGGAAGCGCCGAAGCTGATCAAGCGCGAGCACCTGAAGCAGATGAAGCCCGGCTCGGTGCTGGTTGATGTCGCCATCGACCAGGGCGGCTGTTTCGAAACCAGCCACGCCACCACCCACCAGGACCCGACCTATGTCATCGACGACGTCGTCCACTATTGCGTCGCCAACATGCCGGGTGCTGCCCCACGCACCTCGTCCGAAGCCCTGAACAACGCCACCCTGCCGTTCGGCCTGGCCCTGGCCAATCACGGGCTGGAGGCACTGAAGAAGGACCCGCACCTGGCCCGCGGCCTGAACGTGCTCCGGGGCGAGATCACCTATCCGGCGGTCGCCGAGGCGCTGGACATGCCCTGGAGCGATCCGTTCGGGGTGTGGGCGAAGGGCTGACGCCGGCGTCGAACATCTCCCTCCCCTTCATGGGGAGGGACGGCGAGGCGTAGCCGAGCCCGGGTGGGGAACGCCGGTCATGAACCGGTGATGCCCCGCTTCTCAGTTCCCCACCCTGTCGTCGCTGCGCGCCGACGTCCCTCCCCACTTCGGGGGAGGGAGAGCGTCAGTGCGACACCCGCCTGTAAATCGCCGCTGTCTTGCGCCATAAGCCGCGCTCAAGCAGCGAGCGACCGCGTCGCGAGCGTTAGCGCCCCTTCTTAGAAATCCCGCGATGAAGTTTCTCGACCAGGCCAAGATCTACATCCGCTCCGGCAACGGCGGGGCCGGCTGCGTCTCGTTCCGGCGGGAGAAATTCATCCCGAACGGCGGGCCGGACGGCGGCGACGGGGGCAATGGCGGCAACGTCTGGATCACGGCCATGGACGGCCTGAACACCCTGATCGACTTCCGCTACCAGCAGCATTTCAAGGCCCAGACCGGCGTCCACGGCATGGGTCGGCAGATGCATGGGGCCAAGGGCGAGGACGTCATCCTCAAGGTCCCGGTCGGCACCCAGGTGCTGGACGACGACAAGGAGACGGTCCTGCTCGACATGGACTATGCCGGCAAGACCGAGATGCTGCTCAAGGGCGGCAACGGCGGCTGGGGCAATGTCCATTTCAAGGGCCCGTCCAACCAGGCCCCCGCCTATGCCAACCCCGGACAGGAAGGCCAGGAGCGCTGGATCTGGCTTCGGCTGAAACTGATCGCCGATGTCGGCCTGGCCGGCCTGCCCAATGCCGGCAAGTCGACCTTTCTCGCGGCCGCCAGCGCCGCCCGACCCAAGATCGCCGATTATCCGTTCACGACCCTGGTGCCCAACCTCGGCGTGGTCGACCTGTCGCCGACCGAGCGGTTCGTGATCGCCGACATTCCCGGCCTGATCGAGGGCGCGTCTGAAGGCGCGGGTCTGGGCACCCGCTTCCTCGGCCACGTCGAGCGCTCGGGCTGCCTGATCCATCTGATCGACGGGACCCAGGATGACGTCGCCGGCGCCTATCACACCATCCGCAACGAGCTCGAAGCCTATGGTGCCGGCCTCGCCGAAAAGGCCGAGGTCCTGGCCCTGAACAAGGTCGACGCCCTGACGCCCGAGGCCCGCGAGGAAAAGGCCGCCGAGCTGGAGGCCGCCGCGGGCCGCCGTCCCATGCTGGTCTCCGGCGTCTCGGGCGAAGGCGTCACCGAACTGCTGCGCGCCGCCTGGACGGAGGTTCGCAAGGATCGCGGCGAAATCGCCCCGGCCGAGACCGATGAGACGGTGATGGAAACCCCCGGCGGCTGGGAGCCGTAGCCCCGACCGTCCCGCCGTGTTAGCTCCCTTGTGAGCATAAGCCCCCGCGAGCCCGCCTTGTCCTTCTTCCACGCCGGTCCCGCACCGAAAGCCCAGGGACCCCGTCCCGGCACCCTGCGCGACGGGCTGGACCTGCAGCCCGGGATGGCCGTCGGCCTGTTCGGCGGCTCGTTCAATCCGGCCCATGACGGCCACGCCCATGTCGCCGAGACGGCCATGCGGCGGCTGGGGCTGGATCGGGTGATCTGGCTGGTGTCGCCGCAGAACCCCCTGAAGGACGCCCGCGACAGTGCGCCGCTGGCCGAGCGGATGGCCTCGGCGCGCGCGGCGGCCGCCATGGCCTCGGCGGGGCGGTCCATGGTCGTGTCGGACTTCGAGACCCGGGCCGGTACACAATGGACCGTGGACACCCTGCGCGCCCTGACCGCGCGCCACCCCGGCGTGCGCTTCGTCTGGTTGATGGGATCGGACAATCTGGCCGGCTTCCACAAATGGCGCGGCTGGACCGACATCATGCGGATCATGCCCATGGCGGTGATCGCCCGGCCGGGGTCCCTGCACCACAGCCGCACCGCGCCGGCCGCAGCGCGTTTCGCCTCTGCCCGGGTTCCGACGAGCCAGGCGCGGCGGCTGGCCGACCTTGAGGCTCCCGCCTGGACCTGGCTGACAGCACCGCTTAACCCCCGCTCCTCGACAGCGCTGCGGGCCGCGCGTGACGCCGCCGCGCCCCTGTGATAGGCTTCCGCTTTAGTAACCTCCCCGGAGCCCTCCGCTGACCCCCTCGCCCGCGCACGATGCGCAAGACGCCGCCGACTCCCCCACGGCGCACGAGATGGACGAATTCGACTCCATCCACTCCGAAGACGGGTCTCCGACTGACGGGCCACAGGCGCCTCTCCCCATCGGCTCCACCGATCTGGAAACGGCCATCCTGTCGCGTCTCGACGATGACAAGGCCCAGGACATCGTTCTCATCGACCTGAGGGGCAAGAGCCCGATGGCCGACACCATGATCATCGCCTCCGGGCGGTCGCACCGTCATGTCGGCGCCCTGGCCGACCACCTTCAGCGCACGCTGAAGGAAAGCGGTCTCGGCAAGGTCAAGGTTTCGGGCCTGCCGCACTGCGACTGGGTGCTGCTGGATGCGGGAGACGTCATCGTCCACCTGTTCCGTCCGGAAGTGCGCGCCTTCTACAACATCGAGAAGATCTGGTCGGTCGAGAGCGGCCACCGCGTCGACGCCCGCGCCTGATCGCCTGAGCCCCGGTTCGTGAACCCATGAAGCTGGCCGTCATCGCCATCGGCAAGCCGGGGCGGGGACCCGAGGCCGTGCTGGCGTCGGACTATGCCGGGCGCGCCACCCTGGCAGGGCGAGCCCTCGGCCTGGGCCCGCTGGAGCTGGTCGACCTGGAACCGCGCAAGTCCGGCAAGGCCCCCGAGGCTGAGCTGATCCTGAAGGCCGCCGAGGGCGCGCATCTGATCGCCTGCGACGAGCGCGGGAGGACCTTTTCCAGCCGGGCCTTCGCCGACCATATCGCCCTGCTGCGGGATCGCGGCGAGCGCCGGCTGGTGTTCGCCATCGGCGGGGCTGACGGTCTGGATCAGAGCGTGCATGCGGCTGCGGACTCGACCCTCGCCTTCGGACCCCAGACCTGGCCCCATGCCCTGGCGCGGGCCATGCTGGCGGAACAGCTGTATCGCGCCGTGACCATCCTGGCCGGGTCCCCCTATCATCGCGACTGAAGCGGACCGGCATGGATGCGCTCGCATCCGAAACCGGATATTCGCTCTCGCTCCATGCGCGCGCGCCCCTCCTGATTCTCTGTCTTGCCGTGATCGCCCTGCCCGTCGCAGCGATCGCGCGACAGACCCCGTCTGCCGGCGACGTCAGCCGGCTGCAGGCCGAGTTCCGTGACGAGCGGGCCCGCGCCCTTCGCCTGCGCGCAGAAGCCGCCGAGGCCGGCCGCGAGATTGCCGGGCTGGAAAGCCAGCTGACCGAGCTGCGCACCGCTGTCGGCCAGGACGATGCCGTGATCGCGGACCAGCGGGCGCGACTGCGCGAACTGGGGCGGCAGGAGGCGGAACTGGTGACCCGGCTGTCCCGCGCACGGGGCCGCCAGGGCCGGCTCCTGTCCGCCCTGCAGATGATCAGCCGTCGTCCGCCGCCGCCGCTGCTGGTCCCTGCCGACCGGGCGGTCGATACGGTCCGGGCCGCCATTCTGATGCGGGCCATGGCTCCCGCGCTGCAGGCGCGCGCCCAGGGGCTGGCGGACCGTCAGGCCGAGGTCGTCAGGGTGCGGCGGCTCAGCGCCCTGAACAGCGAGCAGCTGTTCACAATCGAAAGCGCCCGCGGCGACCGGCGCGCGGAGATCGAGACCCTTACGAGCCGAAAGACGGCCCTCGAGGCCGTATTGCGGGCCGAAGCCGAAAGCGCCGAACAGGCCAGCCGCGTGCTGGAGACGCGGCTGCGCTCGCTCGGCGCGGCCGTGCCGCCGCCCGGGACGGAAACCGAGCCCGCTTCGGCCCGACTGCCTGCCGGACGCAGCCGCCTGACCGCACCCGTCGACGGGGCTCCGTCGCAGCGTTTTGGCGGGGGATCAAGCGGCTGGAGCTGGCGCACCAGCGGGTCGGAGGTCCGCGCGCCCGCCGCCGGACAGGTAGCCTTTGCCGGGCCGCTGAGTGGCTGGGGGCAGGTGGTCATCGTCGACCTCGGTCCGGGCTGGCGGGCGGTGATTTCCGGCCTCGACACGCTGTCGGTTGCGGCTGGAGACCGGGTCCTGGACGGCCAGAGCCTTGGCAGGACCGGCACCGACGGCGAGCCGACGTTCGAACTTCGCCGCGACGAGCGGCCGATTGATCCGGGGCCGTGGTTGCAGTGAGTGACGGGTGATTGGTGATTGGTGATTGGTGATTGGTGATTGGTGATTGGTGATTTTCGAGTTCGCTGGCCCGGTGCCTGTTCTGCAACCTGCCAGTCACCAGCCACCAGCCACCAACCACCAATCACCCCTTCAGCGAAACCGCTTCCCAACCGGCGATGACACTGATTTTATCCGGTAATCGCCGATCGGCCACGATTTCGTCGCCGGTCGGTTCGTAACTGATCCATCCAAGAGCCGCCTTCCTGTTCGCTGAAAGAGACCCGATGCGTAAATTGTTGCTGGTTGGCGCTGCCGCCGTGACCCTCCTGGGGCTCGGCGCTGCGACCGCCACAGGCCAGACGCCGCGGAACGAGGCTTTCCGGATGCTGGCCCTGTTCGGGGACGTTCTGGGTATCGTCGAACAGGCCTATGTCGTCCCGGTCGATGACAAGAAACTGATCGAGGCCGCGCTGCAGGGCATGATGGGGGCGCTGGACCCCCATTCCAACTACCTGCCGCCCAGTGGCTATGACGAACTGCAGGAGCGGACGTCGGGGGCCTATTCGGGCGTGGGCCTGACCATCCAGGCCGAGGGCGGCCTGGTGAAGGTGATCTCGCCGATGGACGGCGGGCCGGCCGCCCGCGCCGGCGTGAACGCCGGAGATGTGATCTCATCCATTGAGGGTCAGAGCGCCGCAGGCCTGACCGTCAGCCAGGTGTCCGAAAAACTGCGCGGGGCGGTGGGTACGACCGTCCAGGTCACCTTCCTGCGCGACGGCGAGGATCCGCGCGAGGTGACGCTGACGCGCGAAGTGATCCGGATCGATTCCGTCACCGGCCGGATCGAGGGCGACTTTGCCTTTCTGCGCGTCTCGACCTTCAATGAGAATACCGGCCGCGAACTCAGTGAGACCATCGCCCGGCTGAAGGTCGAGAACCCCGCCATCAAGGGCTATGTGCTGGACCTGCGGAACAACGGCGGCGGCCTGCTGGATGCAGCCATCGCCGTGTCGGACGCCTTCCTCGAACGCGGCGAGATCGTCAGCCAGCGCGGGCGCAAGGCCGACCAGATCCAGCGCTATGGCGCCCGGCCGGGCGACCTGACCGGCGGTCTGCCGCTGGTGGTGCTGATCAACTACGGTTCCGCCTCGGCCTCCGAGATCGTGGCCGGTGCCCTGAAGGACCATCAACGCGCGACCATTGTCGGCCTGACCAGCTTCGGCAAGGGCTCGGTGCAGACGGTCATCCCGTTGCGTGGCGGCCAGGACGGTGCCCTGTCGATCACCACGGCGCGCTATTTCACGCCCTCGGGGGCCTCGATCCAGAAGATCGGCATCGAGCCCGATCTGGAGGTGTCGCGGTCGCTGGCCGAGGCGCGGATCGTGTCGCGGTCGAACTTCATCTATTCGGAAGCGGCCTACGCCACCGCGCTGGACGCCTCGATCGGGACAGAGCGCAAGGGCCCCCACACCCCGGTCGAGGCTCCGGGCGAAGACTGGCCCGAGGACAAGGACTACCAGCTGGAGCGGGCCTTTGACGTGCTGCGCGCCGGCGGAGACCTGACCCGGCTGGCCGCTGCGCCCGAGGGTATTGTGGTGACCGCCCCGGGCTCCGCCCTGGCCGCGGCCGAGCCGGAACCCGCGCCGGAAAATTGACGGGACATGGCTAACGGCGCGTTAGGGTTTCTTAACCGACGCCCGCCAAGGTGAGGGTTGAAGGAGTCCGCTTCGCGGACCCCCGCATCCAGCGTCCAGTCCTGCCCATGTTCGCCAAGCGCCAGTCTGTTCTTGCCACCACCGCCGGAGCACCCCCGGTGCGCCGGTCGTTGCGCGACAATCTTGCGCCCGTCGGCCGCTTTCTGAGCAAGCCGCCCGTCGCTGTAACCGGTGCCGGCCTGCTGCTGATCGGTGCGGCAGCCCTGTTCATCACCGTACTGGGCGACCCCTGGGCCGGAGCGCCCTCGGCGCGGGCCACCTTGAAGCGCGAGGCACCCGTCGCCGCCCCCGCTCCGTCCGGGCTCGAGGCCTTCTCGGTCGGTGCCTATGGCTCGTGGCAGGACCTGGCGGGGAACGGCGGTGCCGTCGATCCCGCCCTGGAAGGCGAGGCCGTGATCACCCTGCCCAACGGAGCCACGGTATCGGGCAACGGTGCGCCGGTGACCGCCCCGCGCATCGCCGCCAGCCCCCTGCCCGCCGCACCGATCGCCGGGCTGAGCCAGCCGGGCCCGAACGGCCCCCTGCCGGCCATTGCGGCCGACGGCCGCGTGCCGGCCCAGGCCTATGCCCGCCCGTTCCGTTCCAACGGCCGCCCGCGCGTGGCCATCATCGTCGGCGGCCTGGGCCTGAACGCCGTCACCACCCGCGCCGCCATTGAACGGCTGCCGGCGGAGGTAACCCTCAGCTTCGTCCCCTATGCCGAGGGTCTGCAGGGCTGGATCGACCTGGCCCGCGCCCAGGGCCATGAGGTGATGCTGGAGATGCCGATGGAGCCTTCCGGCTATCCCGACAACGATCCGGGTCCACACACCCTGCTGGCCTCGGCGGAGGCGGCCGATATCCAGGCGCGGATGAACTGGCTGCTGGGCCGGGCCACCGGCTATTTCGGCGTCACCAACTATATGGGCGACCGGTTCGCAGCATCCGACACCGGCATGACCGCCTTCATGACTGTTCTGCGCCAGCGTGGGGTGGCCTTCCTCGACGACGGCTCGATGAGCCGCCGCCCCGGTGCCTGGGCCCGCGCCAGCGCCAACCGGATCATCGACGAGGAACAGAACCCGGCCGCCATCGTGGGCCAGTTGAACGCGCTCGAGGCCCTGGCCAAGGGCAGTGGTCAGGCCATGGGCACCGGCTTCAGCTATCCGGTCACGGTCGAGGCCGTCGCCCGCTGGACCGCCGGCATGGAGGCCCGCGGGCTGCAGCTGGCTCCGGCGAGCGCGATGACGCAGCGGCCGGGACGGTAGGAAGTGGTGAGTGACGCGTGGCGAGTGACGAGGACTCGCTCGCTCGGCTTTCGATCCGCGCCTTGACTCACCGCTCGTCACTCGCCACTCGCCACTCATGGACCTCTCCCGCTACCGCCCCAATGTCGGCGTCGTGCTGTTCCATCCGGACGGCCGCGTCTGGTACGGGCGCCGCGCCGGGACTGGAGGACCCCACAACTGGCAGTTCCCGCAGGGCGGGGTCGATGAGGGCGAGGACCTCGAGGCCGCCGCCCGACGCGAGCTGTATGAGGAGACCGGCGTCACCTCGGCCGAGTTGGTCGCCCGGACGGAAGAATGGATCGCCTACGACTTCCCCCCCGACTACGGCGGGTCGAAACAGGCGCGCGGCTGGTCTGGCCAGAAGCAGCAGTGGTTCGCCTTCCGCTTTACCGGGGAAGAGTCCGAGATCGACCTCGAGGCCCACGGCGAGATCGAGTTCGACGCCTGGCGCTGGGGACCGCTGAGCGAAGCCCCTGACCAGATCGTTCCGTTCAAACGGGCCGTCTATGAACAGGTCGTGGCCGTGTTTGCGCCGCTGGTGGTCTAGCCCACCGCACAGCCTTCCGGCTTGAGCACCCGTTTCGTCGAGGCCGGATATCTGGCCAGCAGGTGCGCCGGGCGGATCGGACGGGCGCTGAACCCGCCACCGCAGTTGGGGCAGACGCCCTTCAGCGCGCCATCCACGCAATCGGCGCAGAAGGTGCATTCGAAAGTGCACATGCGGGCCTCGGCGCTGTCGAAAGGCAGGTCGCGGTCGCAGCATTCGCAGTTGGGGCGGAGTTCGAGCATGGGCGGAGGCTACCGCCGCGATCGGGAGGGGGCCAGACACATTGGCACGATCCGGGATCGGCAAGGCAGGCGCGTCCCGGATCGCGGCTGCGCCGCGTCCGGGATGACAAGGGCCTAGGCGGCCGCCGTCACTTCCGAGGCCTGTTCGGCCAGGATGGTCAGGCCGGCCGGGGTCACGTCGGCGAAGCCGCCGTGGACCTCGAACTGGCGGCGCGAACCGCCGTCGATGACCGTGACCACGCCTTCGCGCAGGGCGGTCATGAACGGCGCGTGGTCGGCGAGGACGCCGAAATCGCCTTCGGCGCCGGGCGCGTCGACCTGATCGACGAGGCCGTTGAAGACCTCGCGCTCAGGCGACACCAGCGAGAAGCTGAGCTTGCCGGCCATGGATCAGGCCGCCTCGGCGGCGAGCTTCTCGGCCTTGGCCACGGCTTCCTCGATGGCGCCGACCATGTAGAAGGCGGCTTCCGGAAGGTGGTCGTATTCGCCGGCGACGATGCCCTTGAACGAGCGGATGGTGTCTTCCAGCGACACGAACTTGCCGTCCGCGCCGGTGAACTGCTCGGCCACGAAGAAGGGCTGCGACAGGAAGCGCTGGATCTTGCGGGCGCGCGAGACGATCAGCTTGTCCTCTTCCGACAGCTCATCCATGCCCAGGATGGCGATGATGTCCTTCAGCGCCTTGTACTGCTGCAGGACTTCCTGGACCGAACGGGCGACGCGGTAGTGTTCCTCGCCGATGACCAGCGGGTCCATGATCCGCGAGGTCGAGTCGAGCGGGTCCACGGCCGGGAAGATGGCCTGGGCGGCGATATCGCGACTCAGCACGGTCGTCGCGTCCAGGTGGGCGAAGGAGGCGGCCGGGGCCGGGTCGGTCAGGTCGTCGGCGGGGACGTAGATGGCCTGGACCGAGGTGATCGAGCCCTTCTTGGTCGAGGTGATGCGCTCCTGCAGGTTGCCCATCTCCGTGGCCAGCGTCGGCTGATAGCCCACGGCGGACGGGATACGGCCCAGCAGGGCGGACACTTCCGAACCGGCCTGGGTGAAGCGGAAGATGTTGTCGACGAACAGCAGAACGTCCTTGCCTTCCTCGTCGCGGAAATACTCGGCCTGGGCCAGGCCGGTCAGGGCGACGCGGGCGCGGGCGCCGGGAGGCTCGTTCATCTGGCCGTAGACAAGGGCGCATTTGGAGCCTTCGGTCGAGCCGCCGTTCTTGGTCGGGTCCACGTTCACATTGGACTCGATCATCTCGTGATAGAGGTCGTTGCCCTCGCGGGTGCGCTCACCCACGCCGGCCAGGACCGAATAACCGCCGTAGGCCTTGGCGATGTTGTTGATCAGTTCCTGCATCGTCACGGTCTTGCCCACGCCGGCGCCGCCGAACAGGCCGATCTTGCCACCCTTGGTGTAGGGGCACATCAGGTCGATGACCTTGATCCCGGTGACGAGGATTTCCGACGAGGTCGACTGCTCTTCGAACGACGGCGCCTCGCGGTGGATCGGGCGGTACATGGTGGTCTTGATCGGGCCCTGTTCGTCGATCGGCGCGCCGACGACGTTCATGATGCGGCCGAGCGTTCCGGGGCCGACCGGGGCCAGGATCGAGGTGCCGGTGTCGGTCACGGCCTGGCCGCGGGTCAGACCTTCCGAAGTGTCCATGGCGATGGTGCGGACCATGTTCTCGCCGAGATGCTGGGCGACTTCCAGCACCAGGGTGAAGGGCTGGCCGGTCTTCTGGTCGACGTTCTGCGTCTCCAGGGCGTTCAGGATCGCCGGCAGCTGGCCGGTGAACTCGACGTCGACGACGGCGCCGATGACCTGGGCGATCCGGCCTACGCCGGTGCCGGCCGTATAGGCGGCGTTACCGGTCGCGGCGGCGGCCTTCGGGGCCTTGGGAGCAGCCGGCTTCTTGGCGGCGGGTTTCTTGGCGGTGGTGTCGGTCATCGGTTCGTTCCGTTCGGAAGGTCGTGCTTGGCGTGTATCTGGGCGTATCTGGGCGGGGTTCGGATCAGAGGGCTTCGGCGCCCGCAATGATCTCGATCAGTTCGGTCGTGATCTGGGCCTGGCGTTTGCGGTTGTACTGCAGGGTCAGGCTGTTGATCAGGTCGCCGGCGTTGCGCGTGGCGTTGTCCATGGCGCCCATCTGGGCCCCGAAGAAGCTGGCCTGGTTCTCGTAAAGGGCGGCCAGCACCTGGGTGGTGATGTTGCGCGGCAGCAGGGTCTCGAGGATTTCCTCTTCCGAGGGCTCGTACTCATAGGTCGCGCCGTTCAGGTCGATCGGCGGCGCATCGCCGTCAACGACCGCCGGGATCAGCTGTTTCGGGGTCGGGATCTGGGAGATGACCGACTGGAAGCGGCTGAAGAACAGGGTCACGACGTCGGCGTGGCCGCCCTCGAACTGTTCGGCGATCAGGGCCGCGATCGGCTCCGCCGCCGGCAGGCCGATGACCTTGTGATCCGACATCTCGAAGGTCTTCACCAGCTTGTCGCCATACAGGCGCGTCAGCCCGTCGCGTGACTTGCGGCCCACGGCGATGATGCGGACGTCCTTGCCGGCCGCAATCAATCCGTTGATTCGCTCGCGTGCGGCCCGGATGACATTGGTGTTGAACCCGCCGGCCAGACCCTTGTCGCCGGTGGCGACGACGATCAGGTGCTTCTGCTCGGAACCCGTGCCGGCCAGCAGTTTGGGCGCCCCGTCGCCGGACACGCCGGCGGCGAGGTTGGCGATGACCGCGGCCATCTTGCGGGCATAGGGACGGGCGCTTTCAGCCTGGTCCTGGGCGCGCTTCAGCTTGGCCGCGGCGACCATGTTCAGGGCTTTCGTGATCTTCTGCGTGGACTTCACGCTTCCGATCCGATTGCGCATTTCCTTGAGGCTGGCCATCCGGGGCTACTCTCTCGCTATCCGGCCGGGGCTCAGGCGAAGGTCTTGACGAAGGCTTCCAGCACCGACTTCAGCTCGGCTTCGAGCTCGGCGGTC
This sequence comes from Caulobacteraceae bacterium, assembly GCA_040380105.1. Taxonomy (GTDB): domain Bacteria; phylum Pseudomonadota; class Alphaproteobacteria; order Caulobacterales; family Caulobacteraceae; genus Brevundimonas. The sequence goes on along the minus strand of JBEIJS010000035.1, from coordinate 755 downwards.
AGGTCCTTCTTGGCACGGATGCCGTCCAGCAGGCCGGCGTTCGACGACTTGATGCGGGCCAGCAGCTCGCTCTCGAAACGGCCGATGTCGCCGACGGCGATGCCATCGAGATAGCCGCGCGTGCCGGCGTAGACCGAGACGACCTGCTCTTCCATGGTCAGCGGGCTGTACTGCGGCTGCTTCAGCAGCTCCGTCAGGCGGGCACCGCGGGCCAGCAGTTTCTGGGTCGAGGCGTCGAGGTCCGAACCGAATTTCGCGAAGGCGGCCATTTCCCGATACTGGGCCAGCTCGCCCTTGATCGAGCCGGCGACCTTCTTCATCGCCTTGGTCTGGGCCGAGGAGCCCACGCGCGACACCGAGATGCCGACGTTCACGGCCGGGCGGATGCCCTGGTAGAACAGGTCAGACTCGAGGAAGATCTGGCCGTCGGTGATCGAGATCACATTGGTCGGGATGTAGGCCGACACGTCGTTGGCCTGGGTCTCGATCAGCGGCAGGGCGGTCATGGAGCCCGAGCCGTAGTCGGCGTTCAGCTTGGCCGAACGCTCCAGCAGGCGGCTGTGCAGATAGAAGACGTCGCCCGGATAGGCTTCGCGGCCCGGCGGGCGGCGCAGCAGCAGGGACATCTGGCGATAGGCCACAGCCTGTTTGGACAGGTCGTCATAGACGATCAGGGCGTGCATGCCGTTGTCGCGGAAGAACTCGCCCATGGCCGTGCCCGAGAACGGGGCCAGGAACTGCAGCGGGGCCGGCTC